>DASZRQ010000056.1:0-16386 GCA_035549115.1 Occallatibacter sp. | reverse complement strand
TTAGCTCAGGAACGCCGCAATCGCATCCACGACAATCTTCTGCTCGTCCTCGCGCAGCTCGGGGAAGATGGGCAGCGCCAGCACCTCGCGCGCGGCGCGCTCGGCCTCGGGAAAGTCGCCCTCTTTGTAGCCCAGCGGCTTTAGCGCCTCCTGCAGGTGCAGCGGCACCGGGTAGTAGATCTCGGAGCCGATTTTTCGCTCCGTGAGGAAGGCGCGCATCGCGTCGCGGCGGGCGGTGCGGATCACATACTGGTGCCAGACGTGGCGCGAGCCGGGGACTTCATGGGGCAGCACGATGCCTCTGGCGGGATAGGGTCCGGCCTCGGCCAGTCCGGCGGCGCGAAACAGGGTGTCATAGCGCCGGGCGACGCTGCGCCGGGCCTCGTTCCAGCCGTCAATGTACTTGAGCTTGACCGAAAGTAACGCCGCCTGAAAGCCGTCGAGGCGGGCGTTCCAGCCCAGCTCGTCGTGGTGGTAGCGGCGGCGCATGCCATGCTGGCGCAGCATCCGCGCGCGCTCGGCCAGCCTGTCGCTGTTGGTGGAGATCATGCCGGCGTCGCCCGCCGCGCTCAGGTTCTTGGTGGGGTAAAAACTGAAGGCGGCGGCATCGCCCAGCCCGCCCACGGGAGCGCCCTGCCAGGCCGCGCCCCAGGCCTGGGCGGCATCCTCGATCAGCTTGAGGCTCCGCTCGCGGGCCATCTGCCCCAAGGCGGTGCAATCCGCCGGCTGGCCGTAGAGATGCACCGGAAGAATGGCCTTGACAGCCGTGCCGCGCTGCCCATCCAGAACAACGCTAACTGCTTTGGGATCAAGGTTAAAGGTCGCCGGATCGATCTCCGCCAGCAGCGCCGTGGCCCCGGCGCGCAGGATGGCGCTGACCGAAGCAAAGAAGCTGAAAGGAGTGGTGATAACTGCATCGCCGGGGCCGATTCCGGCCGCTGCCAGGGCCAGCCACAACGCGTCCGTGCCCGAGGAGCATCCAACGGCATGGGCAACGCCCAGTGCGGCGGCGGCGGCGCTTTCAAAGGCCGCTGCTGGCTTACCGAGGATAAACTGCTGCGTCTGGAGTACATGCCCGAGGGCTGCCAGCAACTCGTCGTGCAGGGGCTGGTACTGGCGTTTCAGGTCGAGCATGGGCACGGCAGGATGAGCGGGTTCCGGCACCCCAGTATCGTAGCAGCCGGGTCCGGAGCGCAGTCCCACTCCGGGTTTTGGAGTGCCGGTCTGCGCCGGCGGAGTTGAAAACGCCACTGAACCCCGCTATTGTGGACACATTGCGGGACCCGGCGGCTTCGGGAGTTCCGAAACCGACCCCGTGTGGATTTGTTTTTTCACGATGACGGTGCAGAACGATGGCGCCGTACACCCCCACTCTAGGCAAGCAGGAGATCGGCAATGGAAAACAAGCCGGCACAGAATATTCAGGACACTTTCCTGAATACCGTTCGCAAAGACAAGACCCCGATCACGATCTACCTGGTCAGCGGTGTCAAGCTGACAGGCAAGATCCGCTCCTTCGACAAGTACTCGGTACTGCTCGAGAACAACAGCCAGGAGCAACTGATCTTCAAGCACGCAATCTCCACCGTGGTGAGCAACCGCAGCGTGATGCACTCGGAGCATCGCCCCGGTTCGACGCACACCGGTCTGGGCCCGGCCGCGGTTCCCGCGCCGGCTCCTGCCGCGGCCACGGCAGAGCAGCGTTAGATCGGGGAGCGCTCTCCATTGGCAGGTGAGAAAGACCGCGCCCGGCCGAGCCGCCGGGGCAGGCAGTCTTTTTCTCCGCAGTCCGGTCCGCGGCATGGCGCAGAACGCGCCGTGCTGGTGGGCGTGGACTTTCGCGGCCGCGCGCTCAACCGCGGCGGCGCTGCAGCGGCGCGTGCAGCCGCGGTGCGGAGCGAGGACGAAAGCCCCGCCTCTTCGGCGCAATCCTTTGAGCCGCTGCCCGGCCCCGGCATGGACGCCGAGGAGTCTTTGGCGGAGTTTCGCGAGCTGGTGCTGAGCGCGGGCGGAGAAGTTGCCGCCGAGCTATTGCAGCGCCGTCCGAAGCCCGATCCCGCCACGCTTGTTGGCGCGGGCAAGGTGGAGGAGATCGCGGGCATCGCCGCGTCGACGCAGGCCGATCTGGTGCTCTTCGATCACGACCTGACGCCGACGCAATTGCGCAACCTGGAAGCAGCGCTGCCCTGCCGCGTGCTGGACCGCACGCAGCTTATCCTCGACATCTTTGCCCGGCACGCCCGCACTCGCGAGGGCCAGTTGCAGGTGGAACTGGCGCAGCTCGAGTACATGCTGCCCCGGCTCACCGGGCGCGGCAAGGCCATGTCGCAGCTCGGCGGCGGCATCGGTACCCGCGGCCCCGGTGAAACCCAGCTCGAAACCGACCGCCGCCGCATCCAGCGGCGCATCGACCAGCTCAAGAGCGATCTCGACGCAGTGCGCCGTGTGCGCCGCCAGCAGCGCCAGCGCCGCGAGGCGGTGCCGGTGCCCACGGTGGCCCTTGTCGGCTATACCAACGCGGGCAAAAGCACGCTCTTCAATCGCATCACCGGCGCGCATGTGCACCAGTCCGCGCGCATGTTCGCCACGCTCGACCCGAAATTACGAGCCATCGAGCTGCCCAGCCGCCGCAAGGTGCTGCTGTCGGACACGGTGGGCTTCATCCGCAACCTGCCGCACACGCTGGTTACGAGCTTTCGCGCCACGCTCGAGGAAGTGGAGCAGGCCGAGGTGCTGCTGCATGTGCGCGACGCGGCTTCGACCTACGGCGAGGAGCAGAAGGCCCAGGTGGAGAAGGTGCTGGGCGAACTCGATGCCCTGCGCAAGCCGCGCATCGAAGTGTTCAACAAGGTCGATCTGCTCGACGGGGACCACCGCGCATCGCTGCTCGGCTCTCCGGATACGGAGGGCGCGGTGGCGCTTTCCGCGCTCACCGGCGAGGGCATTGACGCGCTGTTCGCGGCCATCGACCGCGCATTGCACTCGGACCCCGTGGTCGAGGCCGAGCTGCGCGTGCCGCAGAACGAAGGCGC
The DNA here is from genome assembly GCA_035549115.1 of Occallatibacter sp. GTDB lineage: Bacteria > Acidobacteriota > Terriglobia > Terriglobales > Acidobacteriaceae > Telmatobacter. Next base: position 13,354 of record DASZRQ010000056.1, on the reverse strand, counting down.
GGTGCTGGCCGCCATCGACGCGGGCATGGTGGTGCACACGCGCGCTTACGAGGGCAACCTGGTGCATCTCTCGGTCAGCGGTCCGGCGTCGCTGGTGGGCCGGCTGCGCGAGTATCGCCTGCGCGCCCGCTGATTCATGGTTCTCTCATTGCGGCCCTGCCCTGCCGCGTTTAAGGTCGAAGTCAGGGAGGCCGCATGCACGCGCCCAACGATTCGCCGTCGATCACCACGCTCTCCAGCCGTGAAATCTACCGCAACCGCTGGCTGCGCCTGCGCGAGGACCAGATTCTCCGCTCCAACGGCCAGAAAGGCATCTACAGCGTGGTCGACAAGGACGAGTGCGCCATCATCCTGCCCATCAACCGCGCCGACAATCAGGACCGCGTATGGCTGGTCGAGCAGTTCCGCTACACCATCCAGCAGCGCGCGCTGGAGCTGCCGCAGGGCGGATGGGAGATGGAGATCGACAACGCCGAGGAGCTGGCCCGCGGCGAGCTGCGCGAGGAGACCGGTCTCGAAGCCGCGGAGATGACGTATCTCGGCACGCTCTGGATCGCCTACGGCTTTGCCAGGCAGAAACAACATGTGTATCTCGCCACCGGGCTGACCCAATCAACCACGGACCGTGACGCCGAGGAGCACGACCTGACCGTGCACAGCGTGGCCATCGAAGACTTTGAGCGGATGATGCTGGACGGCACCATCGCCGATGCCAGCACACTGGCCGCCTGGGGACTTTACCGGATGTGGGAGAAGCAAGAACAGGAAACGAAGAAATAGTTAGTGTGTCTGGGCTGACTGCATCGTGAACCCGTGAGCCCCGTATTTCACGACATCCTTGAGAGCGTCCTTCAGCTTGACTTCGTGCACGAGGCCATTCTTGAAATACCGTCCTTTCTTCGTCACCACCTCATAGCCAAAGTTATTGGTGTCGGGAGTTGGACCATTCATGGAACCCCAGGAATTGTTGTAGGCCACTTGCATCTTCTTGCCACCGTCGACCAGGTAAACCGGCACATGTGCCTGAACTATGGGTTCTGCCCACGCACGGAGGCCGGTACGGTGCGACCCAGCGAGATCGATGACAAGCACACTGTTCTGTGGATGCTGTTTGAGGTCAAGCAGCGCTTTGCCGACACTCCGCTCAAAAGCAGGATCCGAAGCAGACGATGCGTCTAGAGCTCTTCTCAGAGACATTTTGTCCGCATAGCCGGTCATGTTTCCATCGGCGCGTTCCACGTTGACCAACCAGCTTTGCGATGGCACAGCCTGCAGACTTTTGAGGATAACCGAATCGCTGGGACGGCTAGTTCCAGGAAAGAAGAGAATCAGCAGATGCATGGGCTTGTCCGCAGACGGATCATCCGTTGTGATCGCAGGTTGTGCGGATACGGACACACCCATTCCGAGGAGTGTTGCGAGCGCAAATAGTGCGAGCCGAGATGGCAAATGCATATGACCCTCTCACAGAATTGGACATCTCTGAACGAGGTATAGTTTCACGGAATCGTGATCCCGCGCCACCGGCAGTTCTGCGCCTGATAAAGGTGTCTACGCTTTCAGCCGCTTGAACGCCAGTACGCCCAGCGCCACGAAGAGCGCCAGCACCACCAACTGCGCCGCGCCGAAGAGCGGCGAGGCCTGCGTTGGCGCAACGGCCTTGAGCGCCGGAACTTTGGCGAAGAGCTGCGCCACCAGCACAAAGACGTTGAAGTACTCGGCCACGACAGCGCTGATGGCGAAGACGCCGCGCCAGCGGCCGCTCAGTTCGCGGCCGAACAGCGCCACATCCGCCAGCAGAAGGGCGATGAGCGTGAGGACGCCGAGAACGATGGCCGGAGTGACACCGTGGAAGGGAAACAGGAAGCCGGTGAGGCAGGTGAGCACGGTGGAGACGAGGAAGGTCTTGGTCCAGCCCTCCAGGCACTTGCCCCTGATCATGCCTGCGATCATGATCAGCCCCGAGACGATGCCGACCAGACTGACAACCACATGGGCCTGCGTAAACGCGGCAAGGCTCAGGCCAAACGCCATCTCAGTGTCCTTTTCTGGTCCGGGCGCACCTGCCCGCTGCGCGCAAAGGCGGCGCCGGACCGCACTGCGTGGAATGCAGGCCGTCAGAGCGAGAGACCAACCCGGCCGGTAGCGCTAGTCTGAAGGGATAGACGCGGATTCGTAAAGAAATTCTTACAATGGGCGCGTCAGGCGCGTTTATCGACCGGAGTCCACGGCGAGGGATACTCGGGTCCGATATAGTCGGCGCGGGGACGGATGAGCCGGTTGTCGTCGAGCTGCTCGATGACGTGTGCGGACCAGCCCGCGATGCGGCTCACGGCAAAGATCGGCGTGTAGAGATCGATGTCGATGCCCAGCATGGCGTAGGTCGAGGCGGAGTAGAAGTCGACATTGGCGTTGAGCTTCTTCTCCTTGTTGATGTAGAGCTCGATGGCCCGCGACATCTCGAACCACTTGGTCTTGCCCGCATCTTTGCCCAACTGCTCGCTCATGCGGCGCAGGTGGGTGGCGCGGGGATCCTCGGTCTTGTAGACGCGATGGCCAAAGCCGGAGACCTTCTGCTTGGCCGCAAGCATGGCTTTGACGTACTCCACCGGGTCGGCGCCGTCCTTGTCGATGGCCAGCAGCAGGCGCATCACCGCCTCGTTGGCGCCACCGTGCAGCGGGCCCTTCAGCGCGCCAATGGCGCCGGTGATGGCGGAGTGAATGTCGGAGAGGGTGGCGGCAATGACGCGGGCGGCGAAGGTGGAGGCGTTCAGTTCGTGGTCGGCGTGGAGGATGAGGGCGATATCGAGGGTGCGGGTCGCGGTTGCCGAGGGTTTGTTGCCGGTGAGCATCCACAGGAAGTTGCCAGCGTGGCTCAGGGAGCGGTCGGGGGCGATAATCTCCAGCCCCTTGCGGATGCGGTCATAGACGGCGACCAGCATGGCAACCTGCGCGGTGAGGCGGAAGGCCTTGCGCACGTTGGCATCGTGGCCATTGTCCTTTTCGTCGGCGTCGTAAAAGCTCAACGCCGACACCGCAGTTCGCAGCACTTCCATGGGAGTGGCATTGGCGGGGAAGCTGCGCAGCAGGTCGATCACCCGCGGGTCCAGCACGCGCGCCGCGGCCAGCTCGGCCTGAAAGGCGCGCAGCTCGTCGGCCCTGGGCAGGCGGCCGTTCCACAGCAGGTAGGTGGTCTCTTCAAAGGTCGAATTCTCGGCCAGTTCGTGGATATCGATGCCGCGGTAGGCGAGCACGCCCGCCTCACCGTCAATCCAGCAGATGCCGGAGTTCGCGGCGACAATTCCTTCCAGACCCTTACCGGCAACAACTGTAGACATGACCTTTGGCTCCCTCTTCTGCAGTGAATCGCTGAATTGTGTATCGGCCGGAAGCGCGATCTCCGGCAATCTGCCTGAGAAATGCGGTCCATCAGGGGAGTGCGATCGCGCCCTGGGTGGAAACGCAGTCACCCCGGTCACGGTCCAATGTTCAAGCAGCTCGAACAGGCGCTCCTGACGGGTCCGCGGCAAAGAGTGCGGCAAAATCTCTTTATAGCGTAGCGATTGCAGGGTTGTCACGGCGCGGGGGCGCGGGATTGTCCCCAGTGGCCCATATACTGGTCCGGCCGCGGGCCGGGACGAACCGACAAAGCCATTCCGTACCGGGCCGCAAACGAGATAGGATGAGCCAACGGGCTGGGGCTGCTGGCCTTAGCCGGAGAGGAAGAATCCATGAGCGACGAGCCTGAGGCGAATCTCCCCCGAACGCACTCCGGGGCATTGCTGACGGTGATTGCCGCCTCGCTGATCCTGGCGCTTGCCGGGCTGGTCTGGACCTACATGCTGAGCGGCAGGATGAGCCGGCAGGAAACCGTGCTGACCGAGGCCACGCAGCAGAATGCCAAGCTGGCCGCCGACCTGCGCGAGACCAACGCGCGACTGCGGGTGGCTACCGACGAGCTGGGCAAATCGCTGGGCCTGACCCAGAAGCAGCTCGACGAGCGGGCCAACGCCATTGTGGCGCGCCAGGAGCAGGAGAGCCGCCGCCTGGAGACGGCGCAGAAGCAGACCGCGGCGCAGGTGAGCCAGGTTTCAAGCGACCTGACCAACGTGAAGTCCGATGTGGGCGGCGTCCGCACCGACCTGGGCAAGACGCAGAACGACGTAGCCGGGGCGCTAACGCAGTTGCAGTCCATCAAGGGCGACCTGAGCGACCACTCCAGCCTGATTGCGCGCAACCACGACGAGCTTGAGATTCTGAAGCACAAGGGTGACCGCAACTACTACGAGTTCACGCTGACCAAGGGCAAGAAGAAGCCGGTGGGCACGGTGAGCCTGGAGCTGAAAAAGGCCGACATGAAGAAGAGCCGGTTCACGCTCGTGGTATTCGCCGACGACCGCAGCTACGAGAAGAAGGACCGCAATGTAGACGAGCCGCTGCAGTTCTACAGCGGCCGCGAACCCGCGCTCTACGAGATCGTGGTGAACACGATCGTCTCCAAGAACCAGGTTTCGGGGTATCTCTCCACGCCCAAGACCGCGGGCGCACCGCCTAGCGGTCAATAACCGCGACCGTGGGCGTGAGCTTGATGGGGGACTGGTAGCGGAAGTTGAAGGTGTAGTCCAGCCCCTTGCGCGCGTCCCATGTATCCTTCGCCAGCCGGAAGGAGGTCACGAAGGTGCCCTCCACCGTCTGCCCCGGATCGAGGGTCAGGTCCGAGGTATCCAGCGGCGCCGCATGCCACTGCGCAAACTGCGGATAGGCCTGGAAGAAGCGCTCGTACTGCGAGGCGGTCGTGGCCGTGCTGGTGTCCAGGGTGCCGTCGGGCAGCGTGACGTTGGTCAGAATCTCATGCAGAAACAGCGGCTGCTTGCTCTGGTTGTGCAGCCGTACGTGCGTAAACACCAGCACCTGGTCAAAGGTGGACTGCGACTGGGCATCACCGTTGGCGTCGAAGCCCGGCGTCACCACATGCGTGGGCCGGGCCCACACGTCCAGCACCTGGCCGGTCGCCACCGGCGGCTTTTCGCCGGCAATCACGTAGATGGCGATCACGATGGTGACCACCACCGCGGCCACGATGGACGCGATCAGAATGTGGCTGGTGCCTTTGGTGAACGACTCGCCTTTGGCGGCGTCGTCCAGCTCCTGCGGCGACTGCTGAAGCAGACTCATAGCGCCCCTATCTTAGCTCTGTTGCAATAGGCCCGGCGAGGGATTCCTGGGTACAGGGCGGCTTTCGTACCGTGGGCTGCACACCGCTCGGTGCAACCGGCGCATTACCTTCGGCGCAGGCCCCGCCGGTGTTACCCGGCGCATGAAAGCAAGCGCTATCGTCCGCGCCAGGATCTCGGCTACGGTCTTGGACGCAGCGCCGCCAGAAACTGCTTCACTCCTTTTGTATTCAGCACGTCCTGCGGGCCGAGCCAGGCGCGTTCTTGCGGGGCAGGCTGTCCGACCCTGATGAAGAGATACCGGAACCGGGCGACGCGGAAAGAGATATTTGCAGCGGGACGAGGGAACGAAGCCCGCGGCGTCAGTGCTTGTGTAGGTATTATGGACGAGAAGCCGACTTGTCGTTCCCGATCCGTCGGCGAGCAGTTCTCACTGTTGGTAACTTTAAGCCTATGTGGATTGCCTCACCCTGTGCGTTTTCAGGGCATCAATCTTCCGAACGAGCATAAGGCTATGTGCTCACTTGAATCCGTCCATTCTCGGGTTATATCTTCCGTCGTGCGCCCCCGACTTGCTTCGGCGCAGCAACAATTTGCGCCGCCGTGTGACGGCCTTTGCTGACGAAATCCGATGTCCACTCCGGGTTGAATGCAGTGAGCATGGCCGCGACTGCAATGTGAAGAACGTGACCAAGTTACATAATCGATGAGCGCTTTGCCAGTTCAGTCATTTGGGAGGGGTGGACATGAGAAGATGACGGATCAGTCGGTAAAATACGCGTTCGTTTCAAAGTTACTCATGCTAAATCGTTTGTGATCAAGGAAACTGTTGTCGGACTAAGGGGTGCTGTTTCCTTGGCGGGGCCATATGGGCCGCTTGAAGAAATCCCATTCAGGTGTTTCGACGCCGTGATGCATTCCCAGTATTTTTATATCCAAGCCGGCCGACCCTGCTAAACCGGCGGAAACCTTCTCACTCGGGCCATATTCTTCAAGAACAAACACTGAGGGAGTGACATAGGGAAACAGCGTTCCATACACTAAAGCTCCGATCTTCGCCCCTATGGAGAGCTTACCGGTCACGTTTTGGGCATAAGTAGACTTTCCCCGAAAGCTGGGGGCAATCCATGTGTGTAATCGGTGCAAAGTTCCATCGTTATACTCGAATCCTTCAGTTAACTGCGCCTCTTCTTCCAAGCCGACAGCGAAGCTCGTCTCCGACCTCAGGCTCGCCCACACCACGGGGGTGATTTGTGCCTGAAGTACAATGGGCACATCGCCTACGAATACCACGAAGGGTTCAGTGGGTGTGAAAGACTTGAGTTCCTTATGCGCTTGCAGGGATACAGAATTCGCCGCACTTATTGTTAGCTGTCCTTGTTCAGGGATCGTTGCCTTAACGCGTGCTGAGTTCAGAGAGAAGTCCCCCCAACTGACATCCATCAGCATTCGCGGGCATAAGGTCAAGTTGCCGGACAAATGAGTGCCGACTTTATCGTTGATTGCCGACTCATCGGCTTTAACATCGCTGCTTGTGTCAATCGTATATGCAATGGGGAAGTGTATTGTATGCGAGCCTGCTGGACACGGAGGTGAAGGAGGTTCAGAAGTCAGTGATAGCGCAGTTTCTTCCATCCGTGGAAGCGATACTTTCCAAATCGCGGACCGGAATCCGGCCACAGCTTCTTTCTCGCATGGAATAGACGCATGGTCATCGGAATCGTATATCAACCTTCCGCGAATAATGGCTGTCTCAAGATTCGCAAGATTCCCCTCAGCAATAACCATCGGCCCGTCTTTGCTTATCTTGGTGACTCTTATGAACAATCCATCCTGGAGCCTGGGAGTGCATTGTGAAACCAATATGTCGCCCAGCTTAAGAGACTGCGCAATCTTTCCTACGGTCGTAACGTGAAATACATCATTGGGTTCGCGGCGGACATTGAGCTTCATCCTGCCATCCTCATCAAGGACTTTGGTTGTGTCCGGAATTATGTCGAAGTAATCGATTGTGACCTGAGTGGTAGTTCCTGGACTTGCAACAATCTCCCTGTGAGGTTCGATCGCGTAGTAGGATTCGTGCCCCACAGGAACGGGGTCAACGCTGATCGTATACGCACCCGGTACGCCTCGAATCAGTCTCGTCCTGTTCAAAAGGGATCTTTTGCCGTCTGGGGCGATTATGGTAACCCTGCCATCTGTCGCTGCGGGTAGGTCTTTGATCGTGATGCACAGGTCCGCCTGGCTAGGAGCAGTCGATGAGATAGAAGGGTTTTCTGCTTTTTTGTTGCGGGGAAGATTTGAATTACATTCAGGCGTGGCTGAGCTATTTGCTTCAGGGGGCGTAACTTGGGCGATCTCTTGGCCCCTAACACTGACGGAGAACAGTGCAAATAGGAAAACGATAAAAAAGCTTTTGCGGTGTATCATGTCGTGACTCCAGAAAAGTTGGATTCTGGTTGACATATGCGATCAGAGGACTGGACTTTTTGAGTTCCAACAAGTCAAGCATTTTGAATCAGTGCTGTCAAGAACTTTGTGGGTGATCATTTTGCCATTCCGAGAATTTCGAAGAGGGCAGTTGTCAATCAACGAAGCTTGTTACTCAATAACTCAGCTAGGCTCTATCGTTTCTCGACCCTTCAAAAGGGCCTATAACAGCCTAACCACCAAAATCGCCACGTTGCAGCCTAGAATGATGCTAAGGCTAAACAGCTTGCGTAGTACTTGAGACGGCAGGTCCCAGGAAACGGGTATACCGTTGTCGGGGCAGATTCTCTATCCCGTTGTGGCTGCTTCAGGGGCGGGGGCGTAGGGCGGCGAGGAAGTCGTCGGCTCCCCGGGTGTTCAGCACATCCTGCGGGCCGAGCCAGGCGCGCTTGAGCTGGCGCAGGCCGTAGGTCATCTTGGCCAGATGCCGCGTGTCGTGGGCGTCGGTGTTGATGACGATCCTGCAGCCCGACTCTTTGGCCAGGCGCAGGTCGCGGTCGCTCAGGTCGAGGCGCTCCGGGGCGGCGTTGTGCTCCACGGCCACGCCCAGCTCGGCCGCGCGGCGCAGGACGGCGCCGATGTCGATGGCGAAGGGCTCGCGGCGCAGCAGCAGGCGGCCGGTTGGGTGGCCCAGGATGCGCGTGTAGGGATTTTCGAGGGCGCGGAGGACGCGGGCGGTCATCTCGTCTCGTGGCTGGTCGAGGCGGGTGTGCACGCTGGCGATGACGATCTCCATCTGCGCGAGGACTTCGTTGTCGAGGTCCAGCGCGCCGTCGGCCAGGATGTCCACCTCGATGCCGGGAAAGACGCGGATGCGGCCTTCCATCTCTTTGTCCACTTCGCGGATCTTTTTGATGTGTTCGAGGGCCCGCTTCTCGTCCAGGCCGTTGGTCATGGCCAGATTTTTCGAGTGGTCGGTGATGGCGATGTACGCGTAGCCGCGGGCGAGGCCGGCCTCGGCCATCTCGCGGATGGAGTTGTGGCCGTCGGTGGCGGTGGTGTGCATGTGCACGTCGCCGCGAATATCGGCCAGCTCGATGAGCGTGGGCAGGGAATGGCTGGCCGCGGCCTCGATCTCGCCCAGGTTCTCGCGCATCTCGGGCTGCATCCAGTCCATGCCCAGCGCGGCATAAATCTCTTCCTCGGTCGCGGCGGCCACCACCGATTCATCGTCCAGCCGCGCCAGAGCCCACTCGCTGAGCGTGTAGCCCATCTTGAGCGCCCGTTGGCGGAGGCTCACGTTGTGGGCCTTCGATCCGGTGAAGTACTGCAGCGCCGCGCCATAGGACTGCGAGGGCAGCAGACGCACATCCACCTGCATGCTGTTGCCCAGGTAGAAGCTGACCTTGTTTTCGCCCCTGGCGATGATGCTTTGCAGGCCTGGATAGGCGGCAACGTACTCGACGGCCTTCGCCGTGTGCTCCGGCTGGCAGCATGGCCCGGTCACCAGCAGGTCCAGGTCGCCGCAGGTCTCGCGGCCACGGCGCAAGCTGCCCGCCGGGGTTACGCGTTCGATGCCTTCGAACTTCAGCAGATACTCGATAAGCCGGTTCGCGGCGTCCTCGGCCTCGTCGATGCGGAACCGGCCCGCGCTGCGCCGGTAGTCTTCGATGCCCTTGCGCAGCTTGTCGAGCTGCTTGGGGCCCATGCGCGGCAGCCCGGCCAGCTTGCCGGCCTCGATGGCCTCGGCAAGCTGATCGATGGAGCCGATCTTTGCCGCGGACCAGAAGAGGGCGATGGTTTTGGGGCCCATGCCGGGGAGCTTGAGCAGGTCGAGAATGCCGGAGCCATATTTGGCGATGAGCTCGTCGCGCAGCGGCAGCGTGCCAGTCTCGGCAATCGTTTTGAGATGCGCGGCCATGCTCTTGCCGATGCCGGAAATCTCCTGCAACTGGGCGGTGTCTCCGGCAATGGCCGTCACGTCGGCGGTGGTCTGCTCCACGGCCTCCGCGGCGCGGCGATAGCTGCGGATGCGAAAGCTGTCGGCGCCGTCGATCTCCATCAGATCGGCGGTCTCGGCCAGCAGGCGGGCCATGGTGGGGTTGTCCAAAAGCGGCTCTCCGCGACGAAAGATTCGCCGCGATCAGTATCTACGAAAGGCGGGGAAATGTGCAGGAAGGCGCGGGGTGTGACGAACAGGCAGGCAGCGGACACAAAACTCGCGCCGCCGCACACGATGCTTCTGTTCTCGCGAGGGCGCACACGAATCGCACGATCTGCGAGGCACGCGCCGGCGCGCCCCGGAGGGGATCGCCGGTCAGGCTGCGTTATGGGCGGCGTCGCGCAAACGCATGACAGCGTCTGCCTGCGGGCCTTTCTGGCCCTGCACGATGTCGAACTCGACGTCGTCGCCCTCTTTCAGAGTCTTGTACCCATCCAGTTGGATGGCTGAGTAATGCACGAACACATCGGGGCCGTCCTCGCGCCCGATGAATCCGTAGCCCTTGGCGTTGTTAAACCACTTCACCTTGCCTTTGTACTGAGCCACAGGCTTGCCTTTCTTGCGATTTGAATTGGGGGCGGCGCACACGTGGACCGCAACAGGAGCCGCTGTAGGGTATGACGAAGGAAGATCGCGAAAGGTTGATCGAAGGGAAAGCAAATGAACTCATAAAGTGAGATGAATGGGGCCAAAAGGGAGATGGCGCATCGGGAAAGTCCCTGATTTTGCTAGGTTCTACCGCGCTCAAAGCCACTGGGAGCAGCCGCGAAAAATCACCGGCGCAGGCCGAGAACGTGATCCTCGAAGCCCAGGATGTACCACAGGCCGCGGCCCGAGAAACGCCCGGTAACAAAACGGCGCACCAAGCGCTTGCCGAGCTTGACGATGTCGCCCAGCGTGGTCAGGAATCCCTCGCGCGACCGCCCCGCGTGAAGGACGCTTACGCCGCTGGCGAGAAGGATGTTCGCCATCTCGCGCACATCGGGCACCCGGATGTGAGTGGGATCATCGCAGAAGTTCAGGGTCTCGTCGCAGGAGTGGGGCAGGCTCAGGCTGCGCAGGGAAGGGAAGGCGATCCAGATCAGGCCGCCGGGCTTGAGCTTGGTGCACAGCGCCGCCACAATCGGCGCGGGGTCCGCCATGTGCTCGGCCACATGATGCAGCAGCACCAGGTCAAAGCTGTTGCCGGGGATTGCGTCGTAGCCCGAGCCGTCCGCGCCCACGGGATAGAACGCATCCATCGCCGCCAGGTCGGCCTCGGAGTTGTTGTACTGCTGGATGTCCGCGCCCGCGTAAAAGCAGTCCGGGAACCAGCGCTTTGTCAGGGTCGGCGAGTGGTTGCCGCAGCCGATGTCGAGAATGCGCGGAGCGGCGGAGAGGCGGCCGCGCACATACCGGAATTTCATCGGGCAATGGGCCAACGGTCTTTCCCTCGCGCCTGCGGCTACTTCTTCTTGCCCTTCTTCGCGCCCAGCATCCGCGCATACAGCAGCGCGGTGGTCAGCGTCTTGCCATCCAGAATCGCGCCCTTGTCGATCATCTTCAGAATGTCGGAGAGCTTCACCAGCCGGAACTCGATCTGCTCGTCGGCCTCCGGGTGCGCGTCGCCCGCGATCAGCCCCTCGGCCAGAAACACCTTCATCGACTCGCCCAGAAAGCCGGGGCTGGCGAAGTACTCCACCAGGGGCTTCCATTTCTTGGCGCGGTAGCCGGTCTCTTCCTCCAGCTCGCGCTTTGCCCCTTCCACGGCCTCTTCGCCGGGCTCCAGCTTGCCTGCGGGCAGCTCCCAGAGGTATTGGTTGGCCGCGTGGCGGTACTGCCGCTCGATCACGATCCACGGGTCTTTCCTGCTCTTCGCGTTGTCCACCGCCAGAATCACCACGCTGCCGTTGTGCCGGATCACGTTGCGCTTGACCTGCTTGCCGCTGGGCTCGACCAGCGTGTCGTAGCGCACCTTGAACAGCGGGCACTCGAAGACCACTTCGGAGCTGAGCAGCTTTGCGACCCCGGCGGCCTGGGGCTTGCTCTTGCCGGGCTTCAGCTTTTTGGGCTTGGCATCTTTGGCTTTGCTGGGCATTACGGGCGGTCTCCTTCAGCGGGGAAGTCGGTGAAAGATCAGGATAAGCCACGCGGGGTTGTGCATCCGCGTGGCCTGCCGTGGCATCCTTAACAGAGCCGCATCCCCGCGAGTCTCCCTCGACGTACTCGAAGGCGGGGCTCGAAGCTGATCCTCTCCATCGGAAGTGAGCGCGTTGTCGATCGCCGACTGTCATCCTGCTCTCGTGGCTCCCGGCCTCAGCCGGCTCTTCGCCGAGTTCTGCGCAGATGCTCCCGGCGTGCGGCCCTTTTACGGTTTCCGCCCCTTTGACGCGGCCTGGCAGCAGCGTCCGGCCCTGCCCGCGCACTGGCCGCATATCGTCGATCTGCTCGCCGAGCAGAATCCCGGCGCACCGGCCATCGAATCTCTCCGCTCCGGCGCGGGGATCGTGGTCACCGGCCAGCAGGTGGGCCTCTTCGGCGGCCCGCTGTTTACGCCGCTCAAGGCAGCCACGGCGCTGGCCCGCGCGCGGCAGGCCACGGCGGCAGGCAAACCGCATGTTGCCGTCTTCTGGCTCGCCACCGAGGACCATGACTTTCCCGAGATCAACCATGTCACCTTCCCCTCGCGCCGCGAGCTGAAGAAGCTCGTCTACGAGAAAGCTCCCGCCGCGCCTGTGCCGGTGGGCGGCGTGCCGATGGACGACACGATAGCTCCGCTGCTGGAGCAGGCGTGGGAGCTGATCGGCTACTCCGATGCGATGGAGGCCCTGGCTGCGGCCTACAAACCGGGCCGTACCTTTGCCCAGGCCTTTGCCGAGTTCTACGCGAAGGTTTTTGCTGCGCAGGGTCTGCTGGTCTTTGACGCCTCGGGTTCCGAGGCCCATCGCCTGGGCGCGCCTGTGCTCAAGGCCGCACTGGAGCAGGCCGACGAACTGCACGCAGCTCTCGAAGAGCGCGACCGCGCTCTGGCTGCCGCGGGTTATCACGCGCAGGTGGCCGTGGCCGCGCAGTCCAGCCTGCTGTTCCTCATCGATCCGCGCACCGGCGCGCGCGTCGCGCTCAAGCGCCAGCCGCCCAGCGCCGCCGAACCTGCGGCCCTGTGGCAGGCGGGCCGCGAGCGCTACACCACCAGCGATCTGCTCGGCGTGCTGGCCGCGGAGCCGGAGCGCATCTCGCCCTCGGCCCTGCTGCGTCCCGTGTTTCAGGACTTTCTCTTCGGCACGTCGCTCACCATCGGCGGCCCGGCGGAGATCGCCTATTTCGCGCAGTCGGCGGTGCTCTTCGAGCGCATCCTGGGCCGCATGACGCCGGCCGAGCCGCGCTTTTCCGCCACGCTGGTCGAGCCCGCCATCGGCGAGCTGCTGCGCACGCACGAACTCACGCTGGACCGCGTGTTTCAAGAGAACGAGGACTCGCTGGCGCAGCTTCTTGCCGCGCGGGCCATGCCGGTCGAAGGCAAAACCAGGCTGGCCGCCGCAGGCAATGCGCTGGATGCGGAGCTGACCCCTCTGCTCGGCTGGATGCACACGCTCGACGAGGGCCTGGGCCGCTCCGGCGAAACCGCCGCGCGCAAGATGCGCTACCAGATGAACCGGCTGCGCCGCCTGGCCGCCAACTTTCAGCTCCAGCGCGAGGAGTCGCTCAAGCGCCACGCCGGCAGCATCGTCCGCGCCCTGTATCCCGGCGGCATTCTGCAGGAGCGCGTGCA
>DASZRQ010000055.1:0-21840 GCA_035549115.1 Occallatibacter sp. | reverse complement strand
CGGCGGAGCCAGAAGAACCTGCCGAGTGTATCGGGAACAACCGCAACCTGTTCCGCTGAATAGAAGAGTAACACTCCGCGCAGCGGCGCCGCACCACGATGCGGACTAAGAGACGATGAATTCCTGTGCAGCGCGCGCAGTTCCATGATGGGAGACTGCGCGCCGGCGGGCCTATTGCTTCTGCATGGTGTATGCGGAGTTGGGCGTCTTGGCTCCGGCCTGCTGCGGAGTTGGAAGCTGGCCGTGATCCCAGCCGCCGCCGAGGGCCTGGATGAGCTGCACCGCGGAAAGCATCTGTTCCACCTCAAGCGTATTGAGGGTGACGCGGCTGCTCAGCAGTGTGGTCTGCGCCGTCACGACATCCACATAAGGATCGACGCCGGAGTTGTAGCGCTGCGTCTCGAGATCGAGGAACTCCTGCGAGGACTTGACGGCGTCCTGCTGGCGCAGAATCTGCTGTGAGTAGATGCGTGTGGCGGCGAGCGCATCCTCTACCTGCTGAAAGGAGGTGAGCACGGTCTGCCGGTAGGTGGCCAGGTCGGCGTTGTACTGCGCCTCGTACTGGTGCAGCTCGGCACGGTAGAGGCCGCCGTCGAAGACGGTCTCCGCCGTGGAGGGGCCGATGGACCAGACACGGCTGGGCCAGTCGAAGAGATGCTTGAAGGTCGAGCTCTCCAGGCCTCCGCTGGCCGAGATGGTGACCTGCGGAAAGAATGCGCCGTAGCCGATGCCAATGGTGGCGTTGGCGGCGGCCAGTGTGCGCTCGGCGGCGGCCACGTCCGGGCGGCGCTCGGCGAGCTGCGAGGGTACACCCGTGGGAATGGGGGGCGGCGTATACGTCATGGGCCGGACGGGGATCGAGAAGTCGGTGGCCACCTTGCCCAACAGCAGCGCGATGGCGTGCTCGTATTGCGCGCGGGCCAGACCCACGTTGACGGCCGAGGACTTGGCCGATTGCAGCGTGGAACGCGCTTCCACCACCGAGATGTAATCACCAGTGCCTGCGTCGTAGGCGCCCTGCGCGGCGTCAAGCGCCTTCTGGTCGGCGTCGACGGTCTCGTTCAGGATGGATTGCAGCATGTCCTGGCCGCGAATCTCGAAGTAGTACTGGGCCAGGCTGGCCTGCTCGGTGAGCTTTTCAAGCTGCAGGTCGGCGGCGCTGGCCTGCGCGCTGAACTGGGCCTCGCGCACCTCGTTGCGAATCTTGCCGAAGAAGTCCGGCGTCCAGCTCACGTCGACAGGGAGAGTCCAGAGCGTGGAGGTTTTGCCCGGATTGGCTTGCGAGGAGTTGCTCAGGTTGCCGGAGGAGTGGGAGCGGTTGAAGGCCGGGTTGAAGGTGATGGTGGGCCAGAACTGCGAACGGGCCTCAGCCACCGTGGCGCGCGCGGCCATGTAGTTCTCAAATGAAACGCGGATGTTCTGGTTGTTGATATTGAGCTGTTCTTCGAGAGAGTTCAGCTCGGGCTCGTTGAAGATATCCCACCAGTTGCCGCGCAGCATGGCGTCCTGCGGACTGGCGACCTTCCAGCCATCGGCGTCCTTGAAGTTGACGGTCGACTCCTTGTAGTTGGGCGCGGTAACCGCCGGCGGCGCGGGCGCGGTGTAGCGCGGGCCGACACGGCAGCCGGAGAGCAGGGCCAGCAGGACCGCGGTGCAGGCCAGCGTGGTGAAGGGGAGACGTTGATTGCGTTCAGGCATGGCGATACTCTCTCGTTCTCAGGACGCGGCGCCCGCGGCCTCGGGATTCACTGGCGCATCGGGATGACCCAGCGCCCAGAGGCGCAGGCGGTCCATGGTCAGGTAAACAACCGGCGTGGTGTACAGGGTAAGCAACTGGCTGAGCAGGAGGCCGCCCACAATGGTGATGCCCAATGGCTGGCGCAGCTCCGAGCCGGTGCCGGTGCCGAAGGCCAGGGGCAGCGCGCCGAAGATCGCCGCCATGGTGGTCATCAGAATCGGCCGGAAGCGCAGGATGCAGGCCTCGAAGATGGCATCATGGGTGCTCTTGCCGTACTGGCGTTCGGCCATCAGCGCAAAGTCGATCATCATGATGGCATTCTTCTTCACGATGCCGATGAGCAGGATGATGCCGATGATCGAAATGACGTTCAAATCGATGTGGAAGAGCATGAGCGCGAGCATGGCACCGACGCTGGCAGATGGCAGCGTGGAGATGATGGTCAGCGGGTGTATCAGGCTCTCATAGAGAATGCCGAGCACGATGTAGACCGCCAGCAGCGCGGTGATGACGAGATACCGCTCGCTGGCCAGCGAGTCCTGGTAAGCCTGGGCGGTGCCGGCAAAGAAGCCATGAATTGTGGAGGGCATGCCGAGGTTGGCTTCCATGCGCTGAATCTCGACCGTCGCGTCGCTCAGCGACATGCCGCTGGCCGTGTTGAACGAGACCGTGACCGAGGGGAAGAGCCCGGTGTGGTTCACCTGCAGCGGCGTGGTGCCGGGTTCGGCCTTCATCAGGCCCAGCAGCGGTGAAACCGTGTTGAGCCCGGCGGCATTCGCATTCGTCGTGGACTTGAAATAAATGTTGTTGAGCTGTGAGGGGTTCTGCCAGTACTGCGGCGCAACTTCCATCACCACGTAGTACTGGTTAAGTTGCGTATAGATCACCGAGACCTGCGACTGGCCAAAGGCGCTGTAAAGCGCACGGTCCAGCGACTGCGAGGTCTGGCCCAGGCGCGCAGCCGTGGTGCGGTCGTAGGTGAGCACTTCCCGCAGCCCGCCGTTCTGCTGATCCGTATTCACATCCAGCAGGCCGGGTAGCTTCTTCATGTTCTCGAGCAGGACCGGTCCCCACTTGAACAGGTCGTCCACATTGTCGGCCTGGATCGTGTACTGGTAGAGCGCGGAGCTGGAGCGGCCGCCGATGCGCAGGTCCTGGCCGGGCTGCAGAAAGGCAGAGGCCACGGGAAGCCGGTTGAGCTTGGGCCGGATGCGGTTGATTACGTCCATGGCAGAGATCTTGCGCTCCTTGCCAAGCGGCTTGAGAGCGACGTAGATGAAGCCGCCGTTGCTCGAACCCCTGCCGCCGGTGTAGCCGTTCACATGGGCCACCGCAGGGTCCGCCTTGATGACGCTGACCAGTTGCTTCAGCGAATAGTTCATGAAGGGGAACGAGGCGTCCTGCGGCCCCTGCACTCCGCCGATGATGGAGCCCGTGTCCTGCGTGGGGAAGAAGCCCTTGGGAATGCGCACGATGACCACGAAATTGAGCGCGATGGTGAGGCCCAGGACGATGAGCGTGAGCACCGGGTTGTCCAGTACCCACGAGAGCGAGTGGCGGTAGACGGACATCAGGCCATTGAAGAGCCGCTCGCTCAGGCGGTAGAACCTGTTGTGCTGCTCACCTTCCTTATGCGCCTTCAGCAGGTGAGCGCACATCATGGGCGTGGTGGTGAGCGAGATGACCATGGAGACGATGATGGCCGTCGAGAGCGTGACGGCGAACTCGCGGAAGAGCCGTCCGACGATGCCGCCCATCATCAGAATGGGGATAAAGACGGCAATCAGCGACATGCTGATGGAGAAGACCGTGAAGCCGATCTCCTTGGCGCCCTTGAGGGCCGCTTCGTACACGGGCATGCCCGACTCGATGTGGCGCGTGATGTTCTCCATCACCACAATGGCGTCATCCACCACAAAGCCGGTGGCGATGGTGAGGGCCATCAGCGAGAGGTTGTCGAGGCTGTAGCCGAACAGGTACATCGCCGCGAAGGTGCCCACCAGCGAGGCCGGAACAGCGACCGTGGGAATGAGCGTGGCCCGCGGGCTGCGCAGGAAGACGAAGACCACCAGCACCACCAGGATGACCGAGCCGATCAGCGTGCGCTCCACGTCGTGCACGGAGGCGCGGATAGTGGTGGTGCGGTCAAAGACCTTGGTAAGCTTGATGCCCTTAGGCAGCACCGCTTCCAGGAAGGTCATCTGGGCGTCGATGCGGTCCACAGTCTCGATGATGTTCGCGCCGGGCTGGCGGAAGATGATCATGAAGACGGCGCGGGTGCCGTCCATGTAGCCGGCGGTGCGCAGGTCCTGGGTGGAGTCGACCACATCGGCAACGTCGGAGAGGCGCACGGCCGCGCCGTTGTGGTAACCGATGATGAGCGGCCTGTATTGATCGGCGTGCGAGATCTGGTCGTTGGTGAGGATGTCGGTGGTGACGCCGCTGTCGGAGAATTGTCCCCGCGGCTCGTGCGCGTTCTGCAGGCTGAGCACCGATTGCACGCTGCCCAGGGTCAGGCCGTAACTTTCGAGCTTCTTGGGGTCCACCTCGACGCGCACCGAAGGCGTTGCGCCGCCGCCGGCAAAGACCTGGCCCACGCCCTCGATCTGCGAGATTTTCTGCGCCAGCACGGTGGAGGCAAGGTCGTAGATCTTGGTGATGCCGTACTTGTCGGAGGTGAGGCCGAGAATCATGATTGGCGCATCGGCCGGGTTCACCTTGCGGTAGGAGGGATTTGAAGGCAGGTTGGCAGGCAGATAGGTACGCGCCGCATTGATTGCTGCCTGCACATCGCGGGCCGCGCCGTCGATGTTGCGGTTCAGATCGAACTGCAGTGTGATGCCGGTGCTGCCGAGCGAGCTGGACGAGGTCATCTCCGTGACGCCGGCAATATGGCTGAACTGCCGTTCGAGAGGCGTGGCCACGGAGGCGGCCATGATCTGCGCGCTGGCGCCGGGCAGGCTGGCCGAGACGCTGATGGTGGGAAAATCTACCTGCGGCAGCGGCGAAACTGGCAGCACCGTGAACGCGATGGCCCCTGCGATTACCAGGGCGATGGTGAGCAGCGTGGTGCCGATCGGCCGCTTGATGAAGGGAGACGAGAGGCTCATGCCGGCTCGGCTCCGGGGGTCTGGTTGCGGGGCGCGATGTGCGAGGGTCTGCGCCCGGTGATGCGCTGGCCGAGGCGGTCAAAGAAGATATAGATGACCGGCGTGGTGTAGAGCGTAAGCGCCTGGCTCAGCAGCAAGCCGCCCACCATGGCGATGCCGAGGGGACGGCGCAGCTCCGAGCCGAGGCCGGTGCCGAGCGCCAGCGGCACGCCGCCCAGCAGCGCGGCCATGGTCGTCATCATGATGGGCCGAAAGCGCAGCAGGCTGGCCTCGTAGATGGCTTCGGTGGCCGATTTGCCTTGCTCGCGCTCGGCTTCGAGCGCAAAGTCGACGATCAGAATGCCGTTCTTCTTCACGATGCCGATCAGCAAAATAATGCCGATAATGGCGACGACGGAGAGATCCTCGCGGAAGAGAATCAGCGCCAGCAGCGCGCCCACGCCGGCCGAGGGCAGCGTGGAGAGAATCGTGATGGGGTGGATGAAGCTCTCGTAGAGCACGCCCAGCACGATGTAAACCGTGACGATCGCGGCGAGGATGAGGAGAGCCTCGTTCGAGAGCGAGTTCTTGAACGAGGCCGCGGTGCCCTGGAAGTCCGACTGCAGGCTGGCAGGGAAATGCATCTGCTTCGCGATGCTGTCGATGTCGCTGATGGCCGTGCCCAGCGAGGCGTGCGGCGCCAGGTTGAACGAGACCGTGACCGAGGGGAACTGGCCCTGGTGGTTGATGGAGAGCGCTTCCGTAGTCGGCGTGGCTTTGGTGAAGGCGCTCAACGGAATGGCTTTCGCACCGGCCGATGAGGTGGCCGTGTTGCTGGTTGGCGCGGTGCTGCTCAACACGCGCGCGGGGGCGGTAAGGACACCCGAAGACGGCGTGTAGCGCACCGAAGTGGTCAACGCGTTGGAGCCGGCGGAAGCCGACGCCGACGAGGAAAACGTCGTAGAGGCGCCTGCGCCGGTTGCGCCCGACGAGGCATTCGACTGGATGTAGATGTCGCTCAGCTTGGAGGGATTGCGCTGCCACTGGGGCTGCGTCTCCAATACCACGTGATACTGGTTGAGCTGGGTGTAGAGGGTGTTGATCTGGCGCTGGCCGAAGGCGTCGTAGAGCGTGTTGTCGATCGTCGTTGGCGCAATGCCCAGCCGCGACGCGGTGACGCGGTCGATTTCCAGCGAGATGGCGCGCGCGCCCATCTGCTGATCGGTGGCCACATCTTCCAGCTCGGGCAGCTTCTTGAGCTCAGCCACAAATTTGCTGGTCTGCGTGTTCAGCTCGTCGCTGTCCGGGTCTTCGAGCGTGTACTGGTACTGGGTGCGGCTCACGCGGTCGTCCACAGTGATGTCCTGCACCGGCTGCATGTAGAGGTGAATGCCCGAGACCTGCTGCAGGCTGTTTTGCAGGCGGCGGATCACGTCGGCTGCGCTGATATGGCGCTGGTCGAGCGGCTTCAGGTTGATGGAGATGCGGCCGCTGTTCATCGTGGTGTTGATGCCGTCCGCGCCGATGAACGAGGTCAGGCTCTCCACGGCGGGATCCTGCAGGATGACGCGGGCCAGGGCCTGCTGGCGGTTCGCCATGTCCTGGTAGGAGATGGACTGGGATGCCTGCGAGATGCCCTGGATCACGCCGGTGTCCTGCACCGGGAAGAAGCCCTTGGGAATGTAGATGTAGAGGACTACGGTAACGACCAGCGTAGCCAGGGCCACCAGCAGCGTCAGCGTCTGGAAGCGCAGCACCACCTGTAGCGTGCGGCCATAGAAGTCGATCATGCGCTGGAAGACGCGCTCGGAGGCGTGGTAGAAGCGCGATTGCTGCTCCTCCGGCGTGTGGCGCAGAATACGCGCACACATCATGGGCGTGAGCGTGAGCGAGACCACGGCCGAAATGACGATCGTGACGGCCAGAGTCACCGCGAACTCGCGAAAGAGCCGGCCCACCACATCGCCCATGAAGAGCAGCGGAATGAGCACGGCAATGAGCGAAACCGTGAGCGAGACGATGGTGAAGCCGATCTGCCCCGCGCCCTTCAGCGCGGCTTCAAGCGGAGGCATGCCCTCTTCGAGATAGCGCGCGATGTTTTCGATCATCACGATGGCGTCATCGACCACAAAGCCCGTGGAGATAGTGAGCGCCATCAGCGAGAGATTGTCGAGGCTGTAGCCTAGCAGATACATGGCCCCGAAGGTGCCGACCAGGGAAAGCGGCACGGCCACGAAGGGGATAACAGTGGCGCGCAGGCTGCGCAGGAACAGAAAGATGACCATCACGACCAGCGCGATGGTAAGCATCAGTTCGAACTCCACATCGTTGACCGAGGCCTGAATGCTGGTGGTCATGTCGGTCATGGTCTGCACCTGCATGGAAGCAGGCAGATTGGCTTCAAGCTGCGGCAGAATGGCGCGGATGCGCTTGACGACGGTGATGGTATTGGCGCCGGGCTGGCGCTGGATGTTGAGGATGACCGCGGGCGTCTGGTTGACCCATGCGGCCTGGCGGGTATTCTCCACACCATTCACCACGTTCGCCACGTTTTTCACGAAGACCGGCGAGCCGTTGCTGTAGGCGATGACGACGTTGCGGTACTGGTCGGCGCTGGTGAGTTGGTCGTTGGAATCGATCTGGTAGTCCTGGCGCGGCCCGTCAAAGTTGCCCTTGGCGGAGTTCACACTGGCCTCGGTAAGTGCCGTGCGCACATCCTCCAGGTTCAGGCCATAGGAGGAGAGCTGCACCGGGTTTACCTGGATGCGCACCGCCGGTTTCTGCCCGCCACTGATGCTGACCAGGCCCACGCCGGCCAACTGCGAGAGCCGCGGCGCAAGGCGGGTATCGACCAGATCCTCCACCTGCGAAAGCGGCATGGTATTCGACCAGATGGCCAGGGTAAGCACCGGCGCATCGGCGGGATTGGTCTTGTTGTAGACCGGTGGCGTGGGCAGGTCGGCGGGGAGAAAACTCTGCCCGCCATTGATGGCCGACTGCACCTCTTCTTCGGCCACGTCGAGGCCCAGCGAGAGGCTAAACTGCAGCACGATGACCGAGACTCCCCCTGAGCTGGTCGAGGTCATCTGGTTCAGGCCCTGCATCTGGCCGAACTGCCGCTCCAGGGGGGCCGTGACCGTGGTGGCCATCACGTCCGGGCTCGCGCCGGGATAGAACGTGAGCACCTGGATGGTGGGGTAGTCGACCTCCGGCAGCGCCGAAATCGGCAACTGGAAGTAGGCCACGATACCCACAAGCATGATGGCTGCCATCAGCAGCGCGGTCGCAACGGGCCGCAGAATAAAGACCCGGGATGGGTTCATGGCGCGGTGGTCTCCGCCGTGCCGAAGCTGGCGGGCAGCTTGGCCTTGGACTGCGTAACCTGCGAGCCGTTCTGCAGCTTCTCAAAGCTGCTGTCTGCGACCACATCGCCGGGGTTCAGCCCCTCCACCGCCGTATCACCGTTGTCGCTGTTGCCGGATTTTACGGTGCGCATCACGGCCTTGCCGTTCTGGATCAGGTAAACGAAGTCCTTGCTGCCATTGTGCTGGATGGCCGAGGAGGGAACCAGCGTCTGGTTGTCAAGCGTGCTCACCAGCATGCGCGTATTCACAAACTGGTTGGGAAAGAGCATGCCGTTGCGGTTGTCGAACGCCGCGCGCAGCTTGACCGTGCCGGAGGTGGTGTCGATCTGGTTGTCGATGGTGGAGAGCCTGCCGGTGGCCAGCAGCGTCTCCTGGGTTCGGTCGTAGGCCTTCACCTCAAGGGTTTTGCCGCCATGCGTCTGCTTCAGCACCACGGGCAGGCTGTCTTCGCTTAGCGTGAAGATCACGGTAATGGGCTGCATCTGCGTGATGACCGCCAGCGTGGCGGAAGAGTTGGCTGTGACCAGGTTGCCGGGGTCGACCAGGCGCAGGCCCACGCGCCCGCTGATGGGTGCGGTGATGTGGCAGTAGCCAACCTGAATCTTGTCGTACTCGACAGTGCCCTCGTCGTTCTTGACCGTACCCTGGTCCTGCAGCACGAGCTTTTCCTGATCTTCAAGGGTCTGGCGGGGAATCGCGTTCTTCGACCACGCCTGCCTGTAGCGATCGAGGTCCATCTGGGCCTGCGCCAGCAGGTTCTGGTCGCGCTCCAGAATGCCCTGGGCCTGCGCCAGTTGCGCGGCATAGGGACGGGGATCAATGTCGATGAGCGGATCACCCTGGCGCACATTCTGCCCTTCGCGGTAGTGCACCGCGGTGATCACGCCCGTGACCTGCGGGCTGATGTTCGCCGTATAGACCGGCGTGACCGTGCCGATCGCGTCGAGGTATACGTTGATCGAGCCCTTCCGCGCGGTGGCCATGGTCACTGGCACCGTGCCGAACGCCATGTGACGGCCGCCGCCTCTGGCAGCCGCCTGGCTCTTGTTGTGCTGCGAGATGACCCAGTAGAAAAGCAGGCCGAACAGAAGCAGGACAACCACCCATACCCACAGGTGACGGCGGTGCCGTACTGGTTCCTGGGAGTCTGGAGTGTGAGAGCCTGCAGAAGAAGCTTGCGAAGCAGACAATGAGTGATCCATTGGGTCTCGCGTAAAAGTCTCAGAATTTGTGTTGCGTGGCGTTTCCCGGCCATGCCGGAGAATGCCGGAAGGCCTGGAACAGGTGCAGAACTTGCTGCGGGACAAGGAGCGTGATCAGGTTGCCCGGAAGCCTCCGGCACTGGCCGAAAACCTCCGTTATGCCCACCGCATACGCACAGACAAGCCTACCTTATATAGGACGGGAAAGAGCGGCAAATAGTCGAGTGCGTCCGCCGCAAAAGGCGGACTGCCGCAAGGGGAGGTCCAGGACTTGGAGCAGGGTCTAGGCTCAGTGCGGCCAATGGTTTACTGCCGATGTGCGGATCAGAATCGTCTCTTCGGGATAACGTTTCGGCGCTGTTGGTGTCTCACAGAAGTCTTCGCATTTTCTAAATTAGGTCTTCCGCCGCGGTTCTTCGTAACCATGTATCCATTACGAGGGAGAGAATTGACGGAATTTGATTTGCCCGGCGCAAATTTGCCATGGAATACTGGGCGGGCCGCACCCTAGAAATACTTTTGTATGCCGGCTCGGAATGGATCGAAGTTCCGGGTTGAATCGGGATTGGATTGCGATACCTTTTGCGATTGGTTTTTACCTCGTATGAAAAAAGAAAGTGAAAGAAAGCTGAAAAGGAACGTCTCCGAGACGTGATAGGCATAAGCTCGCCAGTCGGCGGTTGCCGGGCTGACTGCTTGAATGCGCCGCATGCCGGCGAAGAAAAGACAATCTGTCGAGGAAGAAGGGCAGACATAGAGGAGAGGAATGTTCAACACGCTGCTCCACATGCTCGACCGCACAGCGCGCCGCATTGCTGAAATCCCTCGCCGGGGTCTTCCTGAATTGCGCCCGCACCCCTCCACCTTCGATGAGGAATTCGGTGTGGAGACAGACCGCATGGTCTGGCTTACCAACCCGGCGGCGAAAAACTACGCCCACGGGGGCCGGTACCAGGGCTGCAATCCGGTCTCATGCCGGTGGCTCATCGATACATCGAAAATCGATACGAAGGACTACTGGTTCGTCGATATCGGCTGCGGAAAAGGCAGGGCGATGCTGGTGGCGTCGCGGTATGAATTTCCCCGCCTGGTCGGTGTCGAGTATTCGGCCCGGCTTTGCCGGATTGCCCGCAGCAACCTGCACAAGTGCAATGTTCCGGATTCAAGGTTTGAGATTAGCTGCAGCGATGCAACCGAGTTCAGGTTTCCCGACCAGGACTTGTTCGTGTTCTTCTACAACCCGTTCGATGCCACCATTCTCCGCACTGTGCTGGAGAACCTGAGATCCGTCAGCGGGAACTATTTTGTCGGCTACGAGGGGCCGGGGCGCGGCGAACTGGAAAAGTACGACTGGCTCAGCCTCGCCGCCACCGGGCCGAATGTCGTCCTCTACGCCAAGCGGCAGTAAAAGCTTTTCTCGGGCAGATGCGAGAGCTGGCGGAGAGGGTGAGATTCGAACTCACGGAACCCGCAAGGGCTCGGCGGTTTTCAAGACCGCTGCCTTAAACCGCTCGGCCACCTCTCCGCAGGGCAAGAGTGCTGCCCGGCCTGCGGGGGCCAGGCGTGCACTGCGCGTTGATTCTAGTGTACGTCAAGCCCAGCTCCGCATGAGGCCCGCCACGGCCAGCTCTCCGCACGGGGTGGTACAAAAGGAGTGCATGGTCAAGCGGTCAAGGATAGGCACAGGGCCCGCGACGGGTTCTGGCAAGGGGCTCGGGCCCGCTCAGCCCATCAGCCTGCGCACGCTGGGCGAATACCTGAATCTCTCTCCCGCCACCATTTCGCTGGTGCTCAATAATGCGCCCGGTGTCCGCTCCATTCCTCAGGAGACGCGCGATCGCGTCATCGCGGCGGCTGCCAAGTTCGATTACCGCCCCAGCTTCTATGCGCGCTCGCTGCGCAAGCGGCAGTCCTACACTGTGGGCGTGCTGGTGCCGGAGCTGAGCGACAACTACGCGACAGAGGTGCTCACCGGCGTCGAGGAGTTGCTGCTCGAAGAGGGCTACTTCTATTTGACCGTGAGCCACCGGCGCAAGCCCGACCTCATCGAGGAATATCCGCGCCTGCTCATGGACCGCTCGGTGGAGGGTTTCATCCTCATCGATACCATCCTCGAAAAGAGCCTGAACCTGCCTGTCGTCGCCATCGCAGGCCACCGCAAGATCGAGGGCGTCACCAACGTTGTCCTCGATCAGCGCCGCGCGGCGGAGCTGGCCCTGCGGCATCTCTACCAGCTTGGCCATCGCAGAATTGCCTTTATGCGCGGCGGCAGCCACAGCTCCGATGCCGACGACCGCTGGCGCTGCCTGATGACCGTGGCGCGCGAGCTTAAGCTGCAGGTGCCACCGGAGCTGACCGTCGAGCTCAAGCTGCGCGTCTCCACGCCGGAGCTGGGCTTCGAGCCCGCTAATGAAATCATCCAGCGGGGCGGCGACTTTACGGCCATCGTCTGTTACAACGATGTCTCGGCCATCGGCGCCATTCGCGCGCTCATGAATCACGGCCTCCGCGTGCCGGACGATGTTTCGGTGGTGGGCTTCGACGACATCGAGAGCGCGGCCTTCCACAACCCGAGCCTCACCACCATTCGTCAGCCGCTCACGCAGATGGGCTCCGCGGCCGCGCGCATCCTGCTGCAGCGCATTCGCGGCCAGGCAACTTTCCCGGACATCGTGCCGATCCACCCCGAGCTGGTGATTCGCGAGTCGACCTGTCCGCCGAACCCGAAGCGTGCCCGCGCTCGCCGGGGCTGATGCTGTGGCGCAGTCTCCCGGTGCACGCTCCAATCTGCGCACGTACCTCATTCTGCATCCGGCCTTTGCGCTCACCGGAGTGCTGCAGGCCGTGGGCGGCGCGCTGTTGCCCGCGCTCGCGCCCGCCTTTCATCTCTCGGACAGCGATGCGGGCCTGCTCTTCCTGCTCTACTTCGCGGGCACATCGACGGGGCCGTTCTTTTTCCGCCACCGCTACGTGCGCACAACGGCGCTTGGCTTTGCGTTGATGGCCGTCTGCTGTCTGGCTCTCGCCTTTGCGGGCAGGCCGCTGCTTGGTCCGCTGTTCCTGCTGCTGGGTGTGAGCGTTGGCATACCCATGTCCGGCGGCAGCCTCTATGTGGGCCGCGTGTTTGGCGAGCGTTGCGCGCCCATGATCTCGTTTCTCAACTTCACATGGAGCATCGGCGCGCTGGCCGCTCCGCTGCTGGCTGCGCGGGTGCTGGCCGCGCATAGCTACCGCACGGTGTACCTTGTGCTGGCGTGCGCCGCAACGGCGGCAGCGGTTGCCTGCGCCCTCGGGTTGCGCGAAATTACCGAGCCGGATCCGAAGAGAGACGCAACGGGACGTGCGGCTGCGGTGAAGCTCATCGTGCTGTTTGCGCTGGCGGCATTTCTGCAGGTGGGCATGGAAAACACTGCCGCCGCATGGCTCGCCACATACGCGCAGCGCACCAACGGTACGGGCATCGTGCTGGCCGTGGCCTCCAGCGCGCTCTACTGGGCCGGCTTTCTCGCTTCGCGCGGCGTTGCGTCATTTCTGTTACTGCGTATCCGCGCGTCGCGCATTCTCGCCATCGCGGTTGTGGCCGCGCTGGCCGCGGCCGTCGCCCTGGCTGCGGTTCCTACTGCGCGGGAGCGCGGCGTTGCGATGATCGTGCTCGGCATCGCGCTTGCGCCCATCTATCCGCTGGTCATCGCGGGCTTTTTTGCGCGCACCCGGCGCACGCTGGATTCACGCTGGGTGCTTGCGATGGCTGGCTGTGGCGGCTCCGTGCTGCCCTGGCTTGCGGGATGGATCTCATCCACAGCAGGCAACCTGCGCATAGGCATTCTGGTGCTGCCGGCGGCGCTTGTGGTCATGGCCGTGCTGCTGCCCGCGTTGACTGCAGGTTCCGCCGCCGCGCACGATGCTGCGGCGGAGCCTCGATAAAACTACGGCTGCGGCATCACCAGCACTTCCACGCCTGAGGCGGCATCCTTCTGATGAAAAACCTGCTCGGTTGCCTTCTGGAACTGCTCCGGCATGGCGTAGGGAATGTCGGTGAAGGTCTGCGGGTTGCGGTCTGTGAGCGGGAACCACGAACTCTGCACCTGCACCATGATGCGATGGCCCTTGCGGAAGGTGTGGAAGAGATCGGGCATGGTGAAGTCCACATCCGTCATCTTGCCCGGCGTCAGAGGCTCCGGCTTCTCCCAGCTTTTGCGGAACTTGGCGCGGAAGGGCTCACCGCGCACCATCTGCTCGTAGCCGCCCATGTGCAGCGGCGGCGCGTCCAGAATGCGCTTGTTGTTGTGCGAGGTGTCCTCGGGGTCCGGATAGTCTTCTGGATACACATCGATCAGCTTCACATCGAAGTCCGAGTCCGTGCCCGAGCTTGCCACCTTCAGCTTTGGTGAGATAGGGCCCGCAATGGTCACATCCTCGGTCAGCGGATCGGTCTCGTACACAAGCACATCGGGCCGGTAGCTGGCGAACCGCTGATCGTCCACCATGTAGCGCTGCGGCACCGTGTCCGTGGTGTAGCCCACGAACGGCACCGGGTGGTTCGGGTCGCTCACGTACTCGTCTTCGCTCTTCTCTTCTGTTGGCGGATCGAAGCTGAGCTTGCCGTCGGCGTGGAAGTAGAGCATCTTCGGCGCGGCGGCCTTGGGTGGCCACTGGTCAAAGTGTCGCCACACATTCGTGCCCGTCTCAAAGACCACGGCTTTGGGCTGTGCTGCGCCCTTGCCTTTCAGGTAATGCTCGAAGAACGGAAACTGCACCTCGGTGCGGAAGTACTCGCCGGTCTTCGCGCCGAACTGCACATCGCCAAGATGGTCGCCATCACTGCGCGCCCAGCCACCATGCACCCATGGGCCTTCAACCAGCGTGGTCGTGGCGCCGGGATTGAATTTGTTGATGGCGTAGAAGGTGCGGTAGGGGCCGCTCAGGTCCTCGGCGTCATACCAGCCGCCGACCACGAGCACCGCGCACTTCACGTTCTTCATGTGCTGCGAGAGGTCGCGCTCCTTCCAGTAGGCATCGTAGGTGTCGTGCTTGAACTGGTCCACGAAGAGCCAGTTCGAGCCCTTGAGATAGAGCTTGTCGAGGTTCGCGATGTTGCCTGCGTCGAGATAGAAGCGGTACATGTCCGGCGTGCCGAAGTCGAAAGGCACCGTGGGATGCGGCAGCTCGGGGTTCTCCTGCGGGTGGAAGAACGGTCCGTAGAAGCCGAAGTTCGCATCGAGCATGAACGCACCGCCGTGATAGGCGTCGTCTCCCATGAAGAGGTCGGTCATCGGGGCCTGCGGGCTGGCGGCCACCAGCGCCGGATGCGAATCGATGATCGACGCCGACGTGTAAAAGCCGGGATACGAGATGCCCCAGATGCCCACCTTGCCGTTGTTGTTGGGCACATGCTTCAGCAGAAAGTCGATGGTGTCGTGGGTATCCGAGGCGTCGTCCACATCCTGCGGCGACTTCTTGTCGTCGATATGCGGACGCATCTCCACGAATGTGCCTTCGCTCATCCAGCGCCCGCGCACATCCTGGTAGACGAAGATGTAGCCGGACTTCTCAAACTCCTTCGAAGGGCCCAGGCTGTGCGGATACTTGTCCTCACCGTAGGGGCCCACGCTGTAGGGCGTGCGGTCCATCAGGAAGGGATATGGCCCCGGATCATTGGGGAAGGCCGATACCTTGGGCACATAGACCGCGGTGAACAGGTGCTTGCCGTCGCGCATGGGAATGCGGAACTCGTACTTGGTGTAATGCGAGCGGACAAAGTCCTCGTCCGGCGCGCCGGCGGGCTGCTGCGCGCGGAGCACGCCACAGGCAACTAGAAGGAGCGCAATGCTCAAAGCAGGGAAGCGATGGAGTCGAAACATGGGCTGAGACTTCTCTCCTGAGGCACAAAGGTTGGTCGCGCGCAGGCGCGAGCCGTGCTAGTCGTTATCCTTCTCAGCCGGTTTCGGCTTCTCCGGAACAATCTCCGGCTTGGTGAGCGGCTTGATGATCTCGTCGAGATAGTCCGGCGTGCCCGCCACGCGCTCCAGCGCGGGATAGCGCTCGCCATCGTGGTAGTCGATCTCCGCCGTGTGAACGAAATTATCCGCCTGCACAATCAGGTGGATCGGCTCCGTGGTTCCCTTGGCCGCATCAATCGCCTTCTTCAGCACATCGCTCGAGAAGATTTGGCTGTTGACGGCAAGAATCCTGTAGCCCGGAGCGAGTTGCGCCTTGTCTCCGGGGCCATTCCAGCGCACGTCGCTGATGCGCCCGTCGCCACCGACGCGCAGGCCCAGTGAGTACCAGCAGTTGAGCGAGCCGCGGCGGCGGCCTTCGCTCTCCTCAATGCGCTCGCCTGCGGTGGGCGTGTCGCGATAGACAAGCCTGTAGCCGCCGCGCTCGATGCCTGCCGCGTCCACATGCGGATTGATCTCGTCGATGCGGTCGTGCAGGAACTTCGCCCAATCGTAGGGCACAACCTCGTTCAGGTCGGCGGCCAGCTCGTCGAAGGTGTAGGGCACAATCATCGGGCCCGTGTTGCCGCCCTTGCCGAGGAAGATTTTCTCAAAGTCATCCAGGGATTTTTTGTCGCCGGTCAGCTTGCGGATGAGCGTATCGGCGTCAAGCCACAGCATCTCGCCTTCAAAGTAGTAGTCCTGGCCGCGGCGCCAGTTGGCCCAGGCGCGATTGCCCCCGCGCAGGATGCTGGCTGCAACAGCGGTATCCAGCGTCGGGCGCCACAGCCTCCCCGGCGTATAGTCCAGACCAGCCGCCGTGGTCGCCAGAATGTCGCGGTACTCCGCGTCCGTCTTGAGCCCGGAGCGCGCTGCAAGCACGTTGCCCAGGTACTCCGTCATGCCTTCGTACACCCACAGCATCGCGCCCTGCTGCGGCGTGGCAAAGTCCGGCTGGTAGAGCCCCACGGGCCGTCGATACTTACCGTTCCACGAGTGTGTGAACTCATGCGAAAGCAAATCCGAGTCGGGAAGCTGATGCCGCGCGTCGGAGAATGCCTTCTCGTCCACGCCATTGTCCGAGGACTGCCCATGCTCCAGGCCCTCGCCGCCCGCGACATCCGAAAGCGTAAGCAGAAAGTGGTAGACGTGGTAGTGATGCGAGGCGTAGAGCGCATCGGCTTCGCGGACGAGATTCGCAACCTCGGCTAGGAACGCGGGGCGCAGATTCGCGTCCTCCGGATAGTCGGCGACTACGTCGAGATAATGCTTCGGTGTGATCGTTGGGGCCAGCGGAAACTCATGGAAGTATTCGCCGGTGATCAGCGGCGAATCTTCAAGCTGCTCCACGTTGGTGGCGGCAAATTCGGTGGTCGTTCCGGCCGCAGGAACAGGATAGGAAGCCGCGCCCTCCGGCGTGAGCGCCGTGCCAATGCCCCAGCCAGCGGGCACCTTCACCGCGGGCTGAATAGGAATCTCGCGCACCGGCGTATTGGCCGGATACATCAGTAGCTTCTCCCACTCGAGCACGGCTAGCTTCTGCGAGACGCGCGCGGTCACAATACAGTCCAGATGCGCATGCACGCTGGTTGCGCCCTCCGGCACCGTAATGTGGAACTCGTAGAGATTCACATCATCGCGCCGCCAGGGCAGCGTCTTGCCGCCGGCCGTAAAGACCACACCGGTAATCGCCGAGGCTGGCCCCGCGGGCATGTGCGTGCCGGGAATCCACTCCGGCGTGATGAGCGTCACCGGGCCGGGCTTGACCGGAATATCGATCTCCGCGTGATACAGCTTGCGCGGCGCGTCGGTCAGGTCGGCGGTAATGTGAATGGGAGCGGCTTGCGCCCGCAGTGCGGAGAAGGTGAGTACGAGAACGGTGGCGAGAAGAGAGGCAGGGCGGAACTGCATATGCATCGTCGGAAGCGTCTCCTGTGCATTTCAGGGTATAGCATGGAGACGCGCGAGACGGCCTCCGGGCCGCGTTCGGAGCATTTTCCCTTCTTGAATCAGGATGTTGCAGGCGGCGCGTCCGCGATTCCTCATGAGCCCCTTATGCCCCGCGTGATACAAGCATAGGAACAGGAATTGGCGGGGAATGGTTTCAGGAGCCCGGAGCGCATGCCGCGCCGGGAGCCGCACACCACAGCTCTTGCCGCCTGAATCTTCGTCAAAGGACATCGCCGCTCCATGAGCGCCGGCCATCCTGCTGAAGTGGAAACGCTCTACGGCGACTATCCGCTCGATCGCGCCTTTGACGAGATGCGCGAGGCCTCCGGCGAAGTCCGGTCCCACTACAAGGCGCTGGCCGAGACCCTGGCCCGCCTGCCCCAGGACGAACTTGAACGCTGCAAGCAGTCTGCGGAGCTTTCATTCCTCACGCAGGGCATCACCTTCACCGTCTATGGGCGCGAAGAAGGCACGGAGCGCATCTTTCCCTACGACCTGCTGCCGCGTCTCATCACCGCGCCGGAGTGGGACCGCATCGAGCGCGGCCTCACGCAGCGCATCACCGCGCTCAACCTCTTTCTGCGCGATGTCTACTCCGACGGCAAAATTCTGAACGACAAGGTGGTGCCGCGCGACCTGGTGTATAGCTGCAAGCACTATCGCCGCCAGATGCGCGGGCTGCAGGTGCCGCGCAATGTCTACATCGCGGTCGTCGGTACGGACCTGCTGCGGCTCGATTCTGGCGAGTTCGTGGTGCTCGAGGACAATCTGCGCGTACCTTCCGGTGTGAGCTACATGCTTACCAACCGGCGTGTGATGAAGCGCACCTTCCCGCATCTCTTTCACAGCTACGGCGTGCGGCCCATCGAGCACTATCCGCAGTTGCTGCTTGCCACGCTGCGCTCGCTCGCTCCTGAAGGCCGTCCCGAGCCGAACATCGTGCTGCTCACGCCGGGCGTCTACAACTCGGCTTACTTCGAGCACACCTATCTCGCCCGCCAGATGGGCATCGATCTTGTCGAGGGCCGCGACCTCGTCACCCACGACAATATCGTCTACATGCGCACCACCGACGGGCTCAAGCGCGTCGATGTCATCTACCGGCGCGTGGACGACGACTTCAGCGATCCGCTCGTCTTCCGGCCGGACTCGGCGCTGGGCTGTGCGGGCCTCTTCAATGCCTATCGCGCGGGCAACGTCACCGTCACCAATGCCTTCGGCACCGGCCTGGCGGACGACAAAGCTCTGTACGCATATGTTCCGCGCATCATCCGCTACTACCTTAATGAGGATCCGATTCTGCCCAACGTGGAAACCTACCTGATGACCGAGGAGAAGGAGCGTGCGCACGTGCTCGCCAACCTCGACAAGCTGGTGGTGAAGGCGGTGGGCGAGAGCGGCGGTTACGGCATGCTGATTGGCCCGCATTCCACGGCGCAGCAGCGCGAAGAGTTCGCGCGTCAGATCGAGGCCAATCCCCGCAACTATATTGCGCAGCCCACGCTGGCCTTCTCGCGCGCTCCCTGCCTCATCGGCAATCATCTGGAGCCGCGCCACGTGGACCTGCGGCCTTACATCCTCTTCGGAGACAAAGTCAACATCGTTCCCGGCGGCCTCACGCGCGTGGCGCTTGAGAAGGGCTCGCTGGTGGTCAACTCGTCGCAGGGCGGCGGTAGCAAGGACACATGGGTTCTGGAATCGCAGTGAGTCTCGCAGTTCGGGAGGGTACGACGATGCTTAGCCGCGTTGCCGACAGCCTCTACTGGATGAGCCGCTATCTCGAGCGGGCGGAGAATACCGTGCGCCAGCTCGATGTGACCATGAACCTGATGCTCGATACCGGCGGCGCCAGCGCCGGTGCGCGCTGGCACCAGTTGATGGCCTCTCTGGGCGGCGCTTCAGGCCTGCAATGGAACGGCGATCTGGATGCTATGGCCGGCCGTCTGGTCTTCGACCCGCTGCACCATGCTTCCGTGCTTTACTGCGTCAACGCGGCCCGCGAGAATGCCCGCCAGGTGCGCGAGGAAATCTCCAGCGAGCAGTGGCAGCGTCTCAACCGACTCTACCACCAGATGCACTCCGCGCAGGTGCAGACCCAGTTTCGCTCCAGCATCGGCGATGTGCTCTCCTCGGTCATCGATGGCATCCATCTCTTCAAAGGCGTCACGGACACCACCATGATCCACGGCCAGGGCTGGCAGTTCATCCGCCTTGGCCGCTATCTGGAGCGTGCCTATGCCACGGCAACGCTGCTCGAAGTTCACCAGCCGGGCTTGACTGTACCGCAGGAGTCCGAGCACACCGGCTATCAGTATCTGGAACAGGTGGGCCTGCTGCGCTGCTGCACGGCGTTTGAAGCCTACTGTCAGGTTTACACCGCGGATATTTCTGCCGGCCGCATTCTCGAGTTCCTTCTCCTCAATCACGACTTTCCCCATGCCATTCGCTACTGCGTGGACGGCATGCGCCAGGCTGTCGACGCCATTCAGCGTACCGGCGGCCGCCGTCCTCCGGAAGAGCTGACCTCGGGCATTGGCCGCCTGCACGCCATGCTGGGTTACACCACGATCGGCGAAATTCTCTCCAGCGACACGGCGGCGTTTTTGCACTCCATCCGCGAGCAATGCCTGCGCATTCACGAACTGATGTACCGTTACTACGTCCATTACTCGATTCAATCGGCGCTGGCCATCTGACGGGATACCCATGAACTTCTACTCCATCCGCCATCTCACGCGCTTCCGCTACTTCCGGCCCGTCAGCGAGAGCATCATGGAAACGCGGATGCATCCGCGCTCGGACTCGAACCAGCACTGCCTCACATTTTCGCTCTCCGTCAGTCCGCGCTGCCGCGTCTTCAGCTACCGCGACCACCTGGGCAACAACGTCCAGCACTTCGACATTCCCGGCGAGCACACACAACTGGTCATCATCGCCGAGTCCGTAGTGGAGCAGCAGCCCTTGCCTGACGTGCCCAGCTTTCTTGCGCCCGATGCTTGGGCGGCGCTCGACGATCTGATCGACTCCGGCGACTACTGGGAGATGCTGCTGCCCAGCGCCTTCGCCATGGAGACACCCGCGCTCCGCGACCTGGCCGCAAAGCTCAATGTGACGCGCCGCGACGATCCGCTGATGCTGGTGCACGAGCTCAATCAGCGTCTTTATGAATACTTCGAGTACGTGCCGCGCTCCACGCGCGTGGATTCGCCGATCGATGAGGCGATTCTGAGCGGCAAGGGCGTCTGCCAGGACTTTGCCCACACCATGATCGCCCTGCTGCGCCATGTGCGCATTCCGGCACGCTACGTCTCGGGATATCTCTATCGCGGCCGCGAGGATCACGACCGCTCCACGCCGGATGCGACCCATGCCTGGGTCGATGTACTGCTGCCGCATCTCGGCTGGGTGGGTTTTGACCCCACGAACAATCTCGTCGCCCATCACCGGCACATCCGTACCGCCGTTGGCCGCGACTATGCCGACGTGCCACCGACCCACGGCATCTTCCGCGGCTCCACGGCTAGCGAGCTCTACGTCGCTGTTCATGTGGAGGCCAGCGACCATCCACCGGCCCTCGATCGCAAGCTGCCGATTCCCGACGACTGGAGCGTACTGGTCGAGCGCGCCCAGCAGCCTGAAGAGCGGCCACAGCCACTGGTCGATCTGCAGCAGATGCAACAGCAACAATGAGTTATCAAAATACCGGTTCAGCAGAGCCAGGGCATGTTTCAGAACATCGGGAGGTGTTTTTTTGTTGAATATTCGGCCAACATCCAGCAAGATAAAGTATCCGCAGAATAGGCGGTGCGAGCCGCTGACGGCATGGGGTTAAGCCGTCGGCAGG
This sequence comes from Occallatibacter sp., assembly GCA_035549115.1. Lineage (GTDB taxonomy): Bacteria > Acidobacteriota > Terriglobia > Terriglobales > Acidobacteriaceae > Telmatobacter. Next base: position 716 of record DASZRQ010000055.1, on the reverse strand, counting down.
CGCCCTCCCTCCGCAGCATGGGCTCCGATTTCGTTGAGCTGACGGGTTTTACAAGCAAGTCAAATACTGCAACAAACCGGCATGACAGCCGCACGGCGCCGCATACACAGCGCCATAAGCAGCGCATTTACTCACGCAGTACCGTTTTTGGAGGAACAGCCGTGAAACGATTTCTCTGGGGATGGGCACTCATCTGTGCTCTGACAACCGCTACCCTCGCCCTCGGCCAGACCGCAACCACATCGCTTCGCGGCGTCATCAAGGATCCCAGCGGAGCCCTCGTGCCCGGCGCCACTGTCAAGATGGTTGATCGCGCAAATGGCACGTCCTACACCGCATCGGCGGGCAGCACGGGATTTTACGTCTTTCCGCAAATTCCTCCGGCACGCTACACCATTACGGTATCGGCTCCCGGCTTCGGCGATCAGAGCAAGGTAGCCGAGCTGCTGGTAAACCAGCCTGCCACCATCGACTTTACGCTGACCGTCCAGGCCAGCACGGTCACGGTCGATGTAAGTTCGACCGCGCAGACACTGAACACAACGGATGCGACTCTTGGCGACTCGATTGGCAATCAGCAGATTCAGGCCCTTCCCATGGATGGCCGCGACCCGATGGCCCTGCTGAGTTCGCAGCCCGGTGTGCTCTATCTTGGTGAAACTGGTTCTGCGATTGACAAGATGTCACCTCAGGACACAGATAGCCGCCAGGGAGCG
>DASZRQ010000054.1:0-34588 GCA_035549115.1 Occallatibacter sp. | reverse complement strand
GAGCACTTTACCCATTCTCGGCCAGTTCCCGCCCCTTGCCCACGAGCGCTTCGCCGCGCACCGCGAGCTCGAAGCCCTTCTCAAAGCCCGTCTTCGCGGCGATGTCCTCTTCGACATGGGCTCGCGCGCCCTCTTTGCCGCTGACGCCTCCAACTACCGCCAGCTTCCCATTGGCGTCGTCTATCCGCGCGATGAGGCAGACGTGGAAGCTGCCCTTGAAGCCTGCCGCGCCACTGGCGCTGCCGTGCTCTCCCGTGGCGCGGGCACTTCGCTCGCCGGTCAGGCGGCCAACGCCGCCCTGATCCTCGACTTCTCCCGCTACATGAACGCGCTCACATCCATCGATCCTGTTGCACGTCTGGCCACTGTCCAGCCCGGTATCGTCCTCGACCGCCTCCGTGATGCCGCCGAGCAGCACCACCTTACTTACGCTCCGGATCCTGCCACCCACTCCCGCTGCACCCTCGGCGGCATGATCGGCAACAACTCCTGCGGCACCCATGGCTTGCTCGGCGGCAAGGTCGTTGACAACGTCCACTCCCTCGACCTGCTCCTCTATGACGGCACCCGCCTTACTGTCGGACCCACACCACCGGAAGAGCTCGCGCGCCGCATCGCGCAGGGCGGCCGCGTCGGTGAAATTTATTCTGGTCTCGCCCGCATCCGCGACCAATACGCCGGCCTCATCCGCCAGCGCTTCCCGCGCATCCCCCGCCGTGTCTCCGGCTACAACCTCGACGAGTTGCTGCCTGAAACGGACTTCAACGTCGCCCGCGCCCTCGTCGGCACGGAGGGCACCTGCGCCACCATCCTCTCCGCCACGCTCAACCTCACCGCCAGCCCGCCCCACCGCATCCTCACCGTCCTTGGCTTTGAAGATGGTTTCCTCGCCGCCGATGCGGTGCCTCGCGTCCTGGAGCACAAGCCCATCGGCCTCGAAGGCTTCGACGGCCTTCTCCTCGACTTCATGCGCCGCAAGGGCCTCGCCATGGCCGATGTCGCCCTGCTTCCGCCCGGCCGCGGCTTTCTTCTCGTCGAAATCGGCGCATGGTCCGCCGAGGACGCGCAGCAGAAGACCGAAGCCCTCATCCGCGATGTGCAAACCTGGCCGCACGCGCCCGCCATCCGCACGTACTCCGCGGAAGACGCCGCGCACATCTGGCATGTCCGCGAGTCCGCTCTCGGCGCTACCGTCTTCGTCCCCGGCGAGCCCGAGGGCTGGGAGGGCTGGGACGACTCCGCTGTTCCTCCCGAGCATCTCGGCGCCTATCTGCGCCAGCTTGCTGCGCTCATGGCCGAATACGGCTACCGCAGCCCGCTCTACGGCCACTACGGCCAGGGCTGCGTCCATCTCCGCATCAACTTCGACTTCCGCTCCGTCGAGGGCCTGCGCAAATTCCGCGAGTTCATCGACCGCGCCGCCGATCTTGTCCTCAGCTTCGGCGGTTCGCTCTCCGGCGAGCACGGCGAGGGCCAGGCCCGCGCCGCCCTGCTGCCCAAAATGTTCGGCCCGGAGCTCATGCAGGCCTTCCGCGAGTTCAAGGCTCTCTGGGATCCCGGCAACCACATGAACCCCGGCAAGCTCGTCAGCCCCGAGCGCGTCTACGACCCCGTCGAAAACCTCCGTCACGGTCCGCGCACAACCCCGGACCGTAACGCGGACAGTGCACCATCCATCGCGTCCGCAGCTTCTGGCGGACGAGATGGGTGGGAGAACAGGCCTCTCGAAACCCACTTCGCCTTTACCCACGATCGCGGCTCGCTCGAGTACGCCACCGAGCGCTGCGTCGGCGTGGGTGCATGCCGCAACACCACCGGCGGCGTTATGTGCCCCAGCTACCGCGCCACCGGCCAGGAGCAGCACTCCACCCGCGGCCGCGCCCGTCTGCTCTGGGAGATGCTCGCCGGCGCCCTCCGCGACGAAGGCTTCCAGAGTGAGTCCGTCCACGAGGCCCTCGACCTCTGCCTCTCCTGCAAGGCCTGCAAATCCGAGTGCCCCGTGCAGGTCGATATGGCCGCCTACAAGTCCGAGTACCTTGCCCAGCGCTACAAGAGCCGCCTGCACCCGCTTCCGCACTATGTCTTCGGCTTTGCCGACAAGCTCGCCCGCCTCGGCGCGCTCACCCCCGCGCTCACAAACCGCGTCCTCACCGGCCCCATCACCAGCCCGCTCATCAAGCACATCCTGCGCGTCGCGCAGCCCCGCCAGCTCCCCGCGCTCGCACCAAAGACCTACCTCAAGAGCCGCAAGAGCGCAGCGTCGAAGTCAACAAACGTAGGTGCCCCAGGTCTGGATTTTCAGGCCAGGGAAAGAAATGAGGCATCCGCGCGCGAAGCGCAATCCGCCGCACCGCAGGTGCTGCTCTGGCCTGACACGTGGAATAACTACTACCACCCGCAGTCCCTCCACGCCGCAGAGTCCTTACTCGTTGAAGCCGGCTTCCAGGTCCGCACGCCGCAGGGGCACCTCTGCTGCGGCCGCGCCCTCTACGACTTCGGCCACCTCGGCGCCGCGCGCCGCTACCTCGCCAACGTCCTTGAAACCCTGTCTGCCGAAATCGATGCTTGCCTGCCCGTCATCTTCCTGGAGCCAAGCTGCGCCAGCGTCTTCAAGGACGAGCTCCCTGAGCTCTTCCCCAACAACCCCCGCGCCCAGCGGCTGAGGGAGCAGGTCTGGCTCCTGGCCGACTGGCTCGCCGCGAAGGCGCCGCATGTCGCCGCTGGCCGCCTGCAGGGCAAAAACGTCCTCGTCCATGGCCACTGCCACCACAAGTCCGTCTTCGGCGGTCCGGCCAGCGAAGTCGCGCTCCTCCGCGCCGCCGGAGCCAGTGTTACGCCCATCCAGTCCACCTGCTGCGGCATGGCCGGTCCCTTTGGCTTCGAGGCCGATAAGTTCGAGGTTTCCAAAGCTGTCGCCAATCTCGATCTGCTTCCCGCCGTCAACGCCGCCGTGCCCGGCACCCTCATCGTTGCAGACGGCTTCAGTTGCCGTGAGCAGATCCACCAGCTCAGCAACAGGCAAGCCGTGCACTTCGCCGAGGTTCTCGCGCACTCTAAGCAGCACGGGTAAGCGCGCCTTGCTGCGCTACCATAGAGCTTTCACCGCGAGGCTGTTTGCATGTTCGTTGTTGTCTGGCAGTTCGAGATCGCTGAAGACAAGGTTGCCGCCTTTGAAGCGGCCTATGGCCCCGAGGGCTCCTGGGCGCAGCTCTTCCGCACCTCGCCCGACTACTGCGGCACCGAGCTGCTCCGCGACGCCTACGTCCCCGGCCTCTACCTCACCATCGACCGCTGGGCCACCGAAGACGCCTTCCGCGCCTTCCGCAAGGCCAACGATGCCGCCTACGAAACCCTCGACCGCGCCTGTGACGCCCTCACCCAGCGCGAAACCCGCATCGGCGCCTACACCCACTAGCGCGCATCCGGCGTCATGGTATGCGCGTAGTACCCTGCCACCGTCCGCACCGTCATGCCCGGCTTGCCCACCGTCACCTGCAGTGCGTGATACTCATTCGTCCGGTCGCCCGGCGCGGCCTCAAACGTCAGCTCGTAGCTCGCGCCAGCATCGCGCAGAGCCTCATTCAACTCGCCCTGCACGTCGTGTCCGTTAATCAGCACCTGTCCGCCGGAGTGCTCCGCCAGCACCTGCAGCGAAAGATTGGCGTACTCGGCGTTCTTCATCTCCTTCACAGGCTTCAGATACTCCTGGTAGTAGAACGGGTCGGTCCTGCCCAACTCGTAGGGGTCCAGGCAGTAGAGCGTTATATTTGCTTCGCGCAGCCCGTTTGTAAACTGCACCACGTTTGCAAACGCCCACTGCCGCGCCTTCAGGCCCGATTGCTCGCCGGACCACGGAAGCAGCGGCCATCCCGGCCCCACCACCAGAATCATCTTGCGTCCCGGCACCGTTGCCTCATAAGCAGCCAGTTTGCGCAGTTGCTCTAGAGACATGTTGAACCGGTCCGCTGCCCCCCAGAAGCCCGCCGAGCGCCCCTCTGTCCGCAACCCGGGGTGTACCTTATTCAGCGCCTCCAGCAATGCTTTTCCGTCTCGTGTAGCTCCTTGCTGCGCCTTGATGCCGTCCTCTGTCAACAGCGCAATCGAGGTGGGGTTCTCTAGCTGCCCGCTGTCCTGTTTCAGAAACTCGTTCAATTCCTCGCGCTCGCGCGCCACTACGATGGGCGGCACGTTAATCGCGTCCAGCACAATCACCACGCGCAGCGAGTCGCCCGGCGTGCCCTTCGGGTCCAGCATCCGGAATCCCGTCAGTTTCACCGGTCGCCTGTTGTCCAGTACCGTAAAGTCGCTGGCCTGCAATCCGCGCACAGTGTGTTTCAGGTTGTTGCTCACTACCACGTTGACCGTGATCGGCTTGCTTTTGGCGGCCGGAGCATCGGCCTGCGCCTCCGCTCCCTGTGCCATGCCCGCTGCCAAAAACACGGCCGCTGCTGCCGCTCCGCACAGTCGACCTCGCACTGACTGCATACTTGCTTCTCAAGCCGCGGCCTTCACGGCTTTTTTCGACGGACCTTATCCGTTGTTGAGGTTGACGTTGCGCGTCTCTGAAAAGACTTTTACCTTTTCTTCGCTTTTCGCTATCATTGCACCTGTGGCCCTGCTACAATCCCAACGAAATCACCGCAAGCCTTCGCGTTCCTTCCTTCGCGCGCCAGGCCGGCACTTTTCCTCTCAGGAGTAATTCCCATGGCCGTTGTTGACGATCGCGCAAAAGCTGTAGAACTCGCTCTTTCCCAAATTGAGAAGCAATTCGGCAAGGGCTCCATCGTCCGCCTCGGTTCCAGGGAAGCCTTGGTGCCCATCTCCGTCATCTCCACCGGCTCCATCAGCTTCGATGCCGCCCTCGGCGTCGGCGGCTTCCCCCGCGGCCGCGTAATCGAGGTCTTCGGGCCTGAGTCTTCCGGCAAGACCACCATCACCCTCCAGGTCATCGCCGAGGCCCAACGCAACGGCGGCATGGCCGCCTTCGTGGATGCCGAGCACGCCCTCGACCCCTCCTACGCCAAGAAGCTCGGCGTCGATGTCGACAATCTCCTCGTCTCCCAGCCAGACTCCGGCGAGCAGGCCCTCGAAATCACCGAGGCCCTGGTCCGCTCCGGCGCCATCGACGTGCTCGTCGTCGACTCCGTCGCCGCGCTGGTTCCCAAGGCCGAACTCGATGGCGAAATGGGCGACTCCCACGTTGGCCTGCAGGCCCGGCTCATGTCCCAGGCCCTGCGCAAGCTCACCGGCACCGTCTCCAAGTCCCGCACCTCGCTCGTCTTCATCAACCAGATTCGCGAGAAGATCGGCGTCATGTTCGGCAACCCGGAAACCACCACCGGCGGCCGCGCCCTCAAGTTCTACTCCTCGGTTCGCGTCGATATCCGCCGCATCGCCGCCGTCAAGGAGGGAGACACCGTCGTCGGCTCCCGCACCAAGGTCAAGATCGTCAAGAACAAGGTCGCCGCGCCCTTCCGCGAGGCCGAGTTCGACATTCTCTACGGCGAGGGCATCAGCCGCGAAGGCGACGTGCTCGATCTCGCCGTCAACCACAACATCGTCGAGAAGTCCGGCGCATGGTACAGCTACGCCGGCGAACGCATCGGTCAGGGGCGCGAGAACACCCGCAACTTCCTTAAGGAAAACAAAGAGATGTTCGCCCGTATGGATGCCGAGGTCCGCAAGAAGCTCAATATCGGCGCAGCGGCCAAGGCGGAAGTCCCCGATGTCCCCGCCTCCGGCCCTGCCGAGGCCAAGGAAGCCGTCAAACCCCGCCGCGGCTGAGTGCTGCATCCGCACACGGAACCGCATCCCACGCGGCAGCGTAATTTCTTGGTACGGGGATCGAACCTCAAAGACCCGGCGCTGTGCCGGGTCTTTCCGTCTCCGCCCGTTTTACACTTGGATCACGCATGAGAACCACTACGCGAGCGGCAGCGCGACTCCTGGCCTCACTCCTGCTCGCCCTCGTGTGTGTGTCTTCATTCGCGCAAAGTTCCAGCCACGGCGCACCCGATCCCTCTGCCGCCTCTGCGCCCGCGCTGGCTACCTTCGACAGCATCGTTTCCCTCGACGGTCCCTGGCGCTTCCAGATCGGCGACGATCCGCAATGGGCCTCGCCCTCCTTCGACGACTCCTCCTGGCGCACCGTCAATCTCGGCCGTTCGCTCAATCTGCAGGGCATCGAGAGCTACTCCGGCTACGCCTGGTATCGCCTGCGCTACACGCCTTCTCCTGGCAGCCTTCCCCGCGATCTGCTCATCGCCAACGACCCAGCCGGCGAGCTTGCCGTCTACCTCAATGGCGTGCCAGCCGGTCATACCCGCGGTATGACGGATACTCCGGTCTCCTACTGGAGCCATCCCTTCATCGTGAATCTCACCCAGACTGCGCCCGATGGCTCAGTCACCATCGCCATCCGCGGCTGGGTCTCCGGAGCGCCGTCCTCCATCGGAGCGCTCGCCCGCGTCCAGCTTGGTCCTCCGGCTCAAATTGCCGATCAGTTCGAACTCGTCACCAGCCGTCTCTGGTTCAAGTACGTGCTCTCGCTGCTCCTCGGCTGCCTCATCAGCTTCTGCGTTGCTTTTCTCGGTGCGGTCCTCTACCTCACCCAGCGCCGCCATTCGGAGTACCTCTGGCTCTCTCTGCTTTGCCTTTCCCTCGTTATGCGCGGCGTCATTGAGATATGCGGCCTCGTCGCCGTTTTCTCCACGCCTGTTGCCCTCATCCTCGATCAATGGATCTCAAGCATCTTCATCGCCGTTACTCTTGAGTTCATTCTGCGTTTTTCGGCCAGCACGCGCCGGCAATCCGTCTACGCCCTGCAGGCCTTCGCGCTTCTCATCCCCATTGCATCGCTTCTCCACTTCGATCAGGCCTTCGGCGCTCTTTCCATCGTTGCGCAGGTTCTCTTTGCCCTGCTCACGGTGGTCATGCTCGCATCGGCCTGGCGCCGCGGCCGACGTGAGGCTGGAGTGGTTCTTCTTCCATTTCTGCTTGCCGCCACCGGCAACTTCCTCGCCAGCCTCGTCAACTACGCGGTGGGCAAGGGCCTGCTGCCCGCCGCTTACGCCATCAACCGTTTCAATATCGGCGCGGTCGAGTTCGGCCTCGGCTTCTTCACCTATCAGATATTCCTCGCCAGCCTCATCGCCGTCATCCTCTACCGCTTCATCCGCGTCTCGCAGGAGGAGCAGCGTTCCAACGCCGAAATCGCCGCCGCCCGCAGTGTGCAGGCCCTGCTCATCCCCACGCAGCTCCCGTCCAACAAGAACTTCATGCTCGAGAGCGCCTACCTGCCCATCCACGGCGTCGGCGGAGACTTTTTCCAGGTCCTCCCGCTGCAGGATGAGTCGCTTCTTCTCGTCGTCGGCGATGTCTCCGGCAAGGGCCTGCAGGCAGCCATGAACTCCAGCACCCTCGTCGGCGCACTGCGCAATGAGCTCTCCCACGATCCCGCCACCATCCTGCGTCATCTCAACCGCGTTCTGCTCGGCGCCGTCTCCACCCCGGGCAAAGTCCCCGAGCTCGACGCCGCGCCCTGCTTTGCCACCTGCCTCTGCGCCCGCATCTACCCTGACGGCAACGTCACCATCGCCAACGCCGGCCATCTCAGCCCCTATCGCGATGGTCGCGAGATCGAGCTGCTGCCCAGCCTGCCCCTTGGCGTCATCGCCGATGCCGAATACGAGCAGACCGCCTTCCAGCTCAACCGCGGCGACCGCCTCGTCTTCCTCTCCGACGGCGTCGTTGAGGCCGCCAACGCCGAGGGTGAGCTCTTCGGCTTCGAGCGCACCCAGCAGGTAGCCCACGAGTCGGCCCGCTACATCGCCTCCACCGCCCAGCGCTTCGGCCAGACCGACGACATCACAGTCGTCTCCATCTACATCGCCTCACGCGCCGCCGACCACGCCCCCGCACAGGCCCTCCAGCCCAACTGACACTTCAAAAGCACGGCCTCCCTACAGCCTTTTCACGCTCCATCGTTGCGCACGGCCATGGGAAGGCATGCGAGCATCCGTTTCGCGCAGGCACATGCCGTAGAATCCATTCAGAGCCGCCATGCCCGTCCGCGCCCTTTATCCCGGCACCTTTGACCCGCCCACCAATGGGCATCTCGACCTCATTCAGCGCGGTTCGCGTCTCTTCGAGCACCTCACCGTCGGCGTCCTCAACAACCCCGGCAAAAATCCGCTCTTCTCCGTTGCAGAGCGCGTCGAAATGCTCCGCGAGTCCACTGCCGCCCTCGGCAACGTCTCCGTCGCCACCTTTGACGGCCTCATGGTCGACTTCGCCCATCAGCTCGGCGCTACCGCCGTCCTCCGCGGCATCCGCGCCATCTCCGACTACGAGCATGAGTTCCAGATGGCCCTCATGAACCGCCGCCTCGCCCCCGAGATCGAGACCGTTTTCCTCCAGCCCGCCGGCCGCTACTCCTTTGTCAGCTCCCGCATGGTCAAGGAGGTCTTCTCCTTCGGCGGCGACGTCACCGGCCTGCTCCCTCCCAACGTCCTCAAGCGCCTCAAAGGCCGCATCAACGGCGGCTAGCCGCGCCGCTGCCTTCAGTCTCGTTTCACACAGAGAGAACAGGATGATCGACCACGTCTTTCTTACGGTCAGCGATATCCAGCGCTCGATCGCGTTCTACGAAGCCGCGCTTGCGCCTCTCGGCATCGATCAGCGTTTTGACTATGACGGGAAGAATGGACCTCCAGGCCACCCGGACCTGAAGGGATTCAGCGCGAACGGCCGCTTGTATCTGTGGCTGCGTCAAGGCGTTGCGGAAGGCAGCGCCGCGCATATCGGCTTCGTGGCAGCCAGCCGGAAGCAGGTGGACGCAGCCTATGCTGCTGCCATGGCTGCTGGCGCCGCGGACAATGGAGCGCCCGGCATCCGCCTGCACTATGATCCGCGCTACTACGCCGCCAATGTTTTCGACCCGGATGGATATAGCATTGAGTTCGTGTACAAAAACTGGCAGCATGCGTAGCCGGCGCGCGCCGGGAAACCGGCAACGCGCCAGAGAGTTAGGTCAGTAGGAGAGGGTTCTCTCCAGCGGCAGATTTCGCGATGATCCCCCCACGCGCAGCACATACGCGCCGGGCACCAGTTTCCAGGAGTCCGCCGTTTCGTCATAGATGGTCAGCCGCTCGCGGCTCACCGGAACCTCAACCTGTTTCGATTCGCCCGGCTCTAGTTCCACCTTCGCCCAGCCAACCAGGCGCTTCGGCGGTTCTTGGGCCACATCCGGCAGAGAGGCGTACACCTGTGCCGTCTCAATCCCCGCGCGCGTCCCCGTATTCTTCACAGTGAACGATACGATCGTGGTCTCCCCCGGCGTTACCGTCAGCCTTGAATACGCAAAGTTCGTGTAGGAGAGTCCGAACCCAAAGGGAAACAGCACCGGCTTCTTCTCGGCGTCGTACCACTTGTAGCCCACTTTCAGCCCTTCGTCGTAGTGCACGTCGAAGAACGGGCCGATGCCCATCATCATCCCAATCATCCCCGGCGCGCCCGGAAGCTTCGGTACGGGGTGTTCGGCATCCGGCATCGGCGGTCCCATATGCATCGGATGTGGCAGGTCGGCCACACTCTTGGGGAAGGTCAGTGGCAGTCTGCCCGAGGGGTCCACATCGCCGAACAGCAGGTTCGCAATCGCCGGCCCTCCGCGAATACCCGGATACCATGCCTCCAGAACCGCCGCCACCTTATCTAGCCACGGCATCAATACCGCACCGCCCGTCTCCAGCACCACAATCGTGTGCGGATTCGCTGCCGCGACAGCCTCGATCAGCGAATCCTGGTTATCGGGCAGCGAAAGATTCTTCAAATCCATGCCCTCTGAGGCATGCTGCACTACAAACACAATTGCCGCCTGCGACTTCTTCGCCAGCTCTGCCGCAGCCGCCGGGTCTGTGCCGGGGTCGAACTGCACCATCGCCTGCGGAGCCTTTGCTTCAATGTCCTTCAAGGGCGCGGAGCGCTGATAGACCTCCACCAGCATGAAGCTCGCCAGCGGATTCTTCAGCAGATCCGGCGGAGGAGGCACCGGATTACCGCCCGCAGGCGAAACCTGCGATGAGCCTCCACCCGACATCACGCCCACGTCTGCATGTCCGCCAATCACTGCGATGGACTTGATCGACGCGGCGCTCAGCGGCAGCAGGCCGCCTTCGTTCTTAAGTAGCACTGCGCCCTTCTCCTCGGTCTCCTGCGCCACGTCAAACCCGCGCATCGCATTCGGAGACTCCCGCTGCGGCGGGTCGTCCACGATCCCCGCATCGAACTCCGTCCGCAGTACGCGATGCACCATGTCGTTCAGCCGCGCCATGGGCACTTCGCCGCTTTCCACGGCCTTCTTCAGCGGCTCGCCAAAGGAGTCGCTGCCCGGCATCTCCACGTCGAGCCCGGCCATCGCCGCCTTTACCGTGCTCTGCGTTGCGCCCCAGTCTGAGACCACGAACCCCTTGAACCCGAAGTCCTTCTTCAGCACATCGGTGAGCGTGTACGGGTTCTCGCAGGCATAGGTGCCATTGATGCGGTTATACGAGCACATTACCGCGCCTGCACCGGAGTCCTTGAGCGCAATCTGGAACGCCAGCAGATCGCTCTCCCGCATTGCCCGCTTGCTGATGATCGAGTTGACGACAATTCGACCCGCATCCTGGTCGTTCACCGCGTAGTGCTTCACGTCGGTAATGATGTGTAGCGCCTTCTCCGCCTTCAGCTCCTGTCCAGCCAGCGTCCCCGCCAGCAGCGGGTCCTCTCCCTTGTATTCGAAGGTGCGTCCATCCCGCGGCTCGCGAATCATGTTGATGCCCGAGCCCAGCGACATGTTGAAGCCCATCGCCCGCATCTCGTGCCCCAGCAGCGTGCCAATCTCATAGCTCAGCTTCGGGTCCCACGCCGCGGCCATCGCCTCCGCCGAGGGCAGCGCCGTCGCATAGCGCCCTCCCGCGCCCGCGCCGGAGACGCCTTCCACCGAGTCCGTCATCTGCAGGTCGGGAATCCCCAGTCGCGGCACGCCCGGAATAAACCCCAGCGCCGAGATCGCCCGCGTCCCCGGCCCCGACTCCGGCGCCACAAAGATCGCCTGCCAGCCCAGCCCGTGCAGAAACTGGATCTTCTCGTCCAGCGTCAGCTCCTTGATCACCAGGTCCGCGCGCTCATCCGGCGAAAGGCTCTTATCCGACCACGGATACTGTTTCGGCGGAGCCATCCCCGGAATCTGCGCAAGCGCGGCAACTCCGGCAAACAGCGCTGTAACCACCACGGCCAGACAAGTAACACGTTTCTTCATCGGATCAATCCCCCTCGCCGCATCCCGCCGGCTCATCGCCCGGAAAACACAGCACCTGCATTCGATCTGCGAAGATCGCCAACCTTTATAAACCAGAACAGCCAATACCTGTCGCGGCTCCAGTACAAACGTATGCTGATGCCACAATTCCACGCCTCAGGTGGCACCGTATGAAGCGGCGGACATCAGTAATCGTGGTATGCTGCCGCACAACAACAGATGTGCTCTACAGGTGCTTCATGACTGACTCCTTGCAGGCGGGAAATCCTTCATCTGTAAGTCTGTCGATGCGGGAAACGTTATTTGGCGATATACCGCAGGCCAATTTTTTGCCTTCCAAACCGTCTTCACTGTCAGTTGAGCCGTGGAAGTCCTTTTTTCAGGCAAAAGAGCTAGGCGACGCTGGTGATAAGTCCGGAGAGTCGGGAACACTTCGCCAGATCGCCGAAATGCCTGGGCTTGAGTCTCGCGTCTATTTGCAGGCATGGCATTTTCTTCGCGAACTTGGTCACAAACCGCCCGCCGAAAAGGAAAAAGAGGTACTCGGAGTTGTTGTAGAAGCGGCGATGCCAAAGGGTTTGGATATCGTTGCGGCTTATGCGGATCATCGCGCCCGCTATTACAACTTCAGTGGCGCAGCGATTATCTGGGAATGTCCAGACAACACGCTAGATACAGAAATTGATGCCGTATTGAAAGCAGCTAGCATTGCGGCTCAGTCTTGCGGTCCCTGGGAGGGAGCCAGACCGCCTGCCCCTGTCGGCGACCATGTTCGACTCAGTTTTCTTACGCCTTCCGGAATCCATTTCGGAGAAGCGCCGATGAATGCAATGGGCCGCGAGAAAATTGGAGGCCCAGTCCTTTATGCAGCGATAGCTCTTATGCAGCGCCTAATTGCGCACGCCAAAAAGCACAAGTAAGTACATCCAAAAGCTTGTTCAATTCAAGTCTTTGCGTGGCATTTGGCTGCAACCAATACCCCGATCCCCCAAAATCTGCAAAAATAGAAACATCATGACCGTAGCCGCTCCCTCCAAAGTCTTCGCCGACCGCATCGGCCGCATTGAAGTTTCCGCCACCATGGCCGTCGCTGCCGAGGCCGCCAAGCTCCGCGCCCAGGGCGTCAACCTCGTCGACTTCGGGGCGGGTGAGCCCCACTTCGCCACCCCGCGCCACATCAAGGACGCGGCCATCGCCGCCATTGAGGCCAACTTCACCCGCTACACCGTCGTTCCCGGCATCCCCGATGTCCGCAAGGCCATCGTCGAGCGCCACGCCTGTGACTTCGGCTCCGACTACGGCATCGACGAAGCCATCTTCACCACCGGCGAAAAGCACGCCCTCTTCAACGCCATCCAGATTCTCATCGATCATGGCGACGACGTGATCCTGCCCGTGCCCTATTGGGTCAGCTTCAAGGACATCGTGCAGTACGCCGGCGGCAACGTCATCTTCCTCGAAACCCAGGAGTCGGAGAACTTCCGCATCACCGCCGACGCCATCGAGAAGGCCATCACCCCGCGCACCAAGGCCATCATCCTCAACTCGCCCTCGAACCCCGCCGGCTCCAACATCTCCGCGGAGGATCTCGAGCGCATCGTCCGCCTCGCCCACGAGCGCGGTATTTACCTGCTTTTGGACGAGTGCTACGTCTATCTCAACTACGCGGGCAAGCCCGTCTCCGCCGGCTCCTTCTCCTGGGCCAAGGAGCACATGGTCGTCCTCGGCTCGCTCTCCAAGACCTACGCCATGACCGGCTGGCGCGGCGGTTATGCCCTCGCCCCCAAACCCATCGTCGCCAATCTCAGCAAGCTCCAGTCCCAGCAGACTTCCAACGCCACCAGCTTCGTGCAGAAGGCCGCCATCGCCGCCCTCGCCGGCCCGCAGGATTGCGTCGCCGAGTTCCGCGCCGAGTTCATCGAGCTCCGCGACCACATGCTCGCCCGCCTTGCGGAGATTCCCGGCGTTACATGCACCAAACCCGAGGGTGCCTTCTACGTTTACCCCAATGTCTCCGCCTACATCGGCAGGGGCGGCATCAAGTCCGCAACCGAGCTGGCAACCCGCCTGCTCCACGAGGGCCACGTCGTCGCCGTCCCCGGTGAAGCCTTCGGCACCGCCGAGCACATCCGCCTCTCCTACCCCGTCGCCAAAGAGAACATCGACGAGGGCGTCCGCCGCCTCGGTCAGTTCCTCACCAGCCTGGCTTAAACCAGCCTGGCTTAAGCAACCGCTTTACCCGCAAGCCCGGACCCCGCCTCTGCGGTCCGGGCTTTTTCGTCCCGTCTCATGCAACGGAAAATCCCTTCGTCACTGTGCAAGAACCGTATAACTCGGGTACGATGAGTCTTCCATGGCGACCTCGATCGATTTTCGTCCCGTGATTCTCGCAGGCGGCAGCGGCACTCGCTTCTGGCCGCGCTCCCGCCGCGCTCACGCTAAACAGGTGCTCGCCCTCGACGGCGAGCGCTCCATGATCCAGCAGACCGTCGAGCGGCTCAAGCCTCTCGCCGCGCAGAATCACGCCTGGGTCATCACCAACGAGTATCTCGCCAGCGAAATCACCGATCAGCTCTCCGGCGTCCCCCGCGGTCAGATCGTCGAGGAGCCCGTCGCCCGCAACACCGCGCCGGCCTGCGGTCTTGCCGCCTTCCTCATCGAGCGTGACAACCCCAACGCCGTCCTCGGCGTCTTCCCCTCCGACCACGTCATCGGCGACGAGCCCCGCTTTCTCAAGGCCCTGCAGAAGGGCATCGAGCTTGCCGCCGCCGGTGAAAACATCGTCGTCCTCGGCATCGAGCCCACCCGTCCGGAAACCGGCTATGGCTACATTGAAACCGGCGACTACGCCAGCGACGGCGATGCTCTTCACGTCCGCCGGTTTACCGAGAAGCCCAATCAGCACCGTGCCGAGGAGTTCGTCGCCGCTGGCAACTACTTCTGGAACTCCGGCATGTTTCTCTGGTCCGCCCGCACCCTGGCCAACGCTGTCCGCGAGCACCTGCCGGAGACCGCGCCGCTCCTCGAGGGCATCGCCGCCGCTTACGGCACGCCCAAATTCGACGAGGTCTTCCGCAAGCTCTACCCCAAGTGTGAAAACATTTCCGTCGACTACGCTGTCCTTGAGCCCCGCTCCGCCAAGGGCGAGCACCTTTCCAATCTCTTCTGCCTCCCCGCCGAGTTCTCCTGGAATGACCTCGGCTCCTGGGCATCGCTCTACGAGTACCAGCTTGAAACCCGCCTCCGCGGCGACGGCGACGGCAACGTGGCCGACTCGGAGGGCCATCTCGCCATCGAGGCCGGCAACAACTACGTCTACAGCCCGCGTAAATTCGTCGCCCTCGTCGGCGTCGAAAACCTCGTCATCGTCGATACTGAGGATGCCCTGCTCATCGCGCATCGCGATCACTCGCAGGACGTGGGCAAAATCGTCAAGGAGCTCGGCCTCTCCGGCCGCAGCAATCTCATTTGAGCGTGCAGCCCTGCCCATGCCCGCACTCGGAAAATCGCGCCCATGCAGTTAGCTATTCCCATCCGGCCCATACCCACAGACGCTGAGATCAAGGAGGCCATCGCTCTCCTGCGCCCGCCCGATCTCGCCATCAGACTCATCGTGGGCAACTGGTACATCTGCGCTATTCTGCTCGCTGTTCTCGCGCTAGATGCCTACCGCATCCTCCGCGGCCGCGCCGCCCTCGTCAGCCTCACGCTCTCGGTCGTCATCCTCCTCTGCGCCGTCTTCCTCTTCTCGTACTTCCGCTGGGCTGCCCGCATCGCCCGCGATCTCCGCGCTTTCGGTCAGCACGTGCGCGAGCTCAGCGTTGAGTACGACGGCCTGCGCATGGTCGGCGGCGCCGATGTCGTCACCGTCATGCCCTGGTCCGCGTACCGGAGCTGGCACGAGGGCAAGTCCATCTTCCTGCTCCAGGGCCGCGACGGCGCTGTCATTCTCCCGGCGGAGACCGCCAACCGCGATGTTGTCCGCGGCCTTCTCCAGAGCATGATCCACTGATCGCGCTCCATTCGTTACACTGCTCACCAAGGAGCACGTCCCCCACAATGCCCCATCCGCAGATCAAGTTCGGCACCGACGGCTGGCGCGGTGTCATCGCAGACGACTTCACCTTCGCCAACGTCCGCACTGCAGCCGAGGCCATCGCCGCCTACATCCACGCCCAGGAAGACCCGGGCAAGGGCCTCTGCATCGGCTACGACACCCGCTTCGGCTCCCGCGCTTTCGCCCGCGCCTGCGCGGAAGTCGCCGCTGCCACCGGCATTCCTGTCTTCCTCGCCGATCGCATCACTCCCACTCCCGCGCTCAGCTTCGGCGTGCGCGGCCGCGGTGCGGCCGGCGGCATCATGATCACCTCGTCCCACAATCCCGCCCAATGGAACGGCGTCAAATACAAGGCCTGGTACGGCGGCTCCGGCAAGCCCTCCATCATCGCCGCCATCGAAACCTGTCTCGGCAAGCCCGTGCCCCCCGCCGCTGCCCCCGCCGCCATCACCGAAGTCGACTTCCTCCCGCCCTATCTCCAGGCCATCGAAAGCTTCGCCGACCTTGATCTCATCGCCAAATCCGGCAAAAAATTCGCCATCGACTCCATGTACGGAGCCGGCGGCACCATCCTCTCGGAAATCTTCACCCGCATTGGCGTCGACCACGTCCAGATTCGCGGCAACGCCAACCCGCTCTTCCCCGGCATCAACCCCGAGCCCATCGAGCCTCACATCCGTGCCCTCGGCGAAGCCGTCGTTGCGCACAACTGCGATGCCGGCCTCTGCACCGATGGCGACGCCGACCGCATCGGCGCCACCGACGAGCACGGCAACTTCGTCGATCCCCACAAAATCTTCTCGGTTCTGCTGAGCTGGGTGCTCAAGCGCAAGGGCTGGCCCGGCGCCGTCACCCGCGCCTTCAACACCACCAAAATGCTCGACCGCATTTGCGCCAAACATGGCCGCGAGCTCATCGAGCACGGCATTGGCTTCAAGTTCGTCTGCGACTACATGCTGGAGCGCGAAATCGTCATGGGCGGCGAGGAGTCCGGCGGCATCGGCTTCCAGCGCCACCTCCCCGAGCGTGACGGCCTGCTCAACGCGCTCCTCCTCGCCAACGTCATGGCCGAGGAAGGGAAGACCCTCGGCCAGCTCGTCGCCGACCTCCAGGCCGAGTACGGCGAGCACCACTACGGCCGCATCGACCTCCACATCCCCGACGACATCAAGAACGCCGCCATCGCCAAAGCCCGCGCCCTGCCTGTTGGCAACGCCTCCATCGCCGGCATGCCCATCCTTCGCCAGGAGACCCTCGACGGCGTCAAGTTCTATCTCGACAACCCCGAAGCCAAAACCAAGTCCAACGCCGCCGAAACCTGGATTCTCTTCCGCGCCTCCGGCACCGAGCCCCTCATGCGCATCTACACCGAGTCCACCTCGCCGGAAAATGTGCAGAAGCTCCTCACCTTCGCCCGCACCTTCGCCCTCGGCCAATAGCAAGCGCTCATACTCAGCACAAAACCACGGTGCCCCATCCATGCGCAGCATGGGTGAGAAAACGACTCCATCATCGGCCGTGTGTCAGGGCACGTCTTCAGTCGTGCCGAAAAGCTCACCAAAGAGAAGAGGGGCTTTAGCCCTGCCTCCGTGCCCCATTCATTGCGGCGTTCTTTGCCGCGATGAGTGGGAAAGCGCAAACCCATCCCTGCCGAGCAGGAGCACATTTTCTATCTTGACAAGATTATTGCGTTAACGAAATATATCGTCATGCAGGATAACGGCAGCCCCGGTGAATCCGGCCTCTACAACCGCATCGCCGTCCTGCGCGCCGAGCGCGGCATCAGCCGCCAGGCCCTCGCCGACGCCGTCGGCGTCAACTACCAGACCATCGGCTTCCTCGAGCGCGGCGACTACGGCCCCAGCCTCAAGCTCGCCTTCCAGATCGCCCAGTTCTTCGCCCTCCCCGTCGAAGCCATCTTCTCCACCCAGCCCTTCAGGCCGCTCAGCGAGCAGGTCTACGGCGCGCGGCCCGCGCCCACAGCGTAAGGAGAAGCCGCCATGATCAACCGTCCCGTCTATCTCGGAATTTCGATGCGGAGCCGCCGCCAGCGCCGCCGTCTCCTTGTTGGCTACTGGCTCGCCATGCCGCTTCTCGCCGCCGCCGCGTCGTTCCTGTACTCCCGCATGCACTCGGACGTGAATCAGATGGGCGCTCTGCTGGCCATCGGCGGTCTGTACGGCACCGCTCTCGTCTTTCTCGGCGGTGCGGCGCATCTCGGCCCCATGCCGGACTTCAATGGCGATCCCGCACCCGCGCCGCGCTGGGTGCCGCTTGCCGTCGCCGATCGTCTCCTCAGCCGGAGCGCGGCAGGCACCGGCTCGCAGCAGGACAGCGCAGCCCTCGACGAGCGCGATCTCTACCTGCGCGATGCTGCGCACTACACGGCCTATCGCATCCTGCGCGAGTGCCTCCTGCCCGTGCTCATTGCCGCCTTTGTCTTCTTTCAATACATCCATCCGCACCACGAATACGTCGCGGTTCCCGTCTACGCCTGCCTCGTGCTCGTCATCTTCAACCTGCCGCAGTCCCTCATCCTCTGGCACGAACCCGACATGGAGCCGTTGCAATGAGAGCCGAACTCGTCCTCATGGGCCGCCGCGTCGATATGGCCCCCCGCGCCCGCCGCCGCATGCTCGTCGCGCTCATTTACGCGGCGCTCGCCGCGCTCACCGCCGTGCTCTGGCGCTATACCCACTGGCACGGCTCTGGCATCGGTCTCTTCTGGGCCATCATGCTTGCCTGCCGCTTCTTTTTGGGCGGCTACTACACGGGCGGCCTCGTCAAGCCCTTCAACGGCAAGCCGCCTCGCCAATCCGATGCCGCGCCGCCGCTGCTCGCTCTCAAGCTGCGCGTCTACAAGCCCGTTCTCGCCGCGGATGAGACCGCGTACCGCAACGACGAGCGCGAGTTGCGTCAGCGCGACCGCGCCCACTACGCTGCCTACCAGGCCATTGGCTGTTGCCTCGCCCTCATCTGGGGCCTCGCCATGTTCCGCAATCAGAGCCCCCGCCTCTTCGTCTGGGTCGCCATGCCGCCTGACGAGCTCTACTGCGGCCTCGCCATGATCGCCATGATCCTCTTCCTCACCCTGCCCCAGGCCATCCTGCTTTGGACCGAGCCCGACATGGAGCCCCTCGATTTTTCCGCCGAATAGCGACAACCGCATCGAATCCGCGCTACACTTCCTCTCCATATCCGCTTCGGAGTCCCACGCGGCACGCCAAGGAGGGAAGCAGCCCATGCGCATCGACGACCCCATCGCCCAGGTTCTCGCCGCCAAATCCCACAACAGGATCCTCTCCATCACGCCGCGCCAGACCGTCTTTGAGGCCCTTGAGATCATGGCGCACCATGACATCGGCTGCCTCCTCGTCTGCCACGAGGGCCGCCTCCTCGGCATCCTCTCCGAGCGCGACTACGCCCGCAAGTGCGCCCTCGCCGGCCACACCTCCCGCGAAACCCCCGTCGGCGACATCATGACCACCCACGTCCTCTCCGTCTCGCCCCAGCACACCGTCGACGAGTGCCTCTCCCTCATGACCGCCCACCGCTTCCGCCACCTCCCCGTGCTCGACAACGACCGCGTCATCGGCCTCGTCTCCATCGGCGACCTCGTCAAGTGGGTCATCGGTTCCCAGCAGGAAGCCATCGGCGCGCTGGAGGGCTACATCACCGGCGGCTACCCCTCTTAGCATCCGTAAGCATGCATATTTGCGACAATGGCTTCATGGTTGAGGAGCCTTTCACTCCAGGAGAAGAAACTTTTGTCGCACATGACTCACCTGTGCATCCGCATAGTGTGTTTTTCGAGGATGATGGTCAGACAGGCTATTTTTATGCGCTGGATTTAAGCTGCGAAGAAGATATGATCCTCGACGCTGTACACATCTACAACGTTGCAGACGCAGTAGATCGGGATCGCCCATCGCAAGCGAAAGTCATTTGGTCCGACGATGGCCTAAAGTCCGTGTTGCTGATCAATGGTTATCCTCATGCAGCATTTGACTTCCAGGCGCGTCGAGGCTATTGCCGTAACAACTTTCCAAATTTTCCTGCAAAGGATTCAAATCGCTGGCACAGAGAAGATCATGAATGGTCCGAATCTGCAATTAGCTGGCTGAGTTAAGGCGCGAAAGGCTGCACATCGCGCAGCCTTTCGCATCAGCAGAGCAGGGAATTAAGAAATCACCGCGACCTTCGCCCATCTTGCTAAGAAAGGATGATTGTTTTTGCTTTTTTCCCGAGTCTGATTCTGAGAACCGCTTCTTTGCGCCAAGGGACATCGGGATTGCTCGTTGCAAAGTCGGTCAGTTCGAGTGGACGAACTGGCTTAGTCCAAACTTCATCGTTAATCTTGACCGCGCCTTCTTTTAGTTTTCTCTGTGCCTCTGAATTAGAACTGGCTAGCCCAGATGCGGTCAGAAGGTTCGTAACTCTTAACAGAGAAAAAGCGCCCATTCCAACAAAATCGGCTGGGTTCGTTTCTTGATGCATAATTGCCATCTCGCCTTGTCCTGATGGCAAGAAATCTGCCAGCTTTAAACAGATCTCTTCAATGTCTTCAGCAAACAGCTTCTGCTGAAACATCTTCGCCCAGTTCTCGTCAGCATGCTCCGACGCGGCTGCCCCGTGAAAATCCCCCACAATCGTCCGCGCCAGCCGCTTCTTCACATCCATCGGATGCACGGTCCCAGCCGCAACCTCCGCCCTGATTTCGTCAATCTCCGACTGCTTCAAATCCGTCAGGAACACAAAGTATTTCCACATCAGCTCATCGCTGATCGACATCAGCTTCCCATACATCTCCGCCGGCGGCTCGTTGATGCCGATCGCATTATTCAGAGACTTGCTCATCTTCTGCACGCCGTCCGTGCCCTCCAGAATCGGCGTCATCAGCACAATCTGCGGCTTCTGCCCGTAGTGCCGCTGCAGCTCGCGCCCGCACAGCAGGTTGAACTTCTGGTCCGTCCCGCCCAGCTCCACGTCGCTCTCCAGGCACACCGAGTCGTATCCCTGCATCACCGGATACAGAAACTCGTGCAGGCTGATCGGCTGCTCCGCCTGGTAGCGCTTGTGAAAGTCGTCCCGCTCCAGCATCTGGCTCACCGTAAAGTGCGCCGCCAGCCGGACCGTCTGCTCATAGCCCAGCTTCCCCAGCCACTCGCTGTTGTAGCGGACCTCGGTCTTCTCCGCGTCCAGAATCTTGAACACCTGCTGCTTGTAGGTCTCCGCGTTCGCGTCAATCTGCTCGCGCGTCAGCGGCTTGCGGGTCACGTTGCGCCCCGTCGGGTCGCCAATCAGACTGGTAAAATCGCCCACCAGAAAAATCACCGTGTGCCCAAGCTGCTGAAAGTGCCGCAGCTTCCGCATCAGCACCGTGTGTCCCAGGTGCAGGTCCGGCGCGGTCGGGTCAAACCCCGCCTTCACGCGCAGCGGCCGTCCCGTCTTGCGGCTCTCTTCAAGGCGCTCGCGCAGGTCCGCTACGCGGATAATCTCCGCCGCGCCCTTTTCGAGCAGGTCCATCTGTTCGTTCACTGGTAAAAATTCAGGCATGCCTCTCCAAGTATAGATTTGGCCGCCCGGCCATCTCTCCCCATACCCGCGTAGCGCCCATAGAAAAGCACCGGCGGCAAATCCGCATCTGCTATGGTTGCAGGGAATCCCCTTCAGTTCCCGGAGCATCCTTTGTCAGTCATGGAGATGGTCGATCGCCTGGCGGAGCACAAAACCCTCGGCGCCGCGCCGCGCGCGGAGCTCGAGTGGCTCGCCGCCCATGGTTCCATCCGCACGCTGCAGACCGATGAAATTCTCAGCGAAAAGGGCCGTCCCGTCGAGGCGTTGCATATCCTTCTCTCCGGGCGCGCCGCCCTCTTTGCCGATCGCGGCGCAGGGCTCACCAAAATCATCGAGTGGCGTGCGGGCGATGTCTCGGGCATGCTGCCCTACTCCCGTCTTGTCGCCCCTCCCGGCAACTCCATCGTCCTCGAGCCCACCGAAATTCTCTCCATCCCCCGCGAACAGCTCCGCGCCATGACCCGCGAGTGCTTCGAGGTCACCTCGATCCTCGTGCACAACATGATCGACCGTTCCCGCCTCTTCACTTCGAGCGATCTGCAGAACGAGAAGATGATCTCCCTCGGCAAGCTCTCCGCCGGCCTTGCCCACGAGCTCAACAATCCCTCCGCCGCCATCCAGCGCTGCGCATCCATGCTCCAGCAGCGCCTAGACGACTCCGAACAGGCGGCCCGCGTGCTTGCCGCCATTGCCTTGACTTCCGAACAGGTCACCGTCATCGATGCCGTGCGCGCGGCCTGCATGGCCGTGCAGCATCAGCCCGCGCGCTCGCCGTTGGAGCAGGCCGACCGCGAGGAGGCCATCGCCGATTGGCTCTCCCGGCGCGGCCTCGATACCGTCAACGCCGCGCTGCTCGCCGATACCGCCGTCACCTTCGATTCACTCGACACCCTCGCCGCCTCCGTCGATCCGCCCGCACTCAACGCTGTGCTGCGCTGGTCCGCTGCCGGCTGCTCCATCCGCGGCCTCTCTGCCATGATTCAGGACTCGGCCACCCACATCTCGAATCTGCTCGCCGCGGTCAAGGGCTTCACTCACATGGATCAGGTCAATACCGCTGCCGCTGTCGATCTGCGCCTCAGTCTTGGCAACACCGTGGAGGTGCTGCGCTCCAAGGCCAACGAAAGGTCCGCAACCGTTTCGCTTGAGATTGAACCGGATCTGCCCCTGATCCATGGCTATGCCGCCGAGCTGAATCAGGTCTGGGGCAACCTCATCGATAACGCCCTGGATGCCGTCGCCCACGGCGGCAAGGTCGAGGTCACCGCCGCCAGCGAGAATCGCGCCGTCCTCGTCCGCATCATCGACAACGGTCCCGGCATTCCCGCCGATCTCCGCGACCGCGTCTTCGATCCCTTCTTCACCACCAAGCCCCAGGGCCAGGCCATCGGTCTCGGCCTCGATATCGCCCGCCGCCTCGTCCGCCACAACGAGGGCTCCATCGACTTCGACTCCATCCCCGGCCGCACCGAGTTTCGCGTCCGCCTGCCCCTCGCTGCCCAGTAATCGCTGTCTTACGGCATCAGTAGCCGGTAGGCCACGCCTGCCTCGTCCAGCCGCTGTTCCAGTTGCGCCAGCTTAAAGCGCAACTCCTGGTTTGTCGTCACCAGCTCGCCCACCAGCTTGCGCAGTCGGCCCTGCTCGTCGTCAGTCGCCTGCGCCGCGGTCGATCCGCGCGCGGGCGGCGTTATGTCATCCTGCATCTCTAAATCTCCATTCAATGCAAAGCATCGGCACCGCTATTCTGCGAGCGATCAGCGAGCATCTGCTGCATGCAGTACCATGTACCCTGGCTTTAGCACCACTGCTTCGCGAGCGTGTAGCGAGCGTCTGCCGCATGCAATGCGCTTTGGCACTACCGCTTCGCGAGCGATCAGCGAGCATCTGCTGCATGCAGTACCATGTGCCCCGGCTTTAGCACTACTGCTTCGCGAGCGTGTAGCGAGCGTCTGCCGCATGCAATGCCTAGACTTCGTCGATTGCGCGCGCCGCGCCATCCACAATCTCGGCAATCTTCTTCACCTGCTCGGTCGTCAGCTCGCCGCGCCGCATGCGCATCTTCAGCGCCATCTTCAGGTTCATCAGGGCACGCATCACCTGCGGAGACCGTCCCCGCCCGAACACGCGCTCGGCATGCTCCATGCGCCCCAGAATCGCCTTCAGCGGCACTTTGTTGGTCTTCAGGTGCTCCTTGCCCTCGGCCGTCGCGGCATACAGCTTCTTGCTGCCGTCCGTCCGCGTCACCTCGGCAAGGCCCTCTTCCTCCAGCAGCGTCAGCGTCGGATACACCACGCCGGGGCTCGGCGCATAGCCTCCACCCATCCGCTCCTCGATCGCCTTGATGATTTCGTAGCCATAGCTCGGCTTCTCCGCAATCAACTGCAGAATCACCAGCCGCAGCTCGCCGTTGTCGAACAGCCGCTCCCGGCCGCCTCCGCCAAATCCCCGGCCAAACTCCTCCCACCCGCCGCCAAACCCGCCCCGGCGGTGGCGATGATGCGGGTCGAATGGGCCGCAGCTCCGTCCCTCCCCGCGCATTTCTCGAAAATGGTCAAACATGTCTCAGATCCTCCGATCTATCAAGATATGTCTTAAGATATATCGAAACACAGTAAGAGTCAATCGAGTCCGCAGGAATTTTCATTGTCCCTCCGCACAGAATCCCGGCGCGCCCTCGATCAGCTAACGCTCTATCTAATCCACAGGGCTCCGCAACACCATCGCGGAGCCCTCTATTCCCCATTCCCCATTCCCCATTCCCTGTTCTCTGCCCCTGCCCCCATCTCGCGCTATAATGCCTCCATGTCGCACGCAGCCTTTTTCTCCGCCGCATTCGCGCCCGCCGTTGGCGCCGCCGCGGCCGCGCGTGCGGCGGCTCCGGCCGCCTAAACTTCGCCTCACCTCATCCCACAATCCACCTTGTCCGGTTCAGGAACGCACCCGTGCGCAGGCAGGTTCCGTTCTCTGATCTCTGACTCCTGATCTCTGACCACTGTCTTTACACTGGAGAAGCCATGAGCGAATTCAGCCGCATTCAGCGCCTTCCGCCTTACGTCTTCAACATCACCGGCGAAATGAAAATGGCGGCCCGCCGCCGCGGCGAGGACATCATCGACTTCGGCATGGGCAACCCCGACGGAGCCACGCCCAAACATATCGTCGACAAGATGATCGAGGCCGCCCAAAAGCCCGTCACCCACCGCTACTCCGTCTCCAAGGGCGTTCCCCGCCTGCGCAAGGCCATCTGCAACTGGTACAAGTCCCGCTACAACGTCGACCTCGACCCCGACCGCGAGGCCATCGTCACCATCGGCTCCAAGGAGGGCATCGCCCACCTCTGCCTCGCCATCCTCGACTCACGCGACACCGTGCTCGTGCCCAATCCCAGCTACCCTATCCACATCTACGGCCCGGTCATCGCGGGGGCCCACGTGGTCAGCGTCCCCATCGTCAACACCGACTCGTTCCTGGCCCAGCTTGAAGATCTCATCCCGCGCATGACCCCGCGACCCAAGGCCCTCATCGTCAACTTCCCGTCCAACCCGACGACACAAACCGTGGACCTCCCCTTCCTCGAGCGCCTCGTCTCGCTCGCCCGCCAGTACGGCTTCCACCTCATCCACGATCTCGCCTACGCCGACATCGCCTTCGACGGCTACAAGCCGCCCTCGGTCCTTGAGGTCCCCGGCGCCAAGGATGTCGCCGTCGAGTTCTTCACCCTCTCCAAGTCCTACAACATGCCCGGCTGGCGCGTCGGCTTCATGGTCGGCAACCCCGTCCTCGTCAACGCCCTCGGCCGCCTCAAGTCCTACTTCGACTACGGCACCTTCACCCCCATCCAGGTCGCCAGCATCCTCGCCCTCGAAGGGCCCCAGGACTGCGTCCGCGAAATCTGCGACACCTACCGTAGCCGCCGCGATGTCCTCGTCGAAGGCCTCAACAAGGCCGGCTGGCTCATCCCCTCGCCCAAAGCCACCATGTTCGTCTGGGCCCAGATCCCCGAGCCCTGGCGCCACCTCGGCTCGCTGGAGTTCTCCAAGCTCCTCATGAATGAGGCAAAGGTCGCCGTCAGCCCCGGCATCGGCTTCGGCGACTACGGCGACACCCACGTCCGCTTCTCCCTCATCGAAAACGAGGAGCGCACCCGCCAGGCCATCCGCGGCATCAAAGCCATGCTCAACAAACCCGCGCTCGTGAGTTAGCAATTGCATGCAACATTAAGATAGGGTTGGAGGAGCCATGTTGCAGGAAGAGGAGGCAGTACGTCATCAAATCCGCGAGAAGATGGTGGCTGTCATTGAATCGGACCCCAATGAGTTAGCACGAAGTGCGGATCTAGGTCGTGAGTTAAACTTCGCTGAATTTGTCCCTTATTTCGCACGAATAATCAGAATGTATGCCGACCTTTATCCAATGCTTGATACTGAAACGCTCTCCTTCGCTGCGTTGAATCAGATTAGCTCAATGCTAGATAATACACGTTCTATTCTTCATGAGTTTACGAAATTTTCGCCTGTCAATTCGAGCTCTAACAGAGGGCCTGCGGTAGTAAGAAGCGAGATCATTCAAAAAGGATATCTTCATTACGATCAGGCCTTCCAGACACTTGCGCCAATTATCGCCTTTTGCGCTACACAGAAAATTGGAGTAGGGAAGATGAAAGCGGAAGGCGATCGCATCCTCATCGCAATGAAGGGCGACCTCGAATCCCTGGACAAAATAAGAGAGGAGGCGCACAAAACGCTTGAGGTAGTCAAGGATACTGCTCGTCAGGCAGGGGTCTCTCAACACGCAGGTATTTTTGCGGACGAAGCGCGCCTGCATCAGAAGGCGGCGCGATGGTGGCTTGGATGGACTATATTGCTCACCATCATTACTACGTGCGCGGGATGCTATTTCTTCCTACATGCGATCGACCCATCAAAAATCTATTCTGGTTCGCAAGCCGTTCAGGTTGCAGTAGCAAAACTTGCGCTTCTTTCAATTTTATTCACAGCAACAGTATGGGTCGGCAGGTTCTATCGGGCGCACCGACACAATGCAGTCGTAAACAAGCATCGTTCAAACGCACTTCGCACTTTTGAAACGTTTGCCAAGGCTACTGACGACGAGTCTACAAAAAACGCGGTGCTTATTAAGGCTACAGAGTGCATATTCTCACCGCAGCAAACTGGTTATACTTCAGCGGAATCTGAAACCGGTGGTGTGGCGCAGGTTGTTGAAATAGTACGAGGCATAGCTACCAAGAACGGATGAGGAAAGAAGATGTCGGCCCTACCTCAACTTTAGGGAGGTAGGCCGCGATCCAATTCCACCCTCGCTACTACCCGTGAGACCATATCCCTTCAGAGAAGGGAGACCCATGTCCCGCGACATCATCCGCACGCCCAACGCCCCGGCCCCGCCGCCCACCTATAGCCAGGCCGTCCGCGCCGCCGGCCTCATCTTCGTCTCCGGCACCGGCCCCCACGATCCCGCCACTGGCACAATCCTCGCCGGCACCATCCAGGAGCAGACCCGCCAGTGCCTCCGCAACATCGCCGCCCTCCTTGAGGCTGCCGGCTCCTCCCTCGACCGCGTCGTCAGCGCCACCGTCATCCTCCTCGAGGAATCCGACTTCCCCGGCATGAACGAGGAATGGCTCCGCTGGTTCCCCGAGAACCCGCCCGCGCGCCAGGGTGCCAAACTGCCCGTCCGCATCCCCGGCCTCAAGGTCTCCATCGCCGTCATCGCCGAAGCCTGACACTCTGAGCCCTATTCCCTATTCCCTATTCCCTATTCTCTGTTCTCTGTCCTCTGCTTAATTTCGGCGCAAAAAAACCGCCTTTGCGCCTCGAATTGTGCCTCTCCAAACCCCAAAATCTGCACCATCTCCCGTGCAAACCACGCTTTCAACCCCACTTTCTTGTGTGAATGCACTGTGAATGGTGATATCCACAGAAGTTTCTGAGATTTGCACTTGTTTCCACAGATCGGACAGGTTCATTGTCTCGAATCAAGCGGTGACCCTGTAGGGAATCGGACGGCAGTTCCCAGCGGGCGCAAAGAGCAGGATCGGGGCTCAGGGCGGTGCGGCAGCGGCGCAAGCCGAGGCGGCAAAGGGCCGGGGAAACCAGAGAGAGTTTGGAGCGCTAAAGCAGGAAAGGCCGGACTGGTTGGAAGCGAGTACTCATCCACGGCGCAAGCTGCGGATGCAAGGTTCGCAACCGGACAGGATTCATCATCACCCAGACCGTTCAGCGCGGAGCGCGGGGCAACCCGCGGGAAGCATGGACGGAGGCAGAGGGCAAAGCGGGCCGGGGCAACCCGGAAGACGAGGCCCAAAGCCAGCGCCGGACGACGGGAGATTCAGGGCGACTTGGAAATTTGGTCGTCAGGCGCAGCCAGCGGAACGGAGGATGCGGGGTAACCCGCAAGCTCCACCGAAGGCGAGACCGGCGGAGAGCGATCCGGGGCGACCCGGCGATCGGACCGCAGGCAAAACCGGAAGGCGGCCCGTGAGGAGACTCACGGAAAACCACCAGCCGGAGCCGGAAGATTCGCGAAGCGGGGCAACCTGCCAGCGGGTCATCGGCGATACCGAAAGGCCGGCCTCAAAACCGGTCAGTCGGCACCGCCGAAAGGGTGTGAGTCGGGGGCAACCTCGACCCCCATCGCCGGCCAAGCCGGATGATGCGGCCAACCGCATCGGCGGCGATGCAAGAGGGCAGGGCACGGGGCGACCTGGGCTCGGCTGGACAGCATCGCTGAGGGACGCAGGGATTCGGGGCAACTCGAAGACCGGCCCACCGGCACAGCCCATGGACTGACCCTGCGGAGCAATCCGTGGAGTCGTCGCCGGCGCGGCACAGGCGCGCGGAGCCGGGGCAACCCGAATACGCGGCGCGGGCCCAGACGGAAGAGGCAGGGGCGGGGCAACTCGCCGTTGCATCACGAGGCTGAATGGGCGATCGATGATTCGACGAACTGCACAAGGCACGCGGAGAGCGCCGAAGATCGCAAGATCTTCGGCGCTCTCGTTTTTGGCGGCTCGCACATGGCCGCCGGTTACAATGCGAGGGAGCCCAGGCCATCAAAAGGATTCCCTCCGCATGCCTCTTTCTTTCGCATCGTTGCTATTGTTGACGCTTTGTCCAGCACTCTTCTTGGGCGGTATGCGATGAGGCAGGTTCGCTGGAAATCGTATGAGATCAGCCGTCCTGGCGCGCGCCTTCTTTTGTTTGCCCTGTTGGCAGTGGTCGCGCTGCGCACCATCCTCAATGCGATCGTCAACCCACTCTGGTTCGATGAAATCTGTACTGTTCTGGTGAGCCGCATGGGCAGTGCCGCGGCTATCTGGAGTGCTCTCAAAGACTGTGTTGATAGCAATCCGCCCGGCTTCTACTTGGCAGAAGGTGCAGCTCATCAACTCGTCGGCAACAGCGCGCTCGGTTGGCGCATTCTCCCTGTCGGGGGGCTGCTGGTTGCCGTAGGCCTCATTTATCTCATCTTGGCATCGCGTGTGAGCCGCCTCTCTGCGCTCGCTGCCACCGCATTTCTGCTTTGTACGCCGCTTATGGATTTTGGTGCCGATGCGCGGCCCTATGCATTGCTCATGGGCTGCACAGCATGTGCCATCGCTGCCTGGCAGCGCATCGATGATTCGCCATTATGGGCTCTGGCGCTCGCAGCGGCCTGCGCGACCGCTATTTCGCTGCATTACTATGCAGTCTTTGTATGGCCTGCATTCGCCGTGGCGGAGCTTGTTGTATGTATTGTCAGCAGGCGTTTCCGTGGTTTCGTTTGGCTGGCGTTTGCGGCTGGCGCCGCGCCTCTGGCCTTCTATCTTCCACACCTCTCCCGGCTGCGTGCTTATTTCGGTCAGAATTTCTGGGCGCGGCCCGAGTTGGAGTTGCTCTTCCACGCTCACGATTGGCTTTTCAATACCTCAGGTCACTGGGGCTTCGACTTCGCTCTCATACTTACGGCCGTTTTGCTGTTCCGGGCAGTTACGCACGCGGAACGAACAAACTCCGCGGGGAGGACGGCAATTCGGATCGATGGTGTCCCACTGGAGGAGATCGTACTGGCTCTGATGCTGCTTTGGGTGCCGGCTGTGGCTCTCATCGTCGCTGAACTGGGCCATGGCGGCCTGACCGAGCAATATATGTTGCCTGCCGTGTTGGGGGGCGCTCTGGCGTTTGGTTATCTTCTGGATAAGGTGCCCGTTGCCTTCCGGTGGCTGCTGATCGCGGTTTTTCTGCTCAACTTCAGTTTTACGTTCCGGCCCATCCTGAGTGGAATGCTGCAGAACGGACTTCACAGTCCGCATGAAGGAGCCGGGGAAGAAATCGGCGAACTCGCGGCGGAAGCGCATGCAGGCAATCTGCCCATCGTCATTGCCGACGGCCTAAACTATCTGCCTTTGGCCTTTTACGCCGATCCTGCAGACTTTTCTCGAATCTATACCATCGCTGATCCTGACGCGGCAGTGGCGTATACAGCTCGCCGCGCTGACACTGCCGACCGCACGTTAATTGCCCTGCGTCGGCATGTGCCTCTTCAGGTTGAGGACTATGCGGCCTTTCTCGCTGCGCATCGTACATTCATTCTTATCGCGGGAGAAAACCGCGACATCGAATGGCTGCCGCAGCGGCTGGCGCATGAGGGATACGCGGTCGATCTCATCTCGACCAGCCTGGACAGGACCATCTATCGCGTCAGCGCGCGGCCCTGAGTTATCCGGGCCTCAGTGCATCGCCGCGCCGCCGCCCGCGCCCTGGCCCGGCCGGTTCTTGCTCAGTAGGAATGCCAGCACAATCAGGCAGCACGACATCCAGGAAAGCTCCATATATACATCCTGAAACCCTTGCAGTGTCGCCTGCTGGTTAAGCTGGTTATAGATGCTCGCCAGCGCCATGCCCGTGGCGTTGTGATCGCCCACGTGACCACTGAAAAAGCCCTGCAGCGCCTGCCGGTGCTGCTCGAAGATCGGTGTTCCCGGCACCATGCTGCCTTGCAGGTGCTGCTCGTGCCACATGGACCGGCTCGTCACCTGCGCATTCGTAATCGCGATCAGGATGCTGCCGCCCAGGTTGCGCACAAAGTTGATGAGGCCTGCTACCTGGTTGCTCTCTTCCTTCGGCATGCCCACGTAGGCCGCATTGGTAATCGAGATAAAACAGAATGGCAGCGGCAGCATCTGAATCACGCGCAGCCACGAGTTCTGCGCAAAGCTCATCTGCAATGAGGTCACGTTCGCGGCATAGCGGAACGTGAAGACGAAGAAGGTAAAGCCGCACACTGCCAGCGTGCGCGCGGAGATTTTGCCCGTGGCAATGCCCGCCAGCGGCATCATGATCACCAGCGCCACGCCGCCCGCTGTCAGCGCCAGTCCCGCGGTGGTCGCGTTGTAGCCCAGCAGTTCCTGCATGAACTCCGGCTGCAGCACGGTGTTCGCGTTCAGCACGCCGCCCACCAGCATCATCAGGAAACAACAGATGGCGAAGTTCTTGAACCGGAATAATCGCAGATTGATGAGCGGATTCTTCTGCCGCCACTCCCAGAGGAACAGGGCAATCAGTCCGCCGACGAACATCACCGCGAAGAAGCGGATGAAGCCCGACGAGAACCAGTCGTTCTCCTCGCCTTTGTCCAGCATGATCTGCATGCCGCCCATGGCCAGCGTCAGGAAGGCCAGGCCAAGGTAGTCCATGTTCTTCAGCTTCGAGGGGTCGGCCTTGATCCACGGCGGGTCTTCCACCAGCCGGTTCAGCAGAACGAAGGCCAGAATGCCGACCGGAATATTGATGAAGAAGATCCAGCGCCATGAGTAGTTGTCCGTGATCCAGCCGCCCAGCGTCGGCCCAATCGACGGCGCCAGCACCGCCACCAGGCCATAGAGCGCAAAGGCCTGCCCGCGCTTGTGCGGCTCAAAGCTGTCCGCCATGATGGCCTGCGCCATGGGCTGCATGCCGCCGCCGCCCGCACCCTGAATCACGCGGAACAGCAACAGCAGCGGCAGTGAAGGCGCTGCGCCGCACAGGAAACTCGAAACCGTGAAGACGACGATACAAAAAGCGAAGAAGTTGCGCCGCCCCATCAGGCTCGATGCCCAGCCGCCCAGCGGCAGCACAATGGCGTTCGAGACAAGGTAGCTGGTCAGCACCCAAGTGGCCTGGTCCGGGCTTGCGCCCAGGCTGCCTGCAATATGCTGCAGGGCCACGTTGGCAATCGAGGTGTCGAGCACCTCCATGAAGGCGGCAATGGCCACAGTGGCGGCAATCAGCCACGGGTTCACACGCGGCTTCCACATCGCATGCGGGTCCACGGTCGGATTTTCGACGGTGACGCCTGCCTTGGCCGGCGTCAGAGTGTTCGAATCGGCCAAACCACTGCTCCTTGAGCTTTTACAATCTGAAGTCTTTGCTTTCCGGGGGCTGCGAACCGGATGGCGCTCATGCAGCCCGTTTGCCGTTGAAAAGCGGCCTCAGGGGATACGTATGGAACACACAAGCCTTTGATTCTTCATTGTACCGTTGGGCTTCAGAGATTCTTCTCAGCCTGCGGACTCCACCCGGTTGCGTCCCTGACTCTTGGCCCGGTAGAGCGCCTGGTCAGCGGCGGCCATCAGCGCCTCCGGCGAAAGCCAGTTTTGCGCGGAAGACATGGCCACGCCCGCGCTCACCGTCAGATGCGGCCCGACGATCGAGGCCGGATGCGGCAGGCGCATCTCTTCCACGGCAGCGCGCACCTGTTCGGCAATGTGCACGGCTCCGTCGGCATCGGTCTCCGGCAGCACCAGCGCAAACTCCTCGCCTCCGATGCGCGCGGCCACATCCGTCTGCCTGCGCGCCACGTGGGCCAGCGCTCTGGCCACCGCCACCAGATATTCGTCGCCCTTCTGGTGCCCCTCGGTGTCGTTCAGGCTCTTGAACTGGTCCACATCGAAGAGAATCAGCGCCAGCGTGGTTTTCGAGCGCTTGAGCCGCGCATACTCGCGGGTCAGGCTCTGGTCAAAGATGCGCCGGTTCGCCAGCCCGGTCAGCGGGTCCAGCGTGGAGAGCCGCAGCAGCGTCTCGTTGGCCTCGCGCAGCTCGCGGGTGCGCTCCTCCACCAGCCGCTGCAGTTCGAGTTCGCGGTTCCAGGCCGCGGCCGTCCGCATCCGGAAGACGATCCACACCACGGCCGCCGGAAGGAGGAGATACAGCACAAAGACCCAGTTGCTGCGGTACCACGGATTGAGAATCTCGAACGAGTAGGCGGCTTCGAGCGGGCTCCAGTCTCCCTGCGCGCCCTCGACCTCCACCTCCAGCCGGTAAGAGCCGGGTGCGAGCCGCGCAAACTCAAGCTGCCGCTGCGCCGTCTCGGTCCACGCGGTGCCGGCCCCCTCAATTCGGTAGCGGAAGAGCAGGCTCCGGCTGCGCGGCGCTTCCGGAGCGGCGAACCGCGCCACCAGCGCGCCCGCATTCTGGCGAAAGGCCGGATTGCTCAGCCCAAGAATGTCCGTTCTGCCCATGCGCAGCGCCGTAAACACTACTTGTGCCGTCACCGGAGCGGCAGTCTCGGCCTGCGGACGGAATCGCGACAATCCGCCGCCCGTGCCGATCCAGATCGAGCCATCCGGCCCCGCCGCAAAGCCGCCGATATCGCAGTCGTCCCACACCAGCCCGTCGCTGGAGTCGTAGTGGGCCCAGTGGCCGTTCTCGAGCACGTCCACGCCCTTCTCGGTCCCGGCCCACAGCCGCCCCGCATGGTCGAAGCCGAGAAAGTAGATCAGCCCGTCGCTGCCCGGCCGCTGCAGTTTGGTCTCAATGTGTGCGCCCGTGGCCGTCAGGTGCACGCGGTCGATGCCGCCGCCGTAGTGGTAGCCCACCCATACCGCCCCGTAGGCATCCGGCCCAATCGACACCACCTCCTGATTGCTCAACCCGTCCGCGTGGGTCAGGTGCCGCCAATGCGCGCCCTCGCTGGTCAGCGCGAACAGTCCATCCGCGCCGCCCGCCCAGATCGTTCCATCCGCGCCCTCGGCCACGGTCCAGAACCACGAGGCCGGCAGCTCCGCCACCCGCGCAAAGTTCCGGTAGGGCGGGCTCGCCACAAATACGCCGGCATCCGTAGCCACCCACAGCCGCTGTTGCCGGTCCATGCGGATCGTGAAGCACCACTTGCCTGTGAGCCCCTGCGCCTCGCCGAACCAGTCCACGTGGTTGGTCTTCGGGTTCAGCCGCGCCACGCCGCGCGCGGCTGTGCTCGCCCACAGGTTGCCCTGCGCGTCCATCTGCAGGCTGTGCACCGGCACATCCTGCAGCCCTGGCACGCGGGTCCACTCCATGCCCACGGTGCGCGGCGTGCCCCGGATCAGCCCAGCCTCGGTC
Organism: Occallatibacter sp.; assembly: GCA_035549115.1. Taxonomy (GTDB): domain Bacteria; phylum Acidobacteriota; class Terriglobia; order Terriglobales; family Acidobacteriaceae; genus Telmatobacter. The sequence goes on along the minus strand of DASZRQ010000054.1, from coordinate 1,299 downwards.
CCCGCCCACACCGTGCCGTCCTGCATCGGCAGAATCTCGTAGACGTTGTCGCTGGGCAGGCCGCTCGATGAGGTGTAGTTCTCCCAGGTCCGGTAGCCCCGCCACTGGATCAGCCCTCGCCCGCCCGTGCCAATCCACAGCGAGTGCTGGCGGTCCTCGAAGGCCGCAAACACGCCGCCATGCAACCCCGCATGTTGGTCCACAAGCTGCCACCCCTTCGCCGTCTGCAGCAGCAGTCCGCTGGGCGAACCCAGCAAAATGCGTCCGTCGCTGTCCAGATCGTGCGCGCCCGTCAGCGTCTCCGGCGGAATCGGTGTCTGCGGCGTGCGAAAGCGCGTCTCGCCTGCGGGCCGCTCCAGCATGGAGCCATTGCGCACCCGCACCCACAGGTCACCGTCGCGGTCCTTGAGAATGGCGGGCAGAGAAGCTCCGGGCAGCCCATCGTCCTTGCCCAGGGTCTTTACCGTGCCGTTGTCCAGCAGGCAGAGCCACTTGCCGCATCCGAACCACACCCCGCTGCCATCGAGAAAGACGCCGTGGGCCTGCTCGGGCGCGGCGCCCTCCGCCGGATACACGCGCTGCGCGGTAAAGTCGTCGCTGCCCGGCTTGAAGGCGAGCCGGAAAAGGCCCTCGTCGGTGCCTGCCCACACGCTGCCGTGGCCGTCGGCCTGCAGGCCCTGGTCCCAGCTCACGGAGGCAAAGGGAACTCCGAGCCGCACAAAGCGATTCCCTGAGAAGCGATACAGTCCGATCTTGCTGCCCACCAGAAGCGAGCCGTTGGGCGTCTCCGCAAAGGCCACGCCCGAGGTCGGCGGAAGCCCCTGCGCCTCGCCAAAGGCCTCGATGCGGTCGCCGTCGTAGCGGAAGATTCCGTTTTCCGTGCTGATCCAGAGAAAACCGATGTGATCCTGATACAGCTTCAGCACCGAGAGGTTGCCCAGCCCGTCGGCGGTCACAAAATCGCGAAAGCTGTACTCCTGCGCGCGCAGCAGCCCGCAGGCCAGCGCCGCCAGCAGGCACGCGCGCACGAGCCGTCTCACCTTCGTCGATGCGGGGAACGAGTGATCTGACATCGCGCCGGGAACCGCCGGCAAATCAATCTGCGGCGGTACGGCCATCTTACTTGAATCGAACTCCGCAAAGAGATGCCGGTTCTGGTACGGTCGCGCGCCGTTTACACGGCATGCGCCTCGGCGTCTCCGCCCGGCCGCCACCCGATCAGCGCGATGGCCAGCCCGATCAGTTGCATCGCGATGATGAAGCCCACGCAGGCGGGCCACTTGCCTATCTCCCAGAAGA
>DASZRQ010000053.1:0-9690 GCA_035549115.1 Occallatibacter sp. | reverse complement strand
CACGAGGGTGCCTCGATCATGCATACGTCTTCCGCAGCAGCGGCGCTTGCCGCGCTGCTTTCGTTGCCCATTGCCCTGACCACGGGCTGTCATTCGTCCGCCGGCTCCGCCGCGCCGGCTCTTCCCATTGCGCCGGTTGTTTCTGTCGAGCGGGCCGCACTCACCAATCATCTGCAGGTCGCCGGTGAATTCATCCCTTACCAGGAAGTCGAGCTGCACGCCAAGGTCGCCGGCTATATCCGCCATATGTATGTCGATATTGGCGACCACGTGCGCCAGGGAGAACTGCTCGCGGAGCTGGAGATTCCCGAGCTGACCGCGCAGGTTGCCGGTGCCCAGGCCGACGTGAATCGCAATCGCGAAGAGATTCAGCGTGCGCAGAGCGCCGTGCTGCGCGCCCAGGCTGACCACCTTGCGCTGCACATGGCAAACGAACGTCTCAAGCAGGCGGCCGCGGCACGCCCTGGCCTCATCGCCCAGCAGGAGCTCGACGACGCCGAGGCCCGCGACTCCGCTTCGCAGGCGCAGGTGGATGCCGCCAAGTCAGAACTCGCCGCCACGCAGCAGGCGCTCAGCGTGGCCCAGGCCGAGCATCAGCGGTACACCTCGCTCGCCGACTACGCGCGCATCACGGCGCCTTTTACCGGCGTTGTGACCTATCGCTATGCCGATACCGGCGCGCTGCTCCAGGCCGGCACCTCTAACTCCGGCTCCATGCCCGCGGTCAAGGTTGCGGAGACCGACGTTCTGCGCCTGCGCCTGCCCGTGCCTGAGGCTCTTGCCGCTTACGTGCGCACTGGCGATGTCGCGCAGATTCGCGTGCAGGCCACCGGCGAAAAGCTCACCGGCAAAGTGGTGCGCACCACGGGCGAGCTCGACCTGGCCACACGCACGCTGCAGGTCGAAATTGATCTCAACAATAAGGATGGCCATCTGCTGCCGGGCATGTATGCCGATGTAACGCTCAACCTGCAGCGCAGCGGCGACGGCCTCACGGTGCCTGTGCAGGCTGTCGACGTCACGCAGGCAAATCCATATGCCCTCGTCGTCAACTCCGATGGCCGCATCGAGAAGCGCACAGTGCAGCTTGGCGTACAAACAGCGGACCGCGTCGAAGTACTCAACGGCCTCCACGAAGGCGAGCAGGTCATCGCGGCCAATCTCAGCTCCTATCAGCCTGGCCAGCGCGTGCACCCGCAGCTCTCGCACATGGTGCTGAAAGGCGAGGAGTAAGCATGTCCAAATTCGCTCTTCGCTATCCCTTCTTCATCGTCATGCTGTGTCTCATCATCGCAGTGGTGGGCACGGTCACCGTGGCGCGCATGCCAGTCGACCTTTTCCCGGAAATCAAGATTCCCGTCGTGGTCGTCGCCACTTTTTACAACGGCATGCCGCCGGAGCAGATTGAAGCCAACATCACCAATCCCTTCGAGCGCTTCTTCACTCTCGGCAGCGGCATCGATCACATCGAGTCGCGTTCCCTCACCGGTGTAAGCCTCATCCGCGTCTACTTTCAGCCCGGCACAAACTCCGATGCGGCCGTCACCACCATCTCGAACCTTGCCATGGCGCAGTTGCGCCGTCTGCCGCCGGGCACGCTGCCCCCCGTGGTGCTCAAGTTCGACGCATCCAGCCTGCCCGTCTGCCTCATCACGCTCAAGGGTGAGGGCCTGAACGAAACGCAACTCCACGACCTTGGCCAGTTCACCGTGCGCAACCAGTTGGCCAACGTGGCCGGAGCCAGCGTGCCCCAGCCCTTCGGCGGCAAGTACCGGCAGATTCAGGTCTACGTCGATCCGGTCAAGCTCGAGGCCCACCAGCTCAGCCCTATGGACGTGGTCCGCACGCTCAACAAGGCCAACGCCATTCTGCCGGCCGGCGACGTGCGCATTGGGCCGCGCGACTTCAACATCTATACCAACTCGCAGTTCCCTACCACGGCGGAGATCGATCGCCTGCCGCTGCGCTCGGTGGGCAACGGCCAGTTGCTCGTCTCCGACATCGGCGAGGCCAAGGACGCTTCAGCGATCCAGACCAATATCGTGCGCGTCGACGGCCAGCACTCCGTCTATCTGCCCATCCTCAAGCAGGGCGGCGGCAGCAACACCATCGCCGTGGTCAACGGCATTCGCAGCGCGCTCAAAGACCTGCTCGACGTGCCCAAATCGCTCATGGCCCGCGTGGTCTTCGATCAGTCGGTCTTCGTCAAAACCGCTATCGCCAACCTGGGCAGCGAGGGCGGCATTGGCCTGGTGCTCACCGCGGCCATGATTCTGCTTTTCCTCGGCAACGGCCGCGCCACGGTTGCCGTCATGCTGTCCATCCCGCTCTCGGCCCTGGCCGCATTCCTCATCCTCAACATGATGGGCGAGACCATCAACTCCATGGTGCTTGGAGGCCTGGCGCTGGCCTTCTCGCGCCTCATCGATAACTCCGTCGTGGTGCTCGAAAACATCTTCCGGCACCTCGAAATGGGTGAATCGGTCGAGGAGGCCGCGGAAAAAGGCGGCCGCGAGGTCGCGCTACCCGTGCTGGCGGCCACTTTTACCACGGCCATCGTCTTTTTCCCGGTAGTATTCCTCTACGGCGTCAGCCGCTTCCTCTTCACCGCGCTTGCGCTCTCCGTGGTGCTCTCGCTCTTCGCCTCTTATGCCGTGGCCATGACGGTGGTGCCGCTCTTCTGCGCCAGGTTCCTGCGCAATACGCACCATGAGGCCGGTCACCACGAAGGCGGCAACATTTTTGCTCGCTTTGTCCGTGGCTTCAACCGCCGCTATGACCGCATGCTGATGCACTACGACATCGCCGTGCGCAAAAGCCTGCTCAAGCCCATGGTCACCGTAGGCAGTGTCATGGCGGCCTTCCTGCTTACCCTTGGCCTCTTTCCGATCATGGGTCTCTCCTTCTTTCCGCGTACCGACCCCGGCCAGTTCGTCATCAACGTCAAGGCGCCCAGCGGCACGCGGCTTGAGGTCACCGATCAATACATTGCCCGTGTCGAAAACGATATTCGCGCCGTCGTTCCCCAGCACGACCTCGGCATGATCGTCTCCAACATCGGCATTACGCCGGATTTCTCCGCCATCTACACCAGCAACTCCGGGCAGAGCACAGCGTTCGTGCAGGTGAGTCTCCAGAAAGGCCACAAGCTCAGCAGCTTCGAGTGCATGAATCGCGTGCGCGCGCGGCTTTCCACTGATCTGCCCGAGCTCTCAACTTACTTCCAGACCGGCGGCCTCGTCGATGCCGTCGTCAACCTCGGCCTGCCCGCTCCCATCGACATCCAGGTGGGCGGCAACAACATGCGCGAGGCCTACGACACCGCGCAGCAGATCGCCGCAAAGGTCCGCACCGTCAAGGGCGTCAGCGATGTGCTCATTCCCCAGGACCTGGATTATCCGGGCCTGCAGTTGGACGTAAACCGCGAAATGGCCGGCCGCCTTGGTCTCAGTTCCAGCGAGATTGTGGACAACGTCATTACCGCGCTCACATCCAACGGCATGATCGCGCCCAGCTATTATGTCGATCCGAAGAACGGCAACAACTACCTGCTCACCGTGCAATTCCCTGAGACGGCAGTCAAGTCGCTCACTGACTTCTCACAGATTCCCGTGCGCGCCGGCGACTCCAGCACCGCAACCACCCTCGGCGCCGTCACGGACATCAAACCCATCGACACGCCCACCGAGGTCGACCATTACCAGTTGCGCCGCGTCATCGATGTCTACGTCTCGCTCTCCAGCCAGGACCTGGGCGGCGTGGCCAACCGTGTCGATCGTGTCATTCGCGACACCAAGGTGCCCGAGGATCTGCGAGTCAGCATGCGCGGCTCGGTGGAGGGCATGCGCCGCTCCTTCATGAGCTTCGGCATCGGCCTCATCCTCTCCATCGTGCTCGTTTACCTCATCCTCATGGCGCAGTTCGCCTCGTTCGTCGATCCCTTCATCATTCTGCTGGCGGTTCCGCCGGGCATCATGGGCGTCATCCTGTTCCTTCTGGTTACCGGCACGACGCTCAACGTCATGTCGCTCATGGGCGTCATCATGATGACCGGCATCGTGGTCTCGAACTCGATTCTGATCGTCGAGTTCACCCGCGAGCTGCGCAAGGAAGGCATGCCTATCGACGCGGCCGTGGCCCAGGCCTGCCGCGTGCGTCTGCGCCCCGTGCTCATGACCTCGCTGGCAACCATCCTCGGCATGATCCCCATGGCTCTCGGCATCGAGGAGGGCAGCGAGCTCTACGCTCCGCTGGCCCGCGCCGTCATCGGCGGACTCACCGCATCGGTCATCATCACCGTCTTTGTGGTGCCCGCCGCGTATCTCATCATTCACCGCAAAGAGGAAACACAGGACGCAGGAGGCTCGCTATGATTCGCCTGACTCACCCCTCGGCGATCGTCGCCGCCTGTCTCGGCGCAGGACTTTCCATTTCGCTCGCCGCTCAATCCGCGCCCGCTTCGCAGCCGCTCACGCTGGCGCAGGCCGAGCAGATGGCCCTTGCGCACAACCCGCAGATGACCTCCGCGCGCCTGCTCGCGCTGGCGCAGATGCAGGTGACGCGTGAGGCCCGCTCGGCGGAGATGCCCACCGCTGTCGGCAACCTGACCGCCGTGGACGCGCACCACAATGGCCGCATCACCGCCGGCGTGCTCAACAACCCCAGCGTCTACGACCGCGCCGCCGGCGGCCTCACTCTCACGCAGTTGCTCACCGACTTCGGCCGTACGCGCAATCTCGTGCGCAGCGCGCAGTCCCAGGCCGCGGCGGAGGCCAGCACACAGCGCGCCACTGCCGCCGACATTACTCTGGCTGTCGATGAGGCGTTTTACCGCGCGCTCAGCAGCCAGCAGGTGGTGCAGGTGGCGCAAAGCACCGTGGACGCGCGGCAGGCCACCGAGGACCAGATCAATGCGCTGGCCTCGGCAAAACTCAAATCCTCGCTCGACCTGAGTTTCGCCCAGGTGCAGTTGTCGCAGGCAAAGCTCATGCTGCTGGATGCGCAAAACACCGCCGCCGACAGCATGGCCGCGCTCGATGCGCTGCTGGGCTCTGAGACAGGCATGCAGTACACGCTCAGCGACGACACCACGGCGGCGCTGCCTCCGCCACCGCAGGATGCCGATGCTCTGCTGCAGACCGCCTTTCAGCAGCGTCCGGACCTCGTCGCGCTCAACGAGCGTGCGCGCGCAGCCGAGCAGTACAGCGCCGCCGAGCGTGACCTGAACCGTCCCACGGTTTCGGCCATCGGCACAGCGGGCGGTGCGCCGGTGCGCTCGGATGATTTTTCGTCCTCATGGTACGGAGCGGCCGGAGTCAACGTCAGCATCCCGGTTTTCAACGGCTTCCTCTTCAGCGCCCGCGCGCAGGAAGCCTCTCTGCGCGCCCGCGCCGCGCAGCAGGACGTGCTTTCGCTGCGTCTGGCCATCTCCCGCGATCTGCGCACCGCTGTGCTGCAGGCGCAGGCTGCCTTCCAGCGCATCGCCGTCACCACGCAACTGCTCAACCAGGCCAACCAGGCACTCGATCTCGCCCAGACCCGCTATAAACTTGGGCTGAGCGGCATCGTCGAGCTCGATCAGGCCCAGCTTGGCCAGACACAGGCCCAGATCGATGCGACTGTCGCGCGCTCCGACTACGAGTCGGCCCTCGCCGCGATCCGCTATCAGACCGGCCAATAAACACAAGGGGCGGCCGCCGAACCTCCAGCGCCGCCCCTTGCCTTCCTCGCATTGCTGCTAGCTCTTGATAAACGCCAGCAGGTCTTTGTTGATCACATCCGGATGCGTCGTCGCCATGCCGTGCGGGAATCCCGGATACACCTTCAGCGTTGCATTCTTCAGAATCTTCGCCGAGGCCCTTCCCGCCGCATCAATCGGCACAATCTGGTCGTCGTCCCCGTGCATCACCAGCGTGGGAATCTCGATCTTCTTCAGGTCTTCGGTAAAGTCCGTTTCAGAGAAGGCCTTGATGCAGTCGTAGTGGGCCTTCATGCCGCCCATCATGCCCTGCAGCCACCAGTGCTCGCGAATGCCCTCGGAGATCATCGCGCCCTCGCGGTTGTAGCCGTAAAACGGCATCGTAAGGTCCTTGTAAAACTGCGGGCGATTTTCGGCCACTCCCTTGCGGATGCCGTCGAAGACATCGATGGGCAGGCCGCCGGGATTGCTCGCTGTCTTCACCATGATGGGCGGCACCGCGCCCACCAGCACAGCCTTGGCCACGCGCTTACTGCCGTGGCGGCCCAGGTAGTGCGCCACCTCTCCGCCGCCGGTGGAGTGACCGACCATGATCGCATTCTTCAGATCGAGCTTCTCGAACAGCACCGCCAGATCGTCGGCATAGGTGTCCATCTCGTTGCCGTCCCAGGTCTGCGTGGAGCGGCCATGCCCGCGCCGGTCATGCGCGATCACGCGAAACCCGTTCTGCCCGAAAAACAGCATCTGTGTATCCCAGTCGTCGCTCGAGAGCGGCCAGCCATGCGAAAACACGATGGGCTGACCGGTGCCCCAGTCTTTGTAAAAAATCGAAACGCCATCCTTGGTCTGGACGAATCCCGTGCTCATAGTGACTCTCCTTGCTCGCAATGCATTGAGGCTTTTGGAATGGATTGATGTTGTCCGATCATGAACCGGTCACACCTTCAGCGGAGAAGACAGCGCGCGAGGAAATGCGCGCAGCAGGAGCCTGAACTCCTGAATCACTCTAGCCCAAATGGCGCGCCGCTCCAAATTATCTGTCGATCGTGGGGCTCCGGCACCATACTTTCGAGCGGTGTTCGCCATCGCGCCCAGTGCCGCCATGACAACGCCAATGAGTCGCAGGCAAGAAAAAGCCTTCCCCGCTGAATCGCGGCCTGGTACAACACGCCGGTACCCATTCGCCGCGGCCCGGCATCCAATCAAGGGCCGCCGCCAGGAGAGATTCATGCTCTTTCTCTGTGCATTTCTCATCAGAGCCGTCGCCGGTCTCATTCTTGGCGCAATCGGCGCGGTCTGCGGTACGCTGGGCGGAGCCGCCGTGCGCGGCAGGCTTGCCGCCGCGTTCAACCGCGATCTGCCCGCTGCGCTCCTTGAAGACGTTGCGGCCATCGCCCTCGCTGCATTCTCCGTGATGAGGTTTGGATGAAGCACACCTTTGATGCCGTCATCGTAGGCGCGGGCCAGGCTGGCCCGTCCCTCGCCACGCGTCTGGCCGGAGCCGGGAAAAAAGTCGCTCTCATCGAGCGCAAACTCTTCGGAGGCACCTGCGTGAACACCGGCTGCACGCCCACCAAGGCCATGGTTGCCAGCGCGCACGCGGCGCATCTCGCCCGCCGCGGCACGGACTACGGTTTCACTTCTGCCGATGCCAGGGTCGATCTCGCCGCGGTCGTCGCTCGCAAGGACGCCATCGTGCTCCGCTCACGCACCGGCGTGGAAAAATGGCTGCGCGAGACGAAGAACTGTACCGTCTTCACCGGCACGGCAGCCTTCGAGTCGCCGCATACGCTGCGTGTCGGCTTTGAGCTGCTTGAGGCCGAGACCATCTTCCTCAATGTGGGCGCACGGCCCGCCGTGCCCGAAATGCCCGGTGTCGGCACGATCCCCTTCCTCACCAGCACCACCATCCTCGACCTCAAGGAGGTGCCCGAGCACCTCATCGTTGTTGGTGGCGGCTACGTCGGCCTCGAGTTCGCGCAGATGTTTCGCCGCTTCGGCTCCGCCGTCACCGTTGTGGACAAGAACGCCCGCCTTGCGCCCAAGGAAGACGAGGATGCCTCACGCATCATTCACGAAATCTTCGCCGCGGAGGGCATCGCCATTCGCACCGGCGCAAAATGCATTCACCTCGACCGGCGCGATGGCCAGCTCGCCGTCGGCCTCGAGTGCGATGAGGGCGCGCCCTATGTGCTCGGTTCGCATGTGCTGCTTGCCATCGGCCGCTCGCCCAACACCCATGACCTCAACCTCGCGGCTGCCGGCGTTGCGATGGATGACGATGGCTACATTCCCGTCGACGACCAGCTTCGCTCGAATGTGCCTCACATCTACGCCCTCGGCGATGTGAACCGCCGCGGCGCCTTCACGCATACTTCGTACAACGACTACGAGATCGCCGCCGATAATCTGCTCCTCAACGCCAATCGCAAAGTGAGCGACCGCATTCCTGCTCACGCACTGTACATCGATCCGCCCCTCGCACACGTCGGCATGAACGAGGCGGAGGTCCGCAGGACCGGCAGACCCGCGCTCATGGGCTTCCGCCCCATGACGCGTATTGCGCGCGCCATCGAGAAAGGCGAGACCTACGGCTACATCAAGCTTCTTGCCGATGCCGAAACCCATGCCATCCTCGGCGCAACCGTCTTTGGCGTGGGCGGAGACGAGGCAATCCACTGCATTCTTACCGCCATGTATGCCCGCCAGCCCTTCTCCTTGCTTGCGCATTCCATGCATATTCATCCCACCGTCGCCGAGCTCATCCCCACCGTTGCCGGTGAGATGAAGCCGCTCGCCTGATCCAGTCTTAAGATTTGTAAAGCCCTCCCAACCCGCCCATCGGTATGCGAGACTAAAATGCCGTGGGAGACATTGTGGCAGCGCCAGAGATCGAGCACGGCGAGCGGCAGAAAAAGCTGTCGCTTTTGCTGGTGGACGATGACGCCGAGTTGTGCGGCCTGATGCGTGAGTTCTTCACGGAGGCCGGCTGCCGGCTCGATACCGTCTACAACGGCCGCGAGGGCCTGGCCAGCGCCCTGCGCGGGGCCTACGATCTCGTCATCCTCGATGTGATGCTGCCCGGTCTCGACGGCTTCTCCGTCCTCGAACAGCTCCGCCGCAGAAAGGATCTGCCTGTCATCATGCTGACCGCGCGCGTGCAGCAGCAGGACCGTATTCACGGCCTTAACTCCGGCGCGGACGATTATCTGCCCAAGCCCTTCGACCCCGACGAATTGCTGGCGCGCATCCGTGCCGTGCTGCGCCGCACGGAGAGCACATCGCATGCCGCCGGCTCCGAGCTTGCAATTGGCGTTTTACGCCTGAATCCCTCCACACGTGAAGCCTGGAGCGGCGAAACCCTGCTCGACCTGACCGAGATGGAGTTCGATCTGCTGGAACTGCTGATGCGCTCCGCAGGGCAGGTTGTCTCGCGCGATGAAATCACGGCCGTGCTCTTCGAGCGCGAGGCTACGCCCTACGACCGCTTCCTTGATGTCCACATCAGTCATCTGCGCAAGAAGCTCGAAAGCAGCCGCGGACTGATCCGCACCATCCGCGGAGTTGGATATGTCTTTACTGGAACGGATTAAGTCGCTACCTGTGCAGTCGCTCTACCTGGGCGTGCTGGTCGCCATGGTCAGCACGCTGTCGCTGTCGTTTCTCGTCTTCCAGCTCATTGCCAATCACGTCCAGCGCATCCAGATCGACCCCACGTTCAACAAGTTCGACGAGTTGCAGCTCGAAAGCGCGCGCTACGAACTGCTGCACGATGGAACGCCAGCACTCAGGGCTTACCTCGGCACTCTGGATCGCATCTTTGGCGGATCGCATTACCTGCTCAACGCCAGCGGCGTCGATGTTCTCACCGGCCAGAGCCGGGCCGCGCTGCTGCCCGCGCCGCCTGCGACGCAGTGGCGCAACCGCAGCCATGGACGCTGGGTAGTTGCCCACAAGGCGCCCGACAACCTCTACTGGTTTGCCGCCGAGGG
>DASZRQ010000052.1:0-16636 GCA_035549115.1 Occallatibacter sp. | reverse complement strand
GGGATCGCCGCTCTTTTTTGCTGCTGATTCCAGTATGCCCAACGGGAAGAAATAATCTGCAAACCGGAGAGGATTTCTTTGTAACTTTAGTGCGGGGTACTTCGAGGTGAATGCGGCGATGAATGCGGCGGATTTCCGGCGGATTGCGCTGAGCCTGGAGGGCGCGGAAGAGGGCTCGCATATGGGCGCGGTGGATTTCCGCGTGGGCGGCCGCATTTTTGCCACGCTGGCGGCGGTGAAGCAGGGCTATGGCAACCTGATGCTGACGCCGGAGATGCAGGCGGAGTTTGTGGCCGGGCGGCCGGATGTGTTTCTGCCGGTGGCCGGCGGGTGGGGACGCAACGGGGCGACCCATGCGCGGCTGGCGGCGGCGACGGAAGATGTGATCGAGGGCGCGCTGCGCGCGGCGTGGAAGCTGCGCGTGGAACTGAACGCGAAGACGAAGCGCAAGCCGCGCCCGCGCACTTGAGTAAGAGCAAAACTTGCGATGCGGCGGCCGCGGGCCGGAGAATGCTTGCGGAGATCGAGGTTGACTGCGATGAGGAAGTTTTTCTGTGTTGCTTTGGGATGTGCGGCTGCCTGCGGCATGCTGGCCGCGCAGAGTGAGCGCAAGACGACGCCGGGACCGGGGCCGGAGGGCGTGATGCAGACGACCTTCTTTGTGCACCGGCTGGGCACGGACCATGCCGAGGGCGTGACCACGTTGGACATGAACGGCGACGGGTATCCGGACATTGTGAGCGGGGCGTACTGGTATGAGAATCCGGGGCCGCAGGGCGGGGAGTGGAAGCGCCACCAGTATCGCGAGGCGGGCACGCTGAACGAGTTTGTGAGCGACTGCGGCGAGTGGACGATTGACGTGAACCACGACGGCAGGCCGGATATTGTGACCGCGGGCTGGATGCTGAACGGCATCTGGTGGTACGAGAATCCGGGCAAGCTGGGCGCGGTGTGGAAGAGGCACTTCATCACCGACAGCTACGACACGGAGGGCGGCTGGGAGGCGGACATCAACGGCGATGGCAAGCCGGACCTGGTGTTTGCGCACTACAACCACTCCGGCGTGCTGTGGATCGACTTCAGCGGGCCGAAGCCGAAGGTGCACCACGTGGGCGGGCGCGCCGAGGATGGACACGGCACGGGCGTGGCCGACGTGGACGGCGACGGCAAGATGGACATCCTGACGCCGAACGGGTGGTTCCGGCAGATTGACGCGGACAACAACGACTGGGAGTGGCATCCGGACTGGCAGATGAACGATGCCGGGTTCCCGATCATCGGCTACGACGTGAACGGCGACGGCAAGACGGACATCATCTACGGACAGGGGCACAGCTACGGGCTCTACTGGCTGGAGCAGGTGGGCGACGGCAACAACCGGCACTGGATCCGGCACACCATCGACGAGAGCTATTCGCAGATTCACGCGTTGAAGCTGGTGGACATTGATGGCGACGGGCAGCCGGAGCTGCTGGCGGGCAAGCGCTACCGGGGTCACTCGGGGAACGATCCGGGGTCTTACGATCCGCTGGTCGTCTACTACTACAAGATTGACCGCAGGACGGGGACGTTTACCCGCTACCCGATCTCGGTAAATGGGACGGCGGGGGCCGGGACGCAGTTCGTGGTGCAGGATATGGACGGCGACGGAGACCTGGATATTGTGACGGCAGGCAAGACGGGGGTGCACCTGTTCGAGAACCTGACCGTCAACAAGGTTTCTAAAGAGCAGAGAGAAAAGGAGATACTGCTCGACAAGAACTGGCCGTTCCCCGGCGAGGGGCCGGTGGTGAAGCAGGAGGAGGAGCCGAAACACTGAGGGCGGAGATGGGCGGAGATTTTTCCTCCGGCTTTTTTGCAAAGATTGCGGCAACCTTTCCCAGAGAAAGTGAGTCCTATCGAATAACAGGCAGAGGCTTCCCCGAATCATGACCCTTCCAGACAAGGTTCACACTTCAAATTGGGGTCCTGCCAAGGATCCCGCCCTCTAATTCCCCCTCCGGAACCCCTCAATGAAAGCCTCTCGAGCGGGCCTGCTGGAAAGCAGGCCCATTTGCTCGTCTGGGGCAGATTTCCCGATGTGCGCGCCCGCTACAATCGAAGAGTGAAGCGGCACAAAGCTCTTTCCCCCATCACAATTCAGAAGAATCTCGACGAGATTGACGCGATCTTTCGCACGGCGGGGCTGGTGCGCCGGCGGCGAGGCAAGTCGCCGGGCATTGCGCGGCAACTGCGCATGGAGCGGGCTGCGCCGGAGGAGCTGACGGTGCGCGCGCAGGAGCCGACGGTGGCGGCGAACGGCGTGCACTGGCTGCCGGTGGCGGGCTGGGCTGAGACACCTCGGAGCCTGATGCCGTGGCTGTGGGCGGGGTTCAGCACGCGCAAGGGCGGGTTGAGCCGGGCGTATGCCGCGGAGGATGCGCCGGGCGAGATGAATTTGGGCTTCACGGCGGCGGATGACCGGGAGATCGTCCTGAGGAACCGCCGGCTGCTGGCCGAGGCGGTGACGGGCAGCGCGGAGACACCGCTGGTTCCGATCCGGCAGTTTCACTCCAATCTTGTGGTCCGGCTGGGCAAGGCCGATGTTGGCCGGGCGGTGCCGTGGAAGGCCGACGGGGCGATCACGGACGAGCCGGGGATTCTGCTGGCGGTGCAGACGGCGGATTGCATTCCGGTGCTGGTGGCCGACAGGAAGAAGCGGGTGGTGGGGGCGTTCCACGCCGGATGGCGGGGCACGGTGAAGCGGATTGTGGAGCTGGGCGTGGGGCGGATGCGGCTGGAGTTCGGCTCGAAGCCGGAGGATCTGGTGGCGGCCATCGGGCCGGGGATCGGCGCGTGCTGCTATGCGGTGGGCGACGAGGTGCTGACGGAGTTCGAGTCGCAGTTTGTGTACGGGCGTGAGCTGTTCCGCGAGGTCTATGACTCGGACCCTGTGCGGACCAAATACCCCATGCTCTTTCTCACGCAGCGGGCACCGGGGCACTCGCCCATTGGGCCGAGCCTGCACGTGGACCTGACGGAGGCCAACCGGCGGCAGTTGCTGGATGCGGGAGTGAAGGCAAAGGCGATCCGGGTGGTGGGCGGGTGCACGCAGTGCCAGCCGGAGCTGTTTTACTCGCACCGGGGGGCATGCCTGAACGGCTCAGGCGGGCACGCCGGACGCATGATGAGCGTGATTGGCGTGCGGCCGCGCTGAAGAGGCTGGATCAGGAGGCGGGGGTGTGCGCGGGCGCAGCTTCCGCCGGATTGACCAGGTCGCGCAGCTCCTTGGAAGGCTTGAAGTAAGGCACGCGCTTGGCGGGGACTTCGACCCGCTCGCCGGTCTTGGGGTTGCGGCCGATGCGGGGGTTGCGCTGGCGGATGCGGAACGAGCCGAAGCCGCGAATCTCAATCTTGTCGCCACTCTGCAGGGCGGAGATGACCGAGTCGAAGACGGTTTCCACGATCACTTCGCCGTCGCGGCGGGTCAGATCGCCCAGCCGAGTCACCTTTTCCACCAAGTCTGCCTTTGTCATGTCGCAGGAACCTCCCGGCACAGCATACACAGATTCTGGACGGGCGGGGGGCAAAAATCAAGGTTCCCGACGAGAATTGAGCCTTTTGCATCAGCAAGATGGCCGAATCGGGCCAGGACACGGCCTGGCCTGAGACGAGGCAGCCGGCGCGTGTATGATGAGCGAAGTTCTCCCCGTGCAGCAGGCCCGCAAGGCGGGAGAGGCGGCATTTTTCGTGGACCCCGATCCGAAATACAGCATTGTGATCCCGGCATATAACGAGCACGCGCGCATTCCCGCGACGCTCAATGCCGTGGTTTCGACTGTCCGCGCGCACGGCTGGGATGCTGAAGTGATCGTGGTGAACGACGGCTCGACCGACGATACGGCGCAGATTGTGCTCGACTTTGCCGTCCGCGAGCCGCGGGTGCGGCTGGTGGAGAATCCGGGCAACCGGGGCAAAGGCTACAGCGTGCGCAACGGCGTTCTGCATGCGCTGGGCGAGGTGGTGCTGTTTACGGACTCGGACCTTTCGGCGCCGATTGAGGAAGCCGACCGGCTGTTCGCGGCCATTGCCGCGGGCGCTGATATTGCGATCGGTTCGCGGTGGCTGGAGAGCGGGCGGCAGACCCAGCGGCAGCCGCTCTACCGGCAGTTTTTCGGCCGGTGCTTCAACCTGGTGACGCGGGCGGTGATGGGGTTGCCGTTTGTGGATACGCAGTGCGGCTTCAAGGCGTTTACGCGCGCGGCGGCGCAGACGGTGTTTCGGCTGCAGACCATCGAGCGGTGGGGCTTTGACCCGGAGATTCTGTTTATCGCGCTCAAGCGCGGCTACACGGTGAAGGAAGTGCCGGTGACCTGGGCCCACGACGAGCGCACGCGGATGAGCTACCTGAAAGACGGCATGCAGATGCTGAAGGAGCTGGCGATCATCCGCTGGAACGCGCTGACGGGCCGCTACAGCCGCAGCATCGACGCGCAGCCGCAGGCGGGCGAGCCGCGCTGAGCCGCCGCGCTGAGTTGCCGCGCTGAGTTGCCGCGCTCTATTTTTCACAACTCATCGAATGACTTTGGCCGCGCCGGGCTTGATGTCTCCGCAGGAGGCGCTGAGGTAGTGCGAGGCCATGTGCATGGTCATGTCCATACCCTGCGGAAGGGCCGGCCCGGCGGTGTGCGCGGTGGCCGTGCCGTGCATGTGTTCGTCGCCGTCAAAGGTGGCCTGGAAGTGCACGGTGGTGGTGTACTGATGGTTGTCGCCGCAGGTCTCGGAGAAGGCCACGCCGTGCGCGTCCATGTGCATGTCGGCCATGGTGCACTCGCTCTGCTGCTGGCGCATCTTGAGCAGATCCTTCTTCCAGGTGTCGGCGGTCATGCAGGATTGCGTGACCTGGGTGCGGTCGCCGCCCATGTGCGCGCCCGCGGGCGAGTTCTCCATGCCGGAGATAGAGGTGGTCACTTCGGTCTGCCACAGGCCCATCTTCACGGGCGGGGGCGCATCCTCCTGCGCGCGGACGGCGCGCGGAGCGGCGAATGCGGTGAAGACGAGCAGCAGAGAGAGGGTGGAGATCCCGCGGAGTCGAACGTTCATGGGGACTTTCCTTGGCGTGGGATATGCCGCACGACGGCTGGGTGCGGAGGTGTCTGGCTTATACCACAGGCTCGCAGCGAGCCGCCAGAGGGTTGTTGCGCGGTTCATCCGCTACACTGACAAGCGTCTGCACAAGCCCTGCGGAGTGAGGGCAATGGCGGGAAAGGCTGGTGGAATGGGGAGTGGAAGGGCGTGCGCGGCGCTGGGCGTTGCGCTGCTGGCCGCGGCGGGCGCGCAGGGCGCGGAGGCGGGCCGGCTTCAGGTGGAGAATGCCAGGGTTGGCGCAACGTGGTCGCTGGCCGGCGGACGGCTCAGCGGCTTCACGGTGAAGGACCGCCTGCATGGAACGGAGATTCCGGCCGCGGAGCCGTTTGCCCTGCTGCTCGAGGATGGCACGCACCTGCGCGCGGAGGATTTCCACGTGAGCGGCGCGGCGGTGCGGCGCGCGCTGACGGGACAGGCCGATGCCGCGCGCATGGCCGACCGGCTGGCGGGCGAGGAGATGGATGTGCCGCTGGAAAGCGAGGATGGCGCACTGCGGGCCACGTGGGCCGTGGTGGCTCTGGAGGGCACGGATTATCTGCGCGAGGTGCTGACGCTGACCGCGGGCATGAAGGATGTGCCGATTGCGCGGGTGGAGATGGTGGATGCCGATCTGCCGGGCGCGCATGTGGCGGGCCGGGTGCAGGGCTCGCCGATTGTAGCGGGCGATGTGTTTGCGGGCTTTGAGCACCCGATCTCCGAGAGCCGCGTGCGCGCAGGCCGCGCGACGGCGTGGATCGACCGCGAGCTGCCGCTGAAGGCCGGCCAGTCGATCACGTATTCGGCGGTGTTCGGCGTGGCGCGCGCGGGGCAGATGCGGCGGGATTTTCTGGCGTATCTGGAGACGGAGCGGGCGCATCCGTACCGCACGTTTTTGCATTACAACTCGTGGTATGACCTGGGCTACTTTACGCCCTACTCGGCGGCCGATGCGGTGGACCGGGTGAACGCCTTTGGCCGCGAGCTGGTAGAGAAGCGCGGCGTGAAGATGGACTCGTTTCTCTACGACGACGGGTGGGACAATCACGCGTCGCTGTGGCAGTTCAACGCGGGATTTTCGCAGGGGTTTGCGCCGGTAGCGGCCGCGGCGGCGAAGATCGGCGCGCATCCGGGGGTGTGGATGTCTCCGTGGGGCGGCTACGCGACGCCGCGCAAGGAGCGGATCGCCTTTGGCCGCGCGGCGGGTTACGAGATTGTGGACGGCGGCTATGCGCTGTCGGGGCCGAAGTACTATGCGGCGTTCCGCGACGTGTGCCTGAAGATGATCCGCGAGTACGGCGTCAACCAGTTCAAGTTCGACGGCACGGGCAATGTGAACACGGTGGTGGCGGGCAGCAGCTTCGACAGCGACTTCAGCGCGATGATTCACCTGATCGGCGAGCTGCGCGCGGAGAAGCCGGACCTGTTCATCAACCTGACCACGGGCACGTGGCCCTCGCCGTTCTGGACGCGGTATGCGGACTCGATCTGGCGGGGCGGCGACGACGACAACGCGACCGGCGTGGGCACCTACCGCGAACGCTGGATCACGTACCGCGATGCGCAGACCTATGAGCGCGTGGTGGAGGACGGGCCGCTGTATCCGCTGAACTCGCTGATGCTGCATGGCATGATCTACGCGCAGCACCACCGGCATCTGAATACCGATCCGGGGAACGATTTCCGCAACGAGATTCGCTCCTACTTTGGCACGGGTACGCAGTTGCAGGAGATGTACATTACGCCGAAGCTGCTGAGCGCGGCCAACTGGGACGATCTTGCCGAAGCGGCGAAGTGGGCCCGCGCGAACGCCGACGTGCTGAAGGATACGCACTGGATCGGCGGCAATCCACAGTGGCTTGAGGTGTATGGATGGGCCGCGTGGTCGCCACGCATGGGCACGCTGGTGCTGCGCAACCCCAGCGACAAGCCACAGAGCATCACGCTGCGACTGGCGGATGCGCTGGAGCTGCCGGAGGGTGCGGCGCTGGCGTACTCGGCGAAGAGCCCGTGGAAGGACGATGCGGCCCGGCCCGCGCTGCTGCTGGATGCGCGCGATGAGCACGTGTTCCGGCTGGCGCCTTTCGAGGTGCTGACGCTGAACCTGACACCGAAGGAGGGAGCGCGCTGATGAGCGATGCAGGCAAACCGACATTGCTGGTGCTGGCGGCGGGCATGGGCAGCCGCTACGGCGGGCTGAAGCAGATCGACCCGGTGGGTCCTTCGGGCGAGACCATCATGGACTACTCGATTTTCGATGCGCTGCGCGCGGGGTTCGGCAGGGTTGTCTTCGTGATCCGCCGCGACATCGAGGAGGAGTTTCGCGCGACGATTGGCGCGCGGTTCGAGCAGCGCGTGGCGGTGGGCTACGCCTTCCAGCAGCTTGACGATCTGCCGGCTGGCTTCACCGTGCCGGAAGGGCGCACGCGGCCCTGGGGCACGGCGCATGCGATTCTGGCAGCGCGGCCGGTTGTGCGCGAGCCCTTCGCGGTGATCAATGCGGACGATTTCTACGGTGCGCAGGGATACCGCGCGCTGGCGGCGCATCTCGCCTCCGGCTCCGCGGACTACGCGATGGTGGGGTTTGTGCTGCGCAATACGCTTTCGGAGTTTGGCAGCGTGGCGCGGGGCGTGTGCGATGTGAGCGCGGAGGGCTACCTGCGCGGCGTGGTGGAGACAACGGGCATCGAGCGGGACGGGCGCGGCGCACGGACGACGGACGGCGCGGGCCGCACGGCGAAGCTGAGCGGCGACGAGATTGTCTCGATGAACATGTGGGGCTTTCTGCCGGGCGTGTTCATGCAACTGGAGGGCTACTTCGCCGAGTTTCTGCGGCGGCATGGAACGGAGCTGACAGCAGAGTGCTATCTGCCCAGCGCGGTGGCGGCGTTCATTGAGGCGGGCGCGGCGCGGGTGGCGGTGCTGCCCTCGCGCGATGCGTGGTTTGGCGTGACTTATCGCGAGGACCGGCCGCGGGTGGTGGAGAGCCTGCGCGATCTGATCCGGGCGGGCCGCTATCCGGAGACGCTGTGGGCATGAACGCGCGGCACGACGTGGGCGCGGTGGCGCAACAGTTTGCGATAGCGGGAATGTTCCGGAGCGCAGAGCCCTACGGCAGCGGACATATCAACGACTCCTACTGCGCGGTGTTTGACGATGCGGGCCGCCCGGTGCGCGCGATCATCCAGCGCGTCAATCATCACATCTTTCGCAATCCGCCCGCGCTGATGGAGAACATCGAGCGCGTAACAGCGCATCTTGCGGCAAAGGTGGCGAATGATCCGGAGCGCGAGCGGCGGGTGCTGCGGCTGATTCCCACGCGCGCGGGCCAGACGTGGCTGTGCGATGCGGAGGGGAACTTCTGGCGGGCCTATCGCTTTATCGAGCGGGCGCAGACCTACGACGCGATCGAGACCGGGCGGCAGGCCTATGAGGCGGCGAAGGCCTTCGGGCGCTTCCAGCAGATGCTGGCGGACCTGCCCGCGCCGCGGCTGCACGATACGATTCCCGATTTTCACCATACGCCGAAGCGCTTTGCGGCGCTGGAGCACGCGATCACCGCCGATGCGGCGGGGCGCGTGAAAGGCGCGCAGGCGGAGATCGGGTTCGCGCTGGAGCGCAAGGCGATGACCGGCGTGCTGCTGGATGCCGCGCTGCCGGAGCGGGTGACGCACAACGACACCAAGCTGAACAACGTGATGCTGGACGAGGCGACCGGCGAAGGCATCTGCGTGGTCGATCTGGACACGGTGATGCCCGGCCTAGCGCATTACGACTTTGGCGATATGGTGCGGACCAGCGCGAGCACGGCGGCCGAGGACGAACGCGACCTGAAGCGCATGGAGATGAGCTTTCCGATGTTCGAGGCCGTGGCGCGGGGCTATCTGGCCGAGGCCGGTGCATTCCTCACGCGGGAAGAGCGGAGCCTGCTGGCCTTCAGCGGACGGCTCATCACCTTCGAGATTGCCATCCGGTTTCTGACCGACCATCTGAACGGGGACACGTACTTCAAGGTGCACCGCGAGGGGCACAACCTGGACCGCGCCCGCGCGCAGTTTCGCCTCGTGGAGACGATGGAGGTGCAGCAGCGCGCGATGGAGAGATTGATCGCGGAGTGGGGCTAAGAGCGGCTAGCGGCTGCCGCGATGACGGACGGCGACGGGCTCAACTTCGGGCAGGGCAGATTCCGGCAGAGCGGATTCTGGCTGGGCAGAGGTGTCCGGAGCGCTGTGCAGTCTGGGCGGCCGGAGCAGGGCCGCGGCGTGGTCGGGGCAGCACATGGGGCAGGCGACGATGTGATCGATGTACATGGAGAGCGCTTCGTCGTGGTCGTTTCTGGCGCGTGCCGCGCGCCGGGCAATCTCGAGCCAGAGTTCGGATTGGATGCCGGTGGAGACCGGGACCGCCATGCGCTTGCTTGTCTCTGCGCTGACCCACCGGAGCGTGCTCTTGATGTAGGCGGTTTCGAGCGCGACGCCCTGGTGACAATGAGTTCGCTGTACGAGTTTCTCCGCTGCGGCTGCTCAAGCTCTGGCGGCGTACAGCTTTTGCAGCAGGCAGAAACGTACAGGAGGTGAGATGCGGTCTGGCGGGCAGGGGATGTGCCGGTGCGAATGGTGGGCGGTCAGGGACTCGAACCCCGGACCTCCTGCGTGTGAAGCAGGCGCTCTAACCAGCTGAGCTAACCGCCCCTGAGGCAGGCCGCAAGGCGCGACCGCGGGGCATCCCGTAAGGTAGAGTAACACCAGCGCGGCCCCGGAGCCAAACCGGGGGTTCCCCGGAGCGGGCCGTGCCTGCTGTACGGGCCAAACCACACAGAATCAACGATGTTTTGGAAAGCCAGACGGATGTTGGACGCGGTGATTTCCGCCCTGGGCGGGGTCCCGGCGGTGCGTCTGGCGGGCTGGGAGCCGGAGGGCGGGCAGGCCATGGCCGGAGCAGCCTTTGGCGGGGGATGGGAACGGGGAGACAGGCCCCATCCGGCGGCCTTTATCCTGCGGCGGGGCAAACCGGGGCCGGAGGACGCCGGAGCGGGCTTCGAGGGGGGCGATTTCCCGTCCGGAAGCGGGGATTTGGCGCAACCTTCGGGCAGCGATGGGGTTCCTGAAGATATGGCAACCCTGGTCCTGGACAATCCGGTACGGGGAGCGGGCAAGGCAGCGCGGCTGGACCCGAAAAAGCCTGCTGGAGCGCCCAACTACGCGGCCGATGACTCAAGCGACGCGGCCATTATGCTGCGGGTGGCCGCAGGCGACGAGTCGGGATTCAATTTCCTGGTGGAAAAGCACTACCGGGCGGTGATTCATTTCCTGTTCCGGATGGTACGCAACCAGGCGGTTGCCGAGGAACTGGCGCAGGAGGTGTTCCTGCGCGTGTACCGCTCGCGGGAGAGCTACCGGGCCGAGGCGAAGTTTACGACGTGGCTCTTCCGGATCGCGACGAACCTGGCGGTGAACCATGCGCGCGATACGCGGCACGAGCGCAACGCGCAGACGGTGTATCTGGACGCGCCTGACCCGGAGACGGGCACGACGCCGGACGTGGCCGACGACGATCCGAACGTGGAGCAGAACCTGCTCCGCGACGAGCGGATGGCGGCGATCCGGCAGCATGTGATGGCGCTGCCCGAACGGCAGCGCATGGCGGTGCTGATGCACAAGTATCAAGGGATGGATTACCGGCAGATCGGGGATGTGCTGAAACTGAGCGAGTCGGCGACCAAGTCGCTGCTGTTTCGCGCCTACCAGACGCTGCGGGAGAAGCTGAAGGATTTTGTGTAAGCCGTGCGAGCCGGAACGGACCGGCAGGGAAGTGGGGTGGTTGTGATGGAACGGACGAACAAGACGTGTGCTGCGACGGAAGGGAAGCTGGCCGATCTGCTGCTGGCTCCGGAGACGGCGTCTGCCCAGGTGAAGGCTCACGCTGCCGCGTGCGGCTCCTGCGCCAAGGAGCTGGAGGTGCTGCGCGCGACCATGGCCCTGCTGGACACGTGGGAAGCGCCCGAGCCGAACCCGTACTTCATGACCCGCCTGAACGCGCGGCTGGACGAGGAGCGCCAGGCCAAACCGGCGGGATGGCTGGAGCGGCTGCGGGCCCGCTGGATCTACGGTCCGCAACTGCATGCGCGGCCGCTGGCGGCCATGGCATTGACGGTGGCGTTGCTGCTGGGGGGCGGCACCTACCTGGGCATCACGAACTGGGATCAGCCGTCCGCGGCAGTGCCGCAGACGGCCGTGGTGCACGACCTGCAGGTGCTGGACAACAACGATCAACTGCTGGATCAGCTTGAGGCCATCTCGGGCGATACCAGCAGCACCGATGGAGCGGTGAACTAAGGAAAGGCCGGGGAAGCAGTCATGACGGGCGGGGCAAAGACGGGCGTCGTAAGCAGAGCGCGGAGAGCGGCATGGGCCGCGGCGCTGCTGGTGTGCCTGCCCGCGGCCGAGCTTGCGGCCCAGCATCATGGCGGCGAGCGGCACACGGCTCCGCACTACAGCGCGCCCCGCGCCCCGCGCATGGAGAACCGCCGGCCGCCCGCCTACTCCCGGCCCGCGCAGCCGATGCCGCAGTATCGCGGCCAGGGGTATGGGCAATATCAATATCGCGCGCCGCAAAACGGCGGAGCGCGCATGGAAAACCCCGGCAGGGAGCAAACGCCGAACCGTAGCATGCCGCAAAACGGCATGCGGCCTGTTGCGCCCGCCTATCAGGGGCAGGGCTATGGGCAGCAGAACCGGGCCGGGTATCTGCCGCGGCCGGAGTACGCGCCGCCGAACCATCTGGGCGCATGGCTCAACGAGCATCGCAACGCACCGCCGCAGGCACAGCAGCGCATCCTGGAGAACGATCCCAGCTTCCGGCGGCTGCCGCAGGCGCAGCAGCAACGGCTGATGCAGCAGCTCAATCGTGTCGACAAGATGCCGGAGGCGCAGCGCGAGCGGCGGCTGGCGCGGGCGGAGAACCTGGAACGGCTTTCGCCGCAGGAGCGGGAGCAGGTCAGGGATTCCGTGCAGCGCTGGAGGGCCATGCCCGCCGACCGGCAGGCGCTGATGAAGAGCGCCTTCCGCGATCTGCGCTCGGTACCACCGGACCAGCGGCAGACGGTGTTGAACTCAAGCCGCTACCAGAACGTGTTCAGCCCGGAGGAACGCGGCATCCTGTCAAATATGCTGCGCGTGGAGCCCTACGAGCCGCCGCGCTGAATGCGGAAGAACAGGAAAACTGAAACGGCAGCAGAGAGCGCATCTCCGCTGCCGTTTTTTTTTTGCGCTACTGGAGCACGAAGGGCGCTTTGAGCGCGATATCGCGCGAGGATGTGCCGGCCTGAATCTCGAACGTGCCGGGATCGGCCTGCCAGGCCTTGGTCGCCGGGTCCCAGTAGGAGAAAGCGGCGCGGTCGAGGGTGAAGGAGACGGTCTTTGTTTCGCCCGGTTTCAGCTCCACGCGCGCAAAGCCCTTCAGCTCGTGCACGGGCCGGTCGATCTTGCTGTGGCCGTCGTGCACATAGAGCTGGACGACTTCGGCTCCGGCGCGCGAGCCGGTGTTCTTCACCTTCAGCGTGACCTCGGCCTCCGCGCCTTCGGTGTTCTTCGGTTCCACTTTCAGATCGCTGAGGGCGAAGGTGGTGTAGCTGAGCCCGAAGCCGAAGGGAAACTGCGGCTCTACGTTTTTCGTGTCGAAGTAGCGGTAGCCGACGTAGATGCCTTCGGCGTAGTGGACTTCGAGGTCTTTGCCGGGATAGTTGGCGGCTGCCGGCGAATCCTCAAAGCGCTTGGGAAAGGTGACGGGCAGTTTGCCGGAGGGATCGGCATCGCCGAAGAGGATGGAGGCGAGGGCAGCGCCGCCTTCCTCGCCGCCATACCACATGTCGAGCAGCGCGGGGGTGGCGCCAAGCCACTTCGTCATCGTGACCGGGTCGCCGGTGTTGAGCACGACGACGGTGCGCGGGTTGGCCTTCTCCACGGCGGCGATCAGCTCGTCCTGGCCCTCGGGCAGGTCCATGGTCTTCAGGTCGAAGCCCTCGGACTCGATCTTGTGATAGCGGCCGACGAGGACCACGGCCACATCGGCCTTGGCGGCGGCAGCAACCGCCTCCTTGAGCGCGGCGGCGCGAGCCTCGGGCGTGTCCTGCGCGGGGTCTTCGCCCTGCATGCCCACACCGAGGGCGTAAGTCACGGTGAGATTGCGGGCCCTGGTGGCGCGGGCGCGGATGGCATCGAGCGGCGTGATGACGCTCCGGGGACGCACCATCGAGCTGCCTCCGCCGCTGCGCATCACGGCGGCGTTGGGGCCGATGACCGCGATGGAGTGGATCTTCTTCGCGTCCAGTGGCAGCAGGCGGCCGTCGTTCTTGAGCAGCACGATGCCTTCGGTAGCGCCTTCAAGAGCAACGGCGCGCTGCTCCGGCGTATCCACCTTGTTCTCGCCGCCGCTCAGGTGGGGATGGTCGAAGATGCCGCTCAGAAAGATGACGCGCAGAATGCTGCGCACGTTGTCGTCGATGGCGGCCTCAGAGATGTGGCCGGCCTTGACCTCAGCCAGCACCTTCTCCGCGGTGAGCCAGCCCGCGCCGTTGCCGTTCTCCTGCGTGGCGGGGCGGATGATCCACGCGTCCATGGGCGGGCCGCCGGGCATCTCGAGATCCATGCCCGCATTCACGGTTGGCGCGGTGGAGTAGGTGCTGCCCCAGTCAGAGACGACGAAGCCCTTGAAGCCGAACTCCCTGCGCAGAACGTCCTGCAGCAGGTAGCTGTTCTCACCGCAGTGGATGCCGTTGAGCTTGTTGTAGGCCGACATCACGTTCCACGCGCCGCCCTGCTGAACGGCGGCTTTGAAGGCGGGAAAGTAAATCTCGTGCAGCGTGCGCTCGTCCACGACAACGTTGATGCGGTGGCGCTGGAACTCCTCGTTATTGACGGCGAAGTGCTTGACCGAGGGGATGACGCCCTCGCTCTGCACGCCCTGCACATACGCCACGCCCATGCGGCCGGAGAGATAAGGGTCTTCGCCGTAGCCCTCGAAGTTGCGCCCCCACAGCGGCTGGCGGTTGATGTTGATGGTGGGGCCGAGAATCATGTCGCGGCCCAGCGCCTTGACCTCTTCGCCAATGGCAATGCCCTCGCGGCGGACGAGGCCGGGGTTCCAGGTGGCGGCCATGTCGATGCCAGAGGGAAATGCGGTGGACTCGACCTTGAAGGGGTTGCTGGCTGAGTTGGTGAGCGCGGAGCCGCCTGCCCAGGAGCGCACGCCCAGAGGACCGTCGGCCATCTTGATGGCGGGAATGCCGAGCCGCTCGATGGGCGCGGAGTCCATCCAGTTGGAACCGGCGAGCATGGTGGCCTTCTCTTCGAGCGTCATGCGCTTCAGCAGGTCGCCGGCGCGCTCGTCGGCGGAGAGATGCGCATTTCTGTAGGGCGCATCCTTGGGTGGGGGCGCAGGCACGGCTTGCGCGGCGAGCGATGCGCTGAGACAGACGGCGAGAAGCGAGGCGGGCAGGAGACGCTGCAGTTGCATCGGGGGCTCCAGTGCGGGGCGCACCCCGCGCGAAAGACGGAGCCATGGTAGCGGATGGGCGCGCGGGCGAACAACTTAGAACCGCTCGAATCTGCAGGGATCAATCGATTTTGTGGGGATCAGCCCGCGGATCAGCCGAGGTGGAGAGATGCGCCGCCGGGATACGAGCCGGTGTCGCGGGTGAGCAACATCCATGCGGCTCCGCAAGCCATGAGCGCCAGGCCGCCGCATGCGCGCAGAGTGACCGGCGGACGCAACAGAATGAGGCTGAAGCTGCCGGCGAAGAGCGGCGCGGATGAAGCGCAGGGTCATGCGCGCGGCCGTCATGCGGCGCATGAGAGCGAAAAGAAGCAGCAGTGCGGGCAGGTCGACGATCAGGGTCCAGGCGAGATCGGGCAGAAGCGATGCGGCCGGGAATGGGGCAGCCTCACCCGCGCCGGCAACGCCGAGCACGAGGGCTGCGCCGGCGGCTGCAAGAGCGGCGGCCGCCGCGAACGAAGGGGCATCTTGCGCGCAGGCGAAGCAGACGGCTCTGCAGTTGACCGCCGCCACGCACAGCGCGGCCAGCACGACGGCAAGGAAGGCGAGCGCGGATGCGGGCGACTGCGGCAGATTGACCGGGAAGAGCAGCAGCATACCTGCGAGAGCAACGAGCGCCGCAAGCAGTCCGTTGCGGCTCATTCCGGATTCGGCGCTGCCGAGATAGGGCTCAAGCACGATGGCGAAGATGGGCGTGAGCGCGAAAAGCGCGGTGCGTGTGAGGTCTGCGACGAAGGGCGCGGCCAAGTGCGCCAGCAGCGACGGTGCGGCGATGAGGCCGATGCCGGTGAGCGCCCACTGCACCGCATCCCGCCGGCGAACGCGGCGGCTGCGCGTGGCGCGTGCGATGACCGCAGCGCCGAAGGCGAGCACGGCCAGCCGCAGCGCCTGGCTGGTGAGCGAGTCTGTACCCGCGCCCTGCCAAGCGTAAGGCAGCAGGTCCGCGCGCAGCGAGCCCAGCGACCAGAGAAAGCCGAGCGCGAGGAGCGCGGCGAGGACGGGCATGTTCCGTTTTGCGGCAGAGAGCGGCATCGATCTCGATCAGAACACATGCGGGACTCCTGTGCGCATGCCGACAGGGCCGAGCGCCCCTCGGGTACAATGAATGCTGGGCACAGAGCCAATCTTTATCGAGCAAGTACAGCAAGGAGTTTCACGTTTATGGCGATTCCCGCCACACAAATGCGTCCGGGCATGATTATCAAGCACAACGATACGCTTTGCCTTGTCTTCAAGGTGGAGCATCGCACTCCGGGCAACCTGCGCGCCTTCATCCAGGCCAAGCTGCGCAATCTGAAGTCGAATGCCATGTTCGAGCACCGCTTTCGCTCCGCCGACGCCATCGAGCGGGTGACGGTGGACGAAGTTGCGATGGAGTTTCTCTATGCCGATGGCGACGACTACTACTTCATGAATCCGGTGGACTACGAGCAGACCGTGCTTAAGGCCGATCTGCTGGGCGACACGGTTGAGTACCTCACGCCCAACATCGAGATCAAGGTGAACTACATCGATGGCAAGGCCGTGGGCGTCGACCTGCCCACCTTCGTGGAGCTGACCGTGGTGGAGACCGAGCCGGGCCTGAAGTCGGCGACGGCCTCGAGCGTGACTAAGCCCGCCAAGCTGGAAACGGGCCTCGTGGTTCAGGTGCCACCGTTCATCAACGAGGGCGAAAAGATCCGCGTGGATACCTCGGAAGGCACGTACATGAGCCGCGCGTAAGGCGCAGCAGAGGAATGCATCAGCGCCGGGGCTTTGGTCCCGGCGTTGCTGCGTGTGAGGGCAATGAAACGAGCGTTGCTGCCGATGATGAGTGCTGCTGTGCTGGCGTTATTGCCGCTGGCCGCGCAAACTCCGCGCGCGCATACACTCACCTATGCGCCGGGCAAGGCGATTACACTGTCTCTGCCGGAGTCGTTGGACATCAGCGTGGCGGCGACGGGGCTGAAGCGGGCGCGGTTCTTTGCGCAGGCCCCGGATG
>DASZRQ010000051.1:0-15110 GCA_035549115.1 Occallatibacter sp. | reverse complement strand
CCGTAACTGCCTGAGCAGTCCCATCATGCCCTCAGAGTATCACCGGCATACAGCCACTCATTTGATGCACAAAACAATCAGGGCAGCCTTTGGTAAGGCTGCCCCTCGGTAAACCAGGAATTCTGAACTCCGCCATCAACTTTTCTGGTTTCAGGCTCGGCTTATTCGTGGTGCGTTGTGTGGTGTGCGGCCGCCGGCTTGTGCACCGGCTTCTTCTTGACCTCAGGGATCACAACTCCCTCACGGAGAACGATCTCTGCCCTCTGCGCGGTGGTATCGGTCGCTGGAACCTGCGTGTAGCTGTCGTAGGTACCATCCAGCTCGGGTCCGGGCTGGGTGGTGAACTCGAAGCCCGGCGCCGGAATCTCGCTATCCTTGAGCGGCTCCTTCAGGTTGACGATAAAGTCCGGAACCTTGGAGTCCTTCGCATCCTGCGTCACGGCCATCTTGATCTGCGTAGCCGTCGCTTCAATCACGATGCCGGGCACCTGCGTTGCCTTGTCCTTCAGCACGGCCCACATCTTGTCCGCATCATCCTTGCTGCCAAAGGCAAGCACGGTTTCCTTGTCGGCAAGGGCAAGAGTCGTCAGATCCGGCGTGGCCGCGATCAGATCGTGAATCTGTTCGGCCGGGCTCTTGGCCTTCGTGATCACAAACGTTCCCGGAGGGAAGGTTGAGGCCTTTGCCTGCTGTTTGATCGCATCCAGACCATCCAGACCGCCGTGGTACTTCTTGTAGTAGTACTCAAGCTTTGGCTCGATCTGCGCCTTGTAGTTCTGCGGGGCAAAGTCCCAGACACGGGCATAAAACCACGATGCCTGAACCAGATCCTGCGCCGAACCGGGCTGGCTGTATGCCTGCGCCAGCAGCAGCGTGTCGCCCAGACCCACGGTCTGGCTCTGCTGATCGTCATACAACATCAGCTCTGCCTTGTACTCAGCCTGCGCGTCCTTCCAGTCCTTCTTGATCGCATCGTCGAGTGCAATCGCGGAGTGGAAGGCGGGATAAGCAATCGCAGTCTGCTCTTTCCACTTGTCGTCGGTAAGGTCGGCCGGCTTGGGAACCTTCAGTCCCTTTGCCGCCAGGGCAGCCGCATCGTCGCAGGTCTGCACATCCGAGGTCTTGCCGCACTCCGCCTTCTTGATGAAGACCGAGATTACGATGGCCCTCATATTATTGGGGTCAATCTGCAGCAGGCGGCTGGCCGCGCTCAGCGTCTTGTCCGGTTCCTGGAGTCCCTGATACGTGTCGATCAGCTCGTTCAGGACCAGATCCTTCACCACGCTCTGCGGATAGGAGGTAAGGAAACCTTCCAGCGCCGAGGCCTTGGCGTGCGGATCGCTCTGCGTTCTCGCCATCTGGTAGGCGTTAAACTCAGCCGGATCCTTGATCTGGATCGTGCCATTCGAATCCTGTGCGCGCAGCGCGGGCGTCGCGATCAGGCTTACGCTCGCCAACGCCATCACGGATGCAAAGACAATCTTCTTCATTCAGAGCTCCTGGGAATTACCGAAAATGGAGTGTAACGCAAAGCACGCGCACATGGAATCTCTATCCGTCGAACCTGGTATTTGGATACCCACAACACGGATAAACGATGCCGCGGCTTCCTGTGCAGTGATGGAAGGATTATAGAAATCAGAACAGCCGGTGACAAGCAAAGTTGTGATCAGGAATGCGATTTACTGATCTAATTTGCTTTGGCTTCGCCTCATCTGCCCCCTGCACCATGCCAGTCAGCCAGTTCAGCGCACCGTCAATCGTGTGCTTTATGCGCTGCCACCCCCTCGCGCTGCGCACATCATGTTCCTTTTGCGCACAGCATAACGCCTTAGACGCCGATTTGGCGAAAACTGTTCCCGGAATCTGCAAACCTTGGTGATGTCTTACTGAAGAAGGCGGACCAGTTCGGTCTGCTCGGCAAGAAATGCGTCATGCCCATGGTCACTGACCATCTCGCGGTAGCTCACATCCACGCCTGCCGACTGGATTTCCTCGGCAAAGGCACGCACTGAAGCCTCGGGAAACAACCAATCGGAGCTGATACCCACAAAATTCAGCTTGGCGCGAATCCGCCCGTAGACTTCCTTCGGGCTCGCGCCGCCGCTCAAAGGGTCCCAGGTGTCCATGGTCCGCAGAATCGCCAGATAGGCATTCGCGTCAAAGCGATCGATAAACCGGCTTCCCTGATGATCAAGATAGCCGGCAATGTCGAACCGGCCGCCCACCAGCCCTCCGCCATCCTCGTTGTGGGCCCAGGGGTTTTCGCCATTCCGGTTCGGATTGCGGGAAAACCGCTCCGCAAACAGGGGGGCCGACTTGTAACTGAGCATGGCGATCTGCCGGGCAAGCGAGAGCCCCTGCCGGGGAGGCCGCTGGGGAAGATAGCGCCCGCTGTTCCAGTCCGGGTCATTCTGGATCGCCTGCCGCTGAAGATGATTCAGGGCCAGTCCCATAGCCTCAAGCGGGGCAACACCGATAACCGCGGCCTTCTCCACCCGGTCCGGATCGTGAATCGCCCACTCCAGCGCCTGCATGCCGCCCAGAGAGCCGCCAAGAACAAGGCGCAGCCGCCGGATTCCCAGCGAATCCAGCAACTGCGCCTGCGCTCGAACATTATCCCGGATGGAGACCAGCGGGAAATCCGGCCCGTAGGCCACTCCCGTTTCGGGGTCTACTGAGCCGGGCCCCGTCGAGCCGTAACAGGAACCCAGCATGTTGATACAGATGACAAAATCCTGCTCTATCGAGAGAACAGCCCCCGGAGCAAAGATCTCCGGCCACCATGAGCCCACCAGCGCCGAGCCCGAAAGCGCGTGACAGACCAATACGGCATTATCGCGAGCGGCATTGAGTCGGCCATACACCGCATAATGCAGCGTCGGCGTACACAGCGTTCGCCCGCTCTCAAGATGCAGGTGCCGGGGCAGGACAAAATCTCCCTCGTAGGTCGGCTCCAGCAACCGGTTCGAGGCCGGGGTGGTTCCGGCCTCTTTTTGCGCATCCTGCATAACATTCATTGTGCCGTAAGACCGGCCTTCTCTGCCGCATCCGCCGCTTTATTCCCATTGGCAGCTTCAATTGCCTGGTCGAGGTCGGCAAGAATGTCGCGCACATCCTCGATGCCGATCGAGAGCCGCACCAGCTCCGGCGTCACGCCTGTTCCTGCCTGCTCCTCTGCCGAAAGCTGCTGGTGTGTAGTGGACGCGGGATGGATCACCAGCGACTTGGCATCGCCAATATTCGCCACCAGAGAGAAAAGCTCCAGTGAGTCGATCAGCTTCTTGCCGGCTTCGTAGCCGCCTTTGATGCCGAAGGTGATGAGCGCTCCCTGACCGTTGGGCAGGTACTTCCTGGCACGCGCGGCATAGGGACTCGAATCGAGACCCGGATAGTTCACCCACTCGACGCCAGGATGCTGCTCCAGATGCTTCGCCACGGCCAGCGCATTCTGCGAGTGCCGTTCGAGGCGCAGGTGCAGCGTCTCAATACCCTGCAGAAGCAGGAACGCATTGAACGGAGAGAGCGCCGCGCCTGTATCGCGCAGCCCCTGAACCCGCGCTTTCAGAATGAAGGCAATCGCCCCGAACGCGTCCCAGTAGGACAAGCCGTGATACGAGGGGTCGGGCTCGACAAACTCCTTGAAACGGCCAGAGGCCTTCCAGTCGAATTTGCCCGCATCTACGATCACGCCGCCGATCGACGTTCCGTGTCCGCCGAGAAACTTGGTCGCCGAGTTCACCACAATATCCGCGCCCCACTCGATGGGCCGCACCAGGGCCGCTGACGGTGTAGTGTTGTCGATCACCAGCGGCAGGCCGTTCTCATGGGCAATCTTTGCCAGCCGCTCAATATCCACCACATCCAGTTTCGGATTGCCCAGCGTCTCGGTATAGATCGCTCGCGTCTTGTCGCTGATCGCGGCACGGATGCCGTCGAAGTCGTCGGCATCCACGAACTTCACCGTAATGCCGAGCCGTGGCAGCGTGTAGTGGAACAGGTTGTAGGTGCCGCCGTAGAGCGAGGTCGTCGAGATAATCTCATCGCCCGCCGCCGCAAGCGTCGTCAAAGCCAACGTCTCTGCTGCCTGCCCTGAGGCCGTCGCCAACCCTGCCACGCCGCCCTCGAGCGCAGCCACGCGTTTCTCAAACACGTCGGTGGTCGGGTTCATGATGCGCGTGTAGATGTTGCCGAACTCCTTGAGTGCAAACAGACGGCCGGCATGGTCCGCATCCTGAAACAGATACGAGGTTGTCTGGTAGATCGGAACGGCGCGCGAGCCCGTTGCGGGATCGGGTGACTGGCCGGCATGTACGGCAAGCGTGGCCAGATACTGCTTCTTTTCTTCTGCCATCTTCAACTCCTTCGTTCCCGGCGTGCGGGCGGTTGCTGCGGCGAGGCCGGTGTATCCATCTCCTCGCAAAAACGACAAAACCCGAATCCTCTGCGAGGACCCGGGCCGTCTGGTGTCAGAATCGGTTGCGCTCAGCGCATATGCCGCTCCTGAGACCCACGGACGAGTCCGCGTGCCAAACACATGCACATGGCCATGACCTCAATTCCGTGCTTCTCATAGGGCGACATGGAGGCAGTATCGCGGGAAGGCCGCAGGCCTGTCAATCGAAACCTGCTTCTTTGAAAATCAATCGTCATCCCTCTTCCAAACATAGGCGTCCGGCTGCGGCAGCCCAATGTGCGCCAGCACCCGGCACACAAACTGGCGCGCCATCTCCTCCGAGTCCACAGGTTTGGCATAAAACGCCGGCATCACCGGAAAGATCGTCGCCCCCGCCTCGTCCGCCAGCGTCATATTACGCAGATGGATGCGATTGAACGGCGTCTCGCGCACGCACAGCACCAGCGGCCGCCGCTCTTTGAGCGTCACGTCGGCTGCCCGCGCAATCAGTGAGTCGGCCAGCCCATGCGCAATCGCCGCAAGCGTGCCCATGGAGCACGGCAGCACGATCATTCCTCCGGAAGGATGACTTCCCGAAGCAATGGACGCCCCAATATCGGCATCGAAAAGCTGTGCAATCTTCCCCGAAGGCCCGCCCAGCAGCTTGTCTACCAGATCGTTGCGCCCGCTCAGGCCGAGTTCCTCCGCCATCACCCGCAGTGCATTCTCGCTGACGACCAGGTGCACCCGCGTCACCCGCTCATCGGCCTCAAGCGCACGGAGCATCGCACGCCCAAAGACCGCGCCCGACGCGCCGGTAATCGCCAGGGTCAGTTCCACAGCCTACGCTCCCAGCACCCGAACAAAAATCGCATCCACGTTCCCCAACTGCCGCGTGTAATCGAATGTCTTCTCCAGCTTCTCCGGGCTCAGCAGCGCAGCAATCTTTTCATCTTTCGCCACTTCGTCGCGGAAGACCAGGTCTTCTTTCCACGCCCGCATCGCATGCCCCTGCACCAGCCGGTAGGCATCCTCGCGCAGCATGCCCGCCTCGGCCAGGTCCAGCAGCAACTGCCCGGAGAAGATGAGCCCTCCCGTCGACTCGAGGTTCTTCTTCATCCGCTCGGGGTAGACCAGCAGCCGGTCGATCAGGTCCGTCGTTTTAGCCAGCAGGTAGTCGGCAAGGATCGTCGAATCGGGAAAGATCACCCGCTCTACAGACGAGTGCGAGATGTCGCGCTCGTGCCACAGCGCAATGTCTTCCAGAGCCGCCTGCGCATTGCCACGCAGCACCCGTGCCAGTCCACTGATCTGCTCGCTCGTAATCGGGTTCTTCTTGTGCGGCATGGCCGAGGAGCCCTTCTGCTTGTCGCTGAAGTACTCCTGCGCCTCGCGCACCTCGGTCCGCTGCAGGTGACGCACTTCCACGGCAATCTTGTCCAGCGTCGAACCCAGGATCGCAATCGCCGCGATATAGGCCGCATGCAGATCACGCTGGATCACCTGCGTGGCGATAGATGCCGGCTTGAGTCCGAGGCGCGTGCAAATCTTCTCTTCGTGCTGCGGCTTCAAGTGCCCGAAGGTGCCCACCGCGCCGGAGAGCTTACCCACGCGCATGTCCTCGGCCGCCGCGTCGAACCGCATCAGGTTGCGCTCCATCTCCGCGAACCAGTTCAGCAGCTTGAGCCCGAAGGTAGTCGGCTCGGCGTGGATGCCGTGCGTGCGCCCGATCGTCGGCGTGTGCTTGAACTCAAGAGCACGGCGCTTCAGTACCTCCAGCAGCGCCTGAATCCCTTCGCGGATGAGCGCCGACGCTTCTTTCACCTGCAGCGCCTGCGCCGTGTCGACTACATCGTTCGAGGTCAGGCCGTAATGCAGCCAGCGTGACTCCGCGCCCAGCCCCTGCTCCTTCAGCGACTCGGCAACGGCCGTGGTGAACGCGATCACGTCGTGCTTCACCTCGGCTTCGATGGCGCGGATGCGCTCCACATCGAAGCCGCCCCTGGCAATGGCCTCGGCAGCCTCCGCGGGCACCACACCCTCTTCCGCCAGCACCGCGCTCGCAGCCGACTCCACCTGCAGCCAGCAGCGGTATTTGTTCTCTTCCGTCCAGATGCGGCCCATCGCCGGGCGCGTATACCGTTCGATCAAAGCGGGCTCCCGCACGCGCGCCTTCAGGCGCATGTGCCAATACTTGCCAACACTTGATTGTACGGGGGAAAGCCGATCAGGAGCGCTGAATGCCGAGCCGCTTGTGCAGTTCTTCGTAGAGCAGGCCGCGCCCCGGCGCATAGGGCTGGAACCAGACGCCGTCGATCACAAGCTGCGGCACGGCGCGCTTGCCCACCCGGCGAATCAACTCTTCGGCAGCGGAAGGATCGATGTCCACGTTCACTTCGACAAACGCGATGCCATGCATTTCGAGAAACTGCTTGGCCGCACGGCAGTCCCTGCACCACGCTGCCGTATACATCTGCACAGTCATGGCTCTATTTTATGCCGTTTCCACTGATACCATCGAGAGCAATGACCGCGGACGAGATCAAAAAGCTGCTCCATCTTGAGCCACATCCCATCGAGGGCGGCTCTTTTCGCCGCACCTATACCGCTGCTGGAGCCGTAAGCCTGCCCCGCGGCGTGCGCGCCATCGGCTCGGCCATCTACTATCTGCTCGAACCCGGAACCTTCTCCGAATTGCACGTGCTGGACTCGGATGAGATGTTCCACTTTTATCTTGGCGACCCGGTCGAAATGCTCCAGCTCTACCCGGATGGCCGCTCTGCGCTTTTCACCCTAGGGCCGGATCTCGCAGCGGGTCACCATGTTCAGCTCCAGGTTCCCGCGGGCGTGTGGCAGGGCACGCGGCTCATCGGCGAGGGCAAGGTGGCCTTGCTGGGTTGCACGGTTACGCCGGGCTTCGACTTCGCCGACTACCGCAACGCCAGCGCCGAGGAGTTGATTGCCAGGTGGCCAGGCGAGGCCGAACGCATCCGCGCCATTACGCGCAGTTAGCGCCGCGCGCGAAAGAAACTGCGCAACAGTTCGCCCGCCTCATCGGCAAGGATTCCCTGCTCCACCTGCATCTGATGATTGAGCTGCGGATGATTGAGCACGCCGAGCACCGAGCCGCAGGCACCAGCCTTCGGGTCGGCGGCCGCAAAGACCAGCCGATCCAGCCGCGCATGAATCATCGCGCCCGCGCACATGGCGCACGGCTCCAGCGTGACATACATCGTGCATCCAGCCAGCCGGTAGTTCCCTGCCGCCGTTGCCGCGGCGCGCAGCGCCACAATCTCCGCATGTGCCGTCGGGTCCACACAGCGCAGCACGCGATTCTGCCCCCGCGCCAGGATGGCTCCATTCTGGACAATCACCGCACCGATAGGCACTTCGCCAGCATCGGCAGCGCAGCGCGCTTCTGCCAGCGCGGCTTCCATCGCTTCGCGGTCGTCGATCATGCCTTCGATGCTATCCCGGCCGGCTGCTGCTGGGTCATGCAGTGCAGCGTGCCCAGCCCCCACACCAGATCGACGGCATGAATGCCGATGACTTCGCGGTCCGGAAAGACCTCCGCCAGCGTATTGAGCGCCACGCGGTCGTTCGGATCATGGAAGGTCGGCATTAGCACCACGCCGTTCGCGATATAGAAGTTCGCATAGCTGGCCGGCAGCCTCTGCCCGCGAAAGATAACCGGATGCGGCAGGGGAAGTTCCACAATGGCGAGTTGCTTGCCCTCCGCGGTGCGCGCGGCCTTCAGCCGGACGAGGTTTTCTACCAGCGGCTCGTGGTTCGGGTCGCTCGCATCCGGCTCGACCGCCGTCACCACCGTGCCCGGCCCAACAAAGCGCGTAATGTCGTCCACGTGGCCATGTGTGTCGTCCCCCGCAATGCCACGCCCCAACCAGATCACGCGGTCAATGCCGAGATAGTCCGAGAAAATCCGCTCCAGTTGCGCGCGGCCTACGCCGGGGTTCCGCTGCTGCACCCCGCTCAGCAGGCACTCTTCCGTGGTCAGCAGCGTGCCTTGCCCATCCGTATCAATCGAACCGCCTTCCAGCACCACCCGCCGTGCCCTGCCTCCGGCCTCCACCATCGGCTGCCACTGCAGCAGCCGCAGCAGGCTGGCTGCATGTCCCGGCAGCTTGTCGTCGTTGTGCCAGTCGTCATACTTGGCCCATGCGTTAAAGCGCCAGTTCGTGACCGCGACATTTCCCTTCCGGTCGCGCACGAAGATCGGCCCCGAGTCGCGTGTCCATACACGGTCCGTTAGCCAGCGGTGAAAGTCCACCTGCGCCAGGTCGGCTCCGGCGCGCTGCAGAATGCCCTGCACGCGCTTCTCGGCCGCGGCATCTTCAACGACGATGTGAACGCGTTCGTGTGCCACCAGCAGGCGCACGATCTCCGCATAAAGCCACGGAATTGGCCCGAACTTCCCCGGCCAGTCCTCGCGGTTATGCGGCCAAGCCAGCCATGTGGCCTCGTGCCGCTCCCACTCGGCCGGCATGCGGAAGCCCAGTTCACGCGGCGTCTTTCCTTCTCTCGCTGCCGCCATCGCTATTTCGGTTCTCCATCCGGCGCCCACGCGCGCACCGGATCGAGAAATCGTTTCGTAATCGGCTTGTACGCATCGATGCGCCGGTCGCGCAGGAAAGGCCAGTTGCGCCGCGTGTCTTCCATCAGAGCCAGATCGATCTCGCCCAGCAGAATCTCTTCTGCGTCGTGCGACGCCTTCGCGATAATTCGCCCAAACGGGTCCGCCAGAAAGCTGCCGCCCCAGAACTCCAGGCCGGGGCCCTCGGCGCGGTTGCCCAGCACGTCGCCGTTCTCATGCCCCACGCGGTTTACGCCCGCCACATACACACCGTTGGCGATGGCATGCGCCCGCTGGATGGTCTGCCATGCCTCGTATTGCGCCACGCCGAACTCGTCTTTCTCCGCTGGATGCCAGCCAATGGCCGTCGGGTAGAACAGAACCTCCGCACCCTGCAGAGCCGTCAGCCGCGCGCCCTCGGGATACCACTGGTCCCAGCACACGAGCGTGCCCACGCGGCCAAAGGCCGTGTCCACGGCCTGAAAACCGAGATCGCCCGGCGTAAAGTAATACTTCTCGTAGTACAGCGGATCGTCCGGAATATGCATCTTGCGGTACACGCTGGCAATCGCGCCGTCCACGCCCAGCGTCACCGCAGTGTTGTGATACAGCCCCGGCGCACGCCGCTCGAAGAGCGACGCAACAACGACCACGCGCTCGTCGCGCGCCACTTCACCCAGCTTCTGCGTGGAGGGGCCGGGGATCGGCTCGGCCAGATCGAACAGCCGTAGGTCTTCGCGCTGGCAAAAATACTGCGCCTTGAACAGCTCCGGCAGGCACACCACGTTTGCGCCCAGCCGCGCCGCCTCACGGACGTGCCGCACCGCAGCAGCAAAGTTCGCCTCCGGGTCCGGGCCCATCTTCATCTGCACCAGGCCAACGTTATACTTGCGCGTCTCCGCCATCTCTCGCTTCGCTCTTTCTTCTGTCACTCATAGAACAAGGCCAATCCCCGCCCGGAGGATTGGCCTTAAAACCTTCCTGCTAGGAGATGCCGCCCTGTTCGGATCGATGCACGCCCCAGAAGCCTGCCGCACGCAGTGCCTATTCTTCGAGGATCAGCACCGCAGCGGCAATCGTTGTGGTCCACAGGCCGCGCTTGTCGCCCACGGCCGACTGCGTCACATTGCTGGTGCGGACGATCTTGTTCGAGATGCGATAAATCTCTTTCTTCTCGTCCCAGCTCTTGTCGGGATCAAAGTCCACGTCCAGTGTGGTCGCCAGCATCTCGGCAGCAAGTTCCTCGGCGTACTCGCCTGCCTGCTCTTCCGTCTCGCCAAAGCTGTGGTGCTCGCTCAGGTAGCCATACGTGTTGCGGTCCGCCGGAATGGCAACGCCGATGCTCGAAACCACCAGCCTGTGCGGCTCGCGCGTGGAGTTCTCCGCGATCACGGCAAATACTACCTCGCCATGGTTGAGATACTTCAGGCCTTCCTTGCGCGTAATCACCTTGCACTGCGGCGGAAAGATCGAGGAGACCCGCACCAGGTTCTGTGAAGCGATTCCCGCATCCCGAAGGGCCAGCTCAAAGCTGGTGAGACGTTCCTTATGCTTGCCCACACCCTTCGTGAAGAAAAGCTTCTTGGGGACCATGCTTTTTCCCAATTTCTATGTGTCCTCCGTGACTTTGACGGTCGTGATTTTGTGTTGTTCCCGCATGAGTGTATCGCATCCGGACCCCTCGCAAAAGGGCACGCCGTCATTTCATCCCGCATTCATATGCGCTGCTCCCGAAAGCCCTTTCCTGCCGCTCTTTATGGCGATTTTCAACGGGCCGCAACTTTTCTTTGCCGCCCGGTTTTCATCCAAGTATGCAGAGGATTCTTGTGCCCGGCATCGCGTTGTTCGCAGCCCTCCTCCCGCTGGCCGCTGCGCAGGAATCCTCGGGCCCTCCTTCGGACACGGCCGGCGTTCCCCATGCTGTCGTTGACGCCGGTCCTGTTCCGCTGGAGTGGGTACCGCCCGCGCTGGCGCACCTCAGTTCCGAGGCTGCTGTCAAATCCAGCTTCACGCTTGACCGCAACCTGCTCGGCGCAGCCGCGGCCCTGGTTCCCGACTCCGAGGCCGAAGACCGCGCTGTCATCCGCAAGCTCGACGGCGTCAGCGTCCACACCATGCGCTTCAGCGAAACCGGCATCCCCGATGAACGCGAAGTCGACTCGATCCGCGCCGCCTATCATCTGCGCGGCTGGAAGCATCTGGTCACAAGCACCAGCGCGGGCGGTCCGGTCCACAGCAATACGACCGATGTCTGGGTTGTCATGGATGGCGTTACCATCCGCGGCGCTGTCATTCTGGCCGAAACGCCGCGCTCGCTCACCTTGGTCACCGTTGCCGGCAACCTGAACCCCATAGATCTGCTCCACC
This sequence comes from Occallatibacter sp., assembly GCA_035549115.1. Classification (GTDB taxonomy): domain Bacteria; phylum Acidobacteriota; class Terriglobia; order Terriglobales; family Acidobacteriaceae; genus Telmatobacter. The sequence goes on along the minus strand of DASZRQ010000051.1, from coordinate 3,756 downwards.
TCCGCGGCCACTTCGGGATTCCTCGCTTCGAGGCGGATGGACTTCAACCCCAGCGGCAATAGCGCTTTGCTGGCGGTTTAGACCCAATTCGGGGCATCGGCCCGGACTCATTCCATCCTGTCAAATACCTTTTCACCTCATACCACAGCCGATTTGCCGATTCAGGCTCAGGTTTGCAAATGTAATGAGGAAAGGGACATCGCTCCATGCAAACCAGCTATAACGGTCTCGCTCTGCCCACTGACGGCAAGGCCATCGAGTATTCCAATGGCCAGTACACCATTCCTGATAACCCCATCATTCCTTTTATTGAGGGCGACGGCACCGGCCGCGACATCTGGAAAGCCTCGCAGCGCGTCTTCAACGCAGCCGTGGAAAAGGCCTACGGCGGCAAGCGCTCCATTAAGTGGTTTGAAATCTTCGCCGGCGAAAAGGCTTTCCGCCAGTTCAACACCTGGCTGCCAGACGACTCCGTCGCCGCGGCCCGCGACATGCGCGTCTCCATCAAGGGACCGCTGACCACGCCGGTGGGCGGCGGCATCCGCTCGCTCAATGTGGCGCTCCGGCAGATCATGGATCTCTACGCCTGCGTCCGCCCGGTGCGCTACTACCAGGGCGTGCCCAGCCCGGTGAAGCGCCCGGAGAAGGTCGACATCGTCATCTTCCGTGAGAACACAGAGGATGTGTATTCCGGCATCGAATTCAAGGAAGGCAGCGCCGATGCGGCAAAACTGATCTCCTTCCTCAATGACGATCTTCTGTCCAAAACCAAGAAGAAAATCCGCACCGACTCCGGCGTCGGCATCAAACCCATCTCCATCTTCGGCACCAAGCGCCTCGTCCGCTACGCCATCCGCCATGCGCTCGAAACCGGCCGCAAGACCGTCACCCTCGTCCACAAGGGCAACATCCAGAAGTTCACCGAAGGCGCGTTCCGTGAGTGGGGGTATGAAGTTGCCACGCAGGAGTTCCGCGAGCAGACCGTGACCGAGCGCGAAAGCTGGATTCTCGGCAACCTCGAAGCCAATCCCGGCCTCACCGTCGAACAGAATGCCGCGCTCATCGAGCCCGGCCTCGAGTTTGCGCCGGACAGCTTCCGCAACGAGGTCTACGCCGAGGTCAAGGCTGTCCTCGACTCCATCGGCAAGTCGCACGGCAACGGCGCATGGAAGTCGAAGATCCTGGTCAATGACCGCATCGCCGACTCCATTTTCCAGCAGATCATCATCCGTCCAGCGGACTACAGCATCCTCGCCACATCGAACCTGAACGGCGACTACATCTCCGACGCTGCCGCGGCGCAGGTGGGTGGGCTTGGTATCGCGCCTGGCGCCAACATTGGCGACGGCTATGCCGTCTTCGAGGCCACGCATGGCACCGCGCCCAAGTACGCCGACAAGGATGTCATCAATCCCGGCTCGGTGATCCTCTCCGGCGTCATGATGCTCGACTTCATCGGCTGGAAAGAAGCGGCCAAAATGATTGAAGATGCCATGGAGAAGACCATCCAGCAAAAGTTCGTCACCTACGACTTCGAGCGCCAGACCGCTGGCGCCACGAAGGTGAGCACCAGCGAGTTTGCCACGCGCATCATCGGCAATATGTAAGCCTGCCGGTGGCCGCTGAACACTGAACCCTTTTCACCTTTTTGAGGAGTAACGAAATGCGCAAGAAAGTCAGTATTGTCGGAGCCGGCAACGTTGGCGCCACCGCCGCCCACTGGATCGCCTCCAAGGAACTCGCCGATGTGGTGCTCATCGATGTGGTCGAAGGCGTGCCGCAGGGCAAAGCCCTCGATCTGCTTGAGGCCATGCCGATCGAAAAACGCGATGTTCACGTTACCGGCGCGAACGACTACGCCGCCACCGCCAACTCCGACATCGTCGTCATCACCGCGGGCATTCCCCGCAAGCCCGGCATGAGCCGCGACGATCTGCTGCACACCAACTTCAAGATCATGTCCGATGTGGTTGCGAAGGTGGTGGCCCAGTCACCCGAGTGTATCCTGATCATCGTCTCCAACCCGCTCGATGCCATGGCACAGACCGCATTCCGCCAAGCCGGCTTCAACCGCGAGCGGGTCATCGGCATGGCCGGCGTGCTGGACTCGGCCCGCTTCCGCACCTTCATCGCCGAAGAGCTGAACGTCAGCGTTGAGAATGTGACGGCCTTTGTGCTCGGCGGCCACGGGGACACCATGGTCCCACTGCCCCGTTACTCCACGGTCGCCGGCATTCCCATCACGGAGCTGATCGAACCCAAACGGCTTGAAGAAATTGTGCAGCGCACCCGCGACGGCGGCGCCGAAATCGTGAAATACCTCAAGACCGGCAGCGCGTATTACGCGCCTTCCGCGGCCACCGTCGAGATGGTCGAAGCCATTCTCAAGGACAAGAAAAAAATCCTCCCTTGCGCCGTCTATCTGCAGGGCGAGTATGGCATCGAGGGCTATTACATCGGCGTGCCCTGCAAACTGGGCGCGGCAGGCCTCGAGAAGATCATCGAGATCAAGCTGACTCCCGAGGAGGACGCCGCTCTCAAGAAGAGCGCCGCCGCCGTCAAGGAGCTTTGCGCCGTCATCAGCGTTTAACCGGACTACACACCAAGGCGGACAGCGCCAGGCGCTGTCCGCCATTTCCTGTCTAAGAGAAGCCCACGCTTGTAGGCGTTGCCTGGGTTGCGCACTGGCTCAGCGTCCGATGCCCTCAGCCGCCAGAATCTCCCTCTGCGGCCGTGGTGCCAGCCAATGGATCATCCCGCCTTGCCCCGGGGTAGTCCGAACAGAATAGGCAACTTCAATTTCAGCAATAACTTATCACCTCATCCAGCCCAGCGCCTTTGCCCGCTGCCACCCCGTCTCAATCACCCGCACCGTAATCGGGTCCAGCGCCAGCGCGCTATGGCTGTTCCATTCCCCGCGGCCCACCCAGCGCGCCGCAGCCGCATCGGAGCCCGCCTGCAGCGCGCCGCCTCTCACCCTGCACAGATAATCCGCGATCACATAGTGGTAGCGCACCCGCTCTCCATCGCGATGAATCCTGTCCAATAGTTCGATCAGTTCGACCGGCTCAACCTCCAGTCCGGTCTCCTCAAGCACCTCGCGCGCAACCCCGGCCGGCAGGCTTTCGCCCACCTCCAGCAGGCCGCCCGGCAGAGACCACTTTCCCATGGACGGCTCATGAGCACGCTGCACCAGCAGCACCCTGTTCTCCGCCACAATGATGGCCCCTATGCCCACCAGTGGCGTCTCCGGATACTCCCGCATCTATCCTCTCCATCGATCAGGCTGTAACTACCATAGAACTTGATCTCTACGGGCGTATCCACCTCCAGGGACGCGCCTTCTCACCCCTTGGTACCGAAGCTGTCACCGGATTGCCGCATTGCATCGTCTATGCTGGCGTATCATCAAACATTCGGGAGGGCGTTTTGGCGGAAATCACCCTGCATATCGATGGCATGCACTGCGGCTCCTGTGTGCGGCGCGTAACCCAGGTGCTGGCTTCAACCGAAGGCCTTCAGGTGGAGGAAGTGCGGCTCGGCGCTGCGCGCCTGCAGTCCCCGAATGCCCCTGAAAACCTGGAAAATGCTCTAGCCGCGCTGGCAAAGGCTGGCTACACCGCGCACGTGGACCAGTAAGCCGCACTCTCATATGACCACTGCTGTTGCGACAGAAGGACCAGAAACAATCGTCCTCCCGGTCATCGGGATGACCTGTGCTGCCTGCCAGCACCACGTAGAATCGGCCCTGCGTGA
>DASZRQ010000050.1:0-7151 GCA_035549115.1 Occallatibacter sp. | reverse complement strand
GCCCAGCAGCGCGCCGCCGATCCGGCCGTCATCGCCATCGACCAGCAGATCACGCAGTTGCGCGCCCAGTTGGCCGACCTCAGCGCCCGCTACACCGACAAGTATCCTGACGTGGTGCGCGTCAAGGATCAGATTGCTGATCTGCAGCATCAGCGTGCCGACCTGATCGCCCACGCGCAGCCGGGCGTCCCGGTCGAATCGCCCGATGCCTCGGCCGCGGCCGCCACCTATGCCCAGTTGCAGGGCCAGTTGCACGCCAATCAGCTTGAAATCTCCAACCGCGAGCATGCCATCGCCGATCTGCAGGCCCGCATCGGCCAGTACCAGGGACGCCTCAACAGCGCCCCGGCCACGGAGCAGGAGCTTGCCGCGCTCACCCGCGGTTACGATCAGTCCAAGGCCAACTACGATGATCTGCTCAAGAAGCACAATGAGTCGGCCATGGCCACCAGCATGGAGCGGATGCAGCAGGGCGAGAGGTTCACCATCCTCGATCCGCCCAGCCTTCCCGTCAAGCCTGACTTCCCGAACCGGCTCAAGTTCTTTGGCTTCGGCCTGGTCTTCGGGCTCGCCCTCGGCGCTGGCGTGGCCTTCGCTTTCGAGTGGTTCGATGATCGCCTCTACAGTGAAAGTGAGATCAAGGCGTTGCTGCCCATCGCCGTCATCTCCGAGGTTCCCCAGGTCAAGCTCGCATCGGACGAGCAGCGCACACGCAAGAATGTGGTATTGAAATGGGGATTAACCGCGGCAGGATTCGTCGTCATGATTGCGGGCGCAGCCATCAGCCTGCTCAGTGCATAAGATTGGGACCGAATGTATAAATCATTTTTTCGTTTATCGCGCAATCCGTTCGATCTGACGCCGGATCCGACGTGTTTTGTGCCTACGGTGCGCCACAATGAGGCGCTGGCCGCACTCTACTATGGCGTGCGGCGTCACAAGGGCTTTGTCGTGGTCACCGGCGAGGTGGGTACAGGCAAGACCCTTCTGCTGCGCTGTCTGCTCCGTTTGCTTGAGGAGAGCCGCGATGTCTCCTACGCTTATCTCTTCAACAGTCGTCTCACACCCACGGAGTTTCTGCAGTATATCCTGGCGGATTTCGGCATTCCCACGGCAGGCAAGAACAAGGGCGAGCTCCTCTTTCAGTTGGGCCAGTTCCTGGTTGAGCGCAGCGCCCACAAGATGACCACGGTTCTGGTCATCGATGAGGCGCACCTGCTCTCCGAGGAGCTGCTTGAAGAGGTTCGCCTCCTCTCCAACCTCGAGACCTACGACGACAAGCTGCTCCAGATCGTCCTTGTCGGCCAGCCGGAACTCGATGAAAAGCTCGACTCGGTTGTCCTTCGCCCGCTCAAGCAGCGCATCGCGCTGCGCACACAGCTCCAGCCCATGAGCCTGGATGAGGCCGCCCGCTACATCGAACAGCGTCTCCAGATTGCCGGAGCCGACGCGCAGGCCGGGTCGCTGTTTCCGCCCGAGACGCTGGAGAAGATCTTCAAGTACTCGCGCGGCTTTCCCCGCCTCATCAACTCCATCTGTGAAAACGGCCTCATCGCTGCCTATGCGCAGCAGAGCTGGGAAGTCACGCCGGACATGGTCGATATCATCGCGCGCGAGCTGCGGCTGGATGCTGGGCATACCCTGCAGAGTATCCACCTCAGCGAGAAGGTGGAAAAGGTCGAAAAGGTCAGCGCGCGCCTCTGATTGTTGAGGTGCAGACAGGGATTCTTATACTGTGCGGCAGGCGCCGCCGAAGAATAAACGTGCTGCCGGGCACGGAAAAGAGAGAGCATGAGCCAGATATTCGATGCATTGCAGAGGGCTGAGTCGGAGCGCTCGGGCAACCAGGGCCAGACACCGCTGGTCGCAACTGAAATTCTCGAACGTGCCGAGCGGCTTGCCTCATCGGAGTGGGAGAAGGAAGACAGCTTCGTTGAGCTGCGCAAAACTGATCCCGCGCGCCGCGGCCAGAGTGCGATCCATGCCGCGGTCGCCGGCATTCCCGGTCTGGTGCAGCCCGCTGGCCCGCACATTCTGCCGGACGATCAGGTCAGCCGCGCTCTTGAGAATGTCGATGAGCTTGAGCTCACCCTGCCCCAGGAGAGCCGCCTGGTCTGCATTACGCAGCCTGAGAGCCCCACGGCAGAAGCTTTTCGTCTTCTCGGCGTGCGCATCCGTGACATGCGCCGCGACCGTGGCAACCTCAGTAAGGTTCTAGTCACCAGCACGCTTCCCCAGGAAGGCAAGAGCACTGTTACAGGTAATCTGGCCTGCACCCTCGCCCAGACCGGCAAGGAGCGCATCCTCCTGCTTGAGGGCGATGTGCGTCGCCCCACGCAGTCGCGGGTCTTCGGTTTCCAGGCGCTGCCCGGAGTCTGCGAGTGGCTGCAGGGCGAGCGGGAGCTGAATGGCTGCATCCATCGCATTAAGGACATCAATCTCTGGATCATGCCTGCAGGTACCACCTCGCGCAATCCCCTCGATCTGCTCCAGCGCAACCGTGTGGGCACGCTCATGGACCGGCTTGAGGAGCTCTTCGACATCATCGTGATCGACTCGCCGCCGGTGCTGCCCATGGCCGATACCAGCGTCTGGACCCGGCTCGCCGATGGCATCCTGCTCGTGACCCGCGAAGGCGTCACGGAAAAGAAGCAACTGCTGAAAGGCCTCGAAGCTCTCGATAAAGAAAAGCTGATCGGCGCTGTTCTCAACTGCTCGCTGCAGAACAAACATAGCTACTACTACTACTAAGTCCTTAGACATCTGCCGATTCAAAAACCGTTCTGTCTGCGGACTTTGCACCTGTTTTGAGCGCCCACAGACAGCTCGGCCGGATGTACAGCGCCTTGCGCGCCATAGATAAAGGAGAAATTCGAGCCCATGCGCCAGGATCGACGTACCCATCTTGCCCCCCCGCCGCTTGACTCGTCCCTTGAGGTCGAGCGCACAGCGCTGGATGAGAAAACCTTCAAACGGGTTATTGCGATTGAGCGTAAGCGCACCGAGCGTTCAAAGGCTCCCTTTGTGCTCATGCTGCTCGAGCTGTCCTGCGCGCCGAATGAGCCGAAAGGGAAGGCAACTCTCGATACCATCATCGATGCGCTGCTGGCCTCCTGCCGTGATACCGACCTCGTCGGCTGGTACAAGGAAGGCTCGGTGGTTGGCGTCATGTTCACCGGGCTCGTCGTTGCCGACCGGAACGCCATTCTTACCGGCATCCTGAACCGCGTCAGCGCGTCGCTGCGCGATGAGTTAACCTACGAGCAGTTCACGGAGATCAGCATCACCTTTCACTTCTTCCCCGACGACTGGGAGAACGAGGGAACCGAGCGGCCCAGCAACGCCGCCCTCTACCCCGACCTCGAACGTGGTGCCGCGCGCAGCAAATCGGGTCTCTTGATCAAGCGCGTCATCGATGTGGCCGGCAGTTCCGCCGTTCTGCTGCTCTGTTCGCCGTTGCTTTTCTTCATCGCGCTTGCCGTCAAGCTCACCTCCCGCGGGCCGATCCTCTTCCGCCAGTCCCGCGTCGGCCAGTACGGCAAGAACTTCACCTTCCTCAAGTTCCGCTCCATGTACGTCAATAACGACAGCAGTGTGCATCAGGAATACGTGCGCAAGCTCATCGAAAGCTCCGGCCCGGAGATGGACGAGGGCGACAGCAAGAACAAGGTCTACAAGCTCACCAACGACAAGCGCATCACGCCCATCGGCAAGTTTCTGCGCCGCACCAGCCTCGATGAACTGCCGCAGCTCTTCAACGTCCTTCGCGGCGATATGTCCCTCGTCGGGCCCCGGCCGCCCATTCCATATGAACTCGCCGCCTACCAGACCTGGCACCGCCGCCGCGTTCTTGAGGTTCGTCCCGGCATCACCGGCCTCTGGCAGGTCACTGGCCGCAGCACCGTCAAGTTCGACGAGATGGTGCGCCTCGACCTGCGCTACGCCACCACCTGGACTCCCTGGCTTGACCTGAAGATTCTCCTGCTCACGCCGCTCGCTGTCATCAAGGGCTCGGGAGCTTACTAACGCAGCTTTGTCTTTGCTTCATGCGGCGCGCGGAGCCGATGCCGCGGCTCTTATTTTCAGCACCGCACTATCTAAACGTCTGACCCCCGGCAATTACTGAAAGATAGGTGATTGAACGTGAATTTTGGTGTCATTGGATATGGATATTGGGGACCGAATATCGTTCGCAACCTGATGAACCTGGAGGGTTCACAGGTTCGAGCGATCGCTGAAATCAGTGCCGGCGCGCGGGCTCGCGCGCAAAAGGCCTATCCCGGCGTCAACGTCACGCCGGACACCGCCGAGGTTCTCCGTGACCCCGGCATCGACGTGATCGCCGTAATCTCGCCGGTCTGGACCCACTATGAGCTGGCCAAGGCTGCTCTCGAAAATGGCAAGCACGTCTTTGTCGAGAAGCCCTTCACCAGCAACACCGCTCAGGCGCAGGAACTGATCGAGATTGCCCAGCGCAGAAATTTGAAGATCATGGTGGACCACACCTTCCTCTTCACCGGCGCGGTCCGCAAGATTCGTCAGCTTCTCAGCGAGGGCGCGCTCGGCCAGCTCTATTACTACGACTCCACCCGCGTCAACCTCGGCCTCTTCCAGCACGACATTAACGTGCTCTGGGATCTTGCTCCGCACGATCTCTCCATCATGGATCACCTGCTCAAGGGCAGGCCTGAGGCTGTCGTGGCCACTGGCCAGGGCCATCTCAACGGCCATGAGGACGTGGCCTATATGACCCTTTACTACCCGGAGAAGGTTATCGCCCACATCAATGTCAACTGGCTCTCGCCCGTCAAAGTGCGCACCACGCTCATCGGCGGCGAAAAGCGCATGCTGGTCTGGAACGACCTCGAGGCTGACGAGAAGGTCAAGATCTACGACAAGGGCGTGAACATCACCAGCCGCGAAGGTGTCTACGAACTGCTGGTCAGTTATCGCTCCGGCGACATGTGGGCCCCGCAGCTTGAGCAGATGGAAGCTCTCCGCCACGAGTTGGCCTACTTCGTCGAGTGCATCACCGAAGACAAGGTTCCCTTTAACGATGGCTGTGCCGGCCTGCGCGTCGTGCAGATGCTCGAAGCCGCAAGTGAGTCGTTGAGCAAAAAAGGAGCTCTCGTTTATCTATGAACCCCTATAACTGTATTGCAGACGATGTCAGGCTCGGCGCTAACGTCCGGCTGGCCAAGTTCATCAACCTCTACGGCTGCGAAATCGGCGACGAGTCCAAGATCGGCGCTTTCGTCGAGATTCAGAAAGGCGCTTCCATCGGCAGGCGCTGCAAGATTTCGAGCCACAGCTTCATCTGCGAGGGCGTTGCCATTGAGGACAACGTCTTCATCGGTCATGGCGTCATGTTCATCAATGACACCTATCCCCGCGCCACCCGCGCGGATGGCGGCTTGCAGACTGAAGCCGACTGGAAGGTCGAGCGCACGCGCATTTGCAAGGGCGCATCCATCGGTTCCGGCGCAACCATCCTCTGCAACGTTACGGTGGGCGAAAACGCCATCGTCGGCGCGGGCAGCGTCGTGACTAAAGATGTGCCGTCCAACGCCGTCGTTGCAGGCAATCCCGCGCGCATCCGCCGCATCCTTGCCGAGCCGGGCAGGGAAGAGGCTTCCCGTGCGATTCCGTTTCTCGATCTGGTCACGCCGCATCGCGAGCTTGAGCGCGAGCTGACCGATGCCTTCCAGGAAGGGCTGCATACCGCGGGCTTCGTCGGCGGCCCGGTCGTCGAGCGCTTCGAGAAGCATTTTGCCGAATTCTGCAATACCAGCCACTCCATTGCCGTCAGCAGCGGCACAGACGCGCTGCGCTTCGCCATCATGGCTGCGGGCGTGCAGACTGGCGACGTTGTCATCACCGTTCCCAATACCTTCATCGCCACCTCGGAGGCCATCACCCAGGCCGGCGCGCTCACAGAGTTCGTCGACATCGACGAGCGCACCTATAACATGTCGCCTGTGCGTCTCCGCGAGTACCTCGAAAAGCAGTGCACTCGCGATGCCGCCGGCAAGCTCGTCAGCCTGCGCAGCGGCCATCCAGTCGCGGCCGTCATCCCGATCCACCTCTATGGCCAGATGGCCGACATGGATGCCATTCAGGATCTGGCCGGCGAGTACGGCCTCATCGTCATTGAAGATGCTTGCCAGGCCCACGGCGCTGAGTACTTCTCGAAGAAGCACAATCGCTGGATGCGCGCCGGCTCAATGGGCCGGGCCGCGGCCTTCAGTTTCTATCCGGGCAAAAACCTTGGCGCATGCGGTGAGGGTGGCGCGGTCACCACCAACGATCCCGCGCTCGCGGCCCAGGTTAAAATTTTCCGTGACCATGGCCAGGTCAAGAAGTATTACCACGATGTGGAGGGCTACAATGGTCGCCTCGACGCCATCCAGGCAGGCATCCTCGATGCCAAGCTGCCGCATCTGGAGAGCTGGAACGCGCAGCGCCGCGAGCGAGCCGTCGAGTACAACAAGCTGATCGCGCAGAGCGATGCCTTCGTGGCGCCCTACGAGCCGTCCTGGTCGCACGCCGTCTATCACCTCTACGTTGTGCGCACCACCGATCGCACCGGCCTGATGGAGCATCTCAAGCAGGCGCAGATTGGCACCGCGATCCACTATCCCATTCCGCTGCATCTGCAAAAGGCCTACGCCTCCATGCAGTACCGCGAAGGCGATTTCCCTGTGGCGGAAAAATACGCCTCCGAAATCGTTTCACTGCCCATGTTCCCCCATCTCACTGCGGAGCAGCAGGCGCGAGTCGTCGAGGAGATGGCCCGCTTCGCGCAAAATACCCTTGCCCAGCAGCCGACGGCCATTGCCTGAGCGGCATCGTTTGCCAGACTGGGAATGAACCTTCACCTGTACTGCATTTTCTGCTTTTGTATTCATCGCCGCGGACTCAAACTGCTTTCATGACTGGCTCTTCCATGCCTCGGGTCACCGTCGTAATGGCGGTATATAACGCAGCGCCATTTCTGCGCGAGGCGGTTGCCAGCGTCCTTGCGCAGACGTATCCGGACTTCGAGCTGATCGCTGTCGATGATCGTTCTACGGATGGCTCGTTGGAGATTCTGGAGAGCTTCAGCGATCCGCGTCTGCGCATCCTCCGGCATGAGGCGAATCAGGGGGCAG
>DASZRQ010000049.1:0-1711 GCA_035549115.1 Occallatibacter sp. | reverse complement strand
GATTCAGCCGCTGGCGGACAAGGCGATTGCCGCCGTGAAGGAAGGCCACATCAAGTTCACGCCGGAGATGTACGAGAAGACCTACCTGAACTGGATGGAGAACATCCACGACTGGTGCATCTCGCGGCAGCTCTGGTGGGGCCATCGCATTCCCGCGTGGCACTGCTCCACATGCCACCAGGTCACGGTGACGCGCATGGACCCGACGGCCTGCGCGCACTGCGGCGCGGCGACGATTACGCAGGAGACTGACGTGCTCGATACGTGGTTCTCCTCGGGGCTGCTGCCGGTCTCGGTCTTCGGCTGGCCGAACATCACGCCGGAGAATCGCGCGGACTTCGACACGTTTTATCCCACCAGCCTGCTGGTCACCGGCTTCGACATCCTCTTCTTCTGGGTGGCGCGCATGATCATGCTCGGCTGCTGGTTCGCCGGCGACGTGCCCATGCCCGACGGAAGCCCGCGCACACTTGCAGATTCCGTGCCGTTCCGGGATGTGTACATCCACGCGCTGGTGCGCGACGCCAACCGCGAGAAGATGTCGAAGACCAAGGGCAATGTGATCGATCCCATCGAGATTGTGAAGCAGTACGGCACCGATGCGGTGCGGTTCACGCTGGCCTCGATGGCCTCGCCGGGCACGGACATCGCGTTCAACGTGGCTCGCACCGAAGGCTACCGCGCCTTCGCCAACAAGATATGGAACGCCGCGCGGTTCATCTTCATGAATGTGGATCGGGCGGCAGAGATCGGGATCAAGGTTGGGCCGGATCAGTTGGGCGGCATGCCGACAGTTGCTGCCGATGCTCCGCTGGAAGCGCGATGGATTACCCGCGAACTGCATGTCACTTCTAGGGAGGTTAATCATCAGCTCGCGGACTATCGCTTCGACGAAGCAGCAAGCACTATCTATCAATTTTTTTGGGGTAGCTTCTGTGACTGGTACCTCGAAATCGTGAAGCTGCGACTGGATTTTTCTGAGACGGCTGATAAGGCAGCGACGAGCGCCGCGCTGACCACGCTGGTGCAGGTCTTCGAGGCTGCGCTGCGGCTGCTCTCTCCCTTCATGCCGTTTCTGACAGAGGAGTTGTGGCACGCGGTGTATGACGGCGAGCCGCCGGCGAAGTCGATTGCGCTGACCGTCTATCCGCAAGGTACCGAAAACAGCAATGCCGAAAGTCAGATTGATATGAAGTTCGTGCAAGATCTCATCGCTGGAATTCGCACAAACCGCAAAGATGTTGGCGTTGAGGAAAAAGCTGCAACTGACATCGAGCTCAGCTTGCTCGGCGGATTTAGAGAAACTCTCGATGAAAACCTGCTCATTGTCCAACGGCTGGCGAAAGTCAAGAACGTGCAGCATGTGGACAAACTATCGGACGGATTGCTGAAGCATTCAAATCCGAACTTCGACGTTGCAGTTGTGTACGAGCGCACCATTGATGTTCCCGCTGAGCGCGAGCGGCTGACCAAGGACATCGCCAAATATGAGAAAGGCGTGGCCGCGGCGGCGCGTCAACTTGGCAACGAAGGCTTTGTGGCCAAAGCTCCCGCGCACATCGTGGAAGGCCTGAAGAAGCAGGCCGCCGAGACACAGCTTCTGCTCGACAAGGCGCGCGCCGCGCTGGCCGCATTGCCCCCGGAGTAAGCCTATGGCCTGCCTGTGCGAGAGGTGCGTGCAACACGCCGCGGTGCTCGGCATCGAGCGCGG
>DASZRQ010000048.1:0-4462 GCA_035549115.1 Occallatibacter sp. | reverse complement strand
ACGAGCAGCTTGCCCTGCTCCATCATCTTGTAGAGGCGATGGACGCCGGTGGTGGTTTCTTCGCTGACGCCGCGCCACTCGGCAACCACCTTGTGCCAGTGCTGGGGATCTTCGGCGTGCACCTTCTTGAGGAGGTCCTTGATGACCTGCTCCTCGTGGTTGCCGGAGGGCGTGTTGACCCAGCCATCGCCGTTCTCGAGCTCATAGCCCTTGTGGATGAGCAGCGTCACGTCACCGCCGTCGTCGACGACGAGCTCGGGGCCCTTGCCGCCCTTGTGGGTCAGGGCCTTGTAGGTGCAGTCCCAGTACTCTTCGAGGGTTTCGCCCTTCCAGGCAAAAACGGGAACGCCCGTCGCGGCAATCGCCGCCGCCGCATGATCCTGCGTCGAGAAGATGTTGCAGCTTGCCCAGCGGACTTCCGCACCCAGGCTCACCAGCGTCTCAATCAGCACGGCGGTCTGGATAGTCATGTGCAGCGACCCGGTGACGCGCACCCCCGCGAGCGGCTTTTCCGCCGCGTACTTGTTGCGGATGGCCATGAGGCCGGGCATCTCGTGCTCGGCAATGGCGATCTCTTTGCGGCCCCAGTCGGCCAGGGACATATCGGCGACCTTGAACTCCGCCTGCGTAACATCGAGGGTGGTAGCTGCCATACGAACTCTCCTTTATATCGTCGTATCGTGATATGTTGATATGTATCAGAACCCGCCTATGCCGTCAATTGTGAAAATGATGCGCGCTGCCGCCGATCCCAACCGGCTGCGCATCCTGCTGCTCCTCAAGGAGGAAGAGCTCTCCGTGGCGGAGCTGCAGGAGATTCTGGTGATGGGGCAGAGCACGATTTCCACGCATCTGTCGCAACTGAAACAGGCCGGGTTGGCCGAGGACCGGCGCACGGGCAAAAGCAGTCTGTATCGGCTTTCGGCCGAGGGTGCGGAGACCGTAATCGCAGACCTGCTGGCGCAGGCGCGGCAGGAGATTCCAGAGGCCAGCGCCGATCGGACCGCAATGGGCCGCGTGGTCAGGAAACGGCAGGACCGCATGCGGGCCTTTTTCGACAGCATGGCGGGGCGCCTGGGCCGCGATTATGTGCCGGGCAAAAGCTGGAAGAGCCTGGCAGAGGCTTTTCTGCGGCTGCTGCCGCCAGCCACGATCGCCGACCTGGGCGCGGGCGACGGAAGCTTTACGTTGATGCTGGCGCAGAGCGCGCGGCGGGTGATTGCGGTAGACTCGTCCGAAAAGATGCTTGAAGTTAGCCGCGAGCAGGCTCAGCGCAGCGGCGCGGAGAACGTGGAGTTCCGGCAGGGGGACATGGAAGAGCTGCCGATCGACGATGCCGCTGTGGACCTGGTCTTTTTTTCGCAGTCCCTGCACCATGCGCAGCATCCCGCGCGCGCGGTCAAAGAGGCCTGGCGTATTCTGCGTTCCGGTGGGCGGATTGTGATTCTCGACCTGGCACGGCACCGGTTTGAAGAGGCCCGCGAACTCTACGCGGACGAGTGGCTGGGTTTTGCCGAGAGCGAGATCGAAGAGATACTCACGGCGGCAGGCTTTGTTGATGCCAGGGCCTCTATCGTGGACAAGGAGCCGGACGGGCCGCAGTTCCAGACCCTGCTGGCCACGGCGCAGAAAGCGAGCGCATGATTCCCGTTGAGATACCATTGCATCCAATGTACGGTGCACGATGACGATCGAAACCGAATCCGCGCAACGGCCAAAGACCGCAGCAAAGTCCATGCCGAAGCTGACACGTGCGCGCCGGGCAGCCCTGCTGAAGGCGCTTGCCGACCCGCGCCGGTTCGCGCTGCTGGAGCGGATTGCACGATCCTCCTGCCCCATGGCCTGCACACAGGCGCAGTCGGCGCTGGCCATCTCTCCGGCCACGCTCTCGCATCACGTAAAGGAGCTTGAAGCCGCAGGGCTGATCCGCATCGAGCGCGCCGGAAAATTTCACTTCCTGCACCTGCAGCCAGAGGTTCTGGAAGCTCTGGCTGCCCATCTTTCTTCGTTGGCTGTCCCCAACTGCACGCAGGCCTAAGCCTGCTCACCAAAAAATTCACAGGCATCCTGAATCCAAATCTCGCGTTGCGGAATCAATTCGACAGTTATCGAAATGTCGAAGCGATGGCATTCCGGTAGGAGATAAGGATTATGAGTTCCCTTCAAGGTAAAGTCGCGCTGGTTACCGGCGCATCCAAGGGCATCGGCGCGGCCGTGGCCCGTGAGCTGGCGGCGCGCGGTGCGGCCGTTGCAGTGAACTATGCGAGCGACAAAGCGGGCGCCGAGAAAGTCGTCGACGAGATCAAGAAAACCGGCGGCAAAGCCATCGCGGTGCAGGCCAATGTGGGCGATCCCGACACCATTGCTTCCTTCGTGCAGAAGGTCGCCAAGGAGCTCGGCCCCATCAGTGTCCTGGTTAACAACGCGGGCGTGTACGAGTTCGGACCAATCGACAACGTGACGCCTGATCACTTCCACAAACAGTTCAACATCAACGTGCTCGGCCTTCTGCTGACCACGCAGGAAGCTCTCAAGCACTTTGACCCCAAGGGCGGCAGCATTGTGAATGTGGGTTCGGTGGCCGCAGCGGGCATTCCGATGGCCTCTGTCTACAGCGCCACTAAAGGTGCAGTGGATTCCATCACCGTATCTCTGGCGGGCGAACTTGGGCCGAAGAAGATTCGTGTGAACTCATTGAACCCCGGCATGGTGGAAACCGAGGGCGTGCATTCGGCGGGCTTCATCGGAAGCGAATTCCAGAAGCAGCAGGAGGCACAGACGCCGCTTGGCCGCATCGGCCAGCCGGACGACATCGCAGGCGTGGCTGCCTTCCTGGCCTCTGACGACTCGTACTGGGTGACCGGACAGCACATCAAGGTGTCGGGCGGCGCACGCGCGTAAATTTCGATGCCTGAAGGAGAAAGCCGTCGCGCAGATCACTTAAGGCGGCGGCTACTCCTTCAACATTATCCACCTATTCATTTTTCTATGGAAAGGCGAGAAAGTCTGCGGCATTGCTCGGGTCACTTGCGCCATCGAATCCAGCAAGCCGATATCCAAGATTGGCAAAAATCTGCGCGCAATGGACTCGCAGTTCCTCTGAGTGTGTTGCTACCATCCATACTGTTTTACGCTGCTCCAAAAGAGATTTAGCGCCAGCAAGACCCCACCGCTCGGCTCCTTCGATATCCATCTTCACGAATTCTGGGACGGGGTTACCGTGCGCGATAAATTCGTCGAGCGACAGCGACGGGATAAGATAACTGCTGCTGGCGCCTATATGGCCCTGCTCTCTGCCTCCTTCAAACCCTACCAGCGCCGTACCATCACTGACGGCCGCCTGCACAAGCGTGACATTGTCGACATGATTGAGCACAATGTGCCGTCGCAGCATGGTCATATTTCGCGCTTCCGGCTCGAAACAGAAAACGTGGCCCCGTGTGCCTACCAGATTGGACAATGCCAGGGAATAGAAACCAACATTCGCACCGACGTCGTAAACCATGGAACCTGGTTTAACTAGTCGCACGAGCGCTCGCGCATGATCCTGTTCGTATGTTCCTATCCAAGAGCTATTGGTGGATGAGGCACCTGCAATCCAGCGCCTGCCTCGATTGACGCCCGTCAGCACAGGGACCACTGCACTGCGTGGCACCAGCCAAAGAGGCAGGCGCAAAAGCCGTCCTAACAAACTGATTGGGGAAGCTTTTCCCTCAGCGTTCGAAATAGACATTCCCCTCCATTATGCACATCTATTGCAATCTTCTTCCGCGCTGCCGCGCCAACCTAGAACTTAGGACCGCCTTCTGCGGCAAGCAACTGGCGTTTGCGCTCCACTCCCCAGCGATAGCCGGTGAGCGAGCCTGAAACGCCGACCACCCGATGGCACGGCACCATCAGCGATACGCGGTTCAGCGCGCAGGCGCGTGCCACGGCGCGCGTCGAATTTGGAATCCCCATCTCGCGCGCAAGCTGGCTGTAGGTGCGCGTCTCCCCTCGGGGAATTCGCCGCAGCGCCTGCCACACGCGAAGCTGAAACGCGGTACCACGCAGATCGAGCGGCTCGATCGCGCCATTTTCTTTCGGCTTTTCACCGACCTCGCGCAGAGCCGCCTCCACCCAGCGCATCATTGCGGCATCCTTGCGCAGCAACGCGGCGGGAAACTCCTCGCGCAGGCTCGCTTCGGCCTCTACCGGGGTCGCGCCGAGCGCCAACCAGCACAGCCCGCGTCCGGTGGCGCCCACCACAATCCAGCCAAAGGGCGTCTTCGCAGTCGTAAAGTGAATCTCCTCCCCCTTGCCGCCCTTGGCAAAACGCGACGGCGTCATGCCGAGCTGCGCGCCGTCATAGGCGCGGCTCGACGAACCAAATCCTGCATCGTAGATTGCATTGGTCACGGTATCTCCCTGTTTGAGCGCGCCGCGAAGCTGCCTGGCCCGCAGGCCGCGCTGGTACTGCAGC
>DASZRQ010000047.1:0-7543 GCA_035549115.1 Occallatibacter sp. | reverse complement strand
AGGAGCTCGACTCGTCTATACGGTTCTGTGTGCCGTGTCCGCCAGTCCGGAATGCCTAAGGAACCGCGGAGAGCTCCACCGTCTTAGGACGGGTTCACCGGCGCATTGCCCACGGCCCAGCGGGTCGGCTTCTACCTTTCCAGCGCGCTGAGCCGTTATCCTTGCTCTAGTGCATCCCGTTCTCTTCCGCATCGGCTCTCTCGTCATTCCCGCCTACGGCGCTCTGGCCGCGCTGGGCGTGCTGCTGGCTCTCGCGCTGGCGCAGCGCACGGCGCGCGTTGCCGCGCTGCCTGTTCATCATGTCTGGAACCTCTGCGTTCTCGCGCTCTGTGCGGCACTGGCCGGCTCGCGTGCCGTGCTTGTCGCGCTCAACTGGACCGTCGTCCGCAGCCATCCCGCATGGCTGCTTGGCCTGGCCATGATTCACCATCCGCTGGTCACGGCCATCGGCGCGGCTTTTGCCCTGGCCGCGGCGCTTCTCTACGCGCGCAGGCAGCGCATGCCGCTGGCGCGCACTGCCGATGCCCTGGCCGCGCCGCTCGCCCTCGGCCTCGCCGTCGAGCAGATCGGCGCGCTCTTTGCCGGCTCCGGCTATGGCACCGGGACGAACCTTCCCTGGGCCGTTACCTACACAAGCCCGCTTGCCGGGCGCTGGAGCGGTACGCCGCTCTTCGTGCCCCTGCATCCGGTACAGGCTTACGCTGCGCTGGCCTTCTTCCTTGTCGCGCTCGCCTTGCTGGCGGCCATGCCGCGCGTCCGTCAGGCCGGCGACCTCGCGGGCGCTGCGCTCATCGCCATCGGCGCTGCCATATATTTCACGGAGTTCTTCCGCGACCTCGAAGGCCGCGGCGCCATCCTGCGTGGCCTCCTCGATGGGCCGCAGATCGCAGCCATCGTCCTTGTGCTCGCCGGCGGATGCCTGCTGCTCGATCGTCGCGCCCGGGTGTCCGCATGACCACGCCGCGCGATCTCATTGTGCCCGCAGAGGCCGCTGGCCAGCGCCTCGACCACTTCCTCGCCGTGCAGATCGAGGGCATCAGCCGTTCGCGCGTGCAGTTGCTTCTTGAGCAGGGCGATGTCCTCGTCAATGGCGCGCAGGCCAAGCCCTCGCTCAAGCTGCGCGGCGGTGAGCAGATCGCAATCACCGGCGAGCCGCATCCCGCGCCGCTCAAGGCCGTCGCCGAGGACATTCCGCTTGATGTGGTGTATGAAGACGCGGATCTCGCCGTCATCCACAAGCCCGCGGGCATGATGGTCCACGCCGGCTCCGGCCAGAACGACGACGAGCGCAGCCGCGGCACGCTGGTCAACGCGCTGCTGCACCGTTTTCAGGTGCTCTCCTCCACCGGCGGCGAGCTGCGCCCCGGCATCGTCCATCGGCTCGACAAGGAAACCAGCGGCCTCATCGTCGTCGCCAAAAATGACCGCGCCCATGCCGCTCTGGCGGAGCTCTTCTCCTCGCGCCGCATCCACAAGACCTACGTCGCCCTGGTGCAGGGCCACGTGGAGCGCGAGAAGGGAACGATTACCGCCGCCGTGGGCCGCGACCCGGTGCGCCGCACCCGCATGACCACGCGACCTACCGAAAACGCCCGTTCCGCCGTCTCTCACTATGAGGTGCTTCGCCAGCTCACAACCCGCTTCGGCAAGTTCACGCTGGTGCGCGTGCGCATTGAGACCGGCCGCACCCACCAGATTCGCGTGCACATGGCTTCCATCAGCCACCCTGTCGTGGGCGACACGCTCTACGGCGCGGCCGGCCAGTTGACCGAGCAGCCTGCCCCGCGCAAAGGCCAGCCGGAAAAGCTCCGCCTCGGACGCAACTTCCTGCACGCGGCCGAATTGGAGTTCACCCACCCGCTTACCGGCAAGCCATTGCATCTGCAGGCGCCCATGCCGCCCGAGCTCGAAACCTTCCTCGCGCGTGTTGAAAGGGCCCCGCGCATCTGACACGGTACCTAGGGAACGCATCGAAATGAAATGGAGCATTGGTAAAATTAGAAACGATATGAATCACAAGCTGTTCGCACTGGTCCTGGCCGTGGGTTTCTCCGCCGCGGCGCTGCATGCTCAGCAACCTTCTACGCCTGCCGCTCCGCCCGCGCAGCAGCCCGCGCCGGCGCAGGCTCCGGCGGCGGATGCCTCGCAGTCCGGCCAGCCGTCTTCGTCGTCGCAGGATAACGGCCCCGTCATCAAGGTCGGCGTTAACGAAGTCAACCTCATCTTCACCGTCACCGACAAGCACGGCCACTACATCCCGAACCTCAAGCTCAGCGACTTCGCCCTGCTCGACGACCAGAAGGCACCCGAGAAGGTCACCTCCTTCCGCCAGCAGATCAACCTGCCGCTGCGCGTAGGCATCGTGGTCGATACCAGCACCTCCATCCGCACCCGCTTCCAGTTCGAGCAGCAGTCGGCCACCGAGTTCCTGCTCTCCATCCTCACCTCGCGCGCCGACCGCGCCTTCGTGATGGGCTTCGATGTGACGCCCACCGTCTACCAGGACTGGACCAACAACCTCGATGGCCTCGAAACCGGCATCAACCGCATGCGCCCCGCCGGCGGCACCGCGCTCTTCGATGCCGTCTATACCGCCTGCCGCGACAAGCTCCTTGATGTCTCGCGCGGCCAGGAGCCGGTGCGCAAGGCGCTCATCCTCATCTCTGACGGCGATGACAACCAGAGCCGCGTCCACCCCGACGAAGCCATCAAGATGTGCCAGCGCGCCGAAACCATCATCTACGCCATCAGCACCAACTGGACGCCGAGCCGCGGCCGAGGCGACAAGGTGCTCTCCGACATGGCCGAGGAGACCGGCGGCGAGGTCTTCTTCCCGCCTTCGGTTGAGGAGATGTCCAACAGCTTCAAAAACATCGAAGAAGAGCTGCGCTCGCAGTACGATCTGAGCTACATCCCCGCCGACTTCAAGGCCGACGGAGCCTTCAGGCCTATCTATCTCTACTGCAATAACCGTCACTACGAGGTTCGCGCCCGCAAAGGCTACTTCGCGCCCCGCGAGTAAGCGCCCATGCGGCGTGTTCCACCAGAGCCGGCCCTGCGCCGGCTCTCCGCATTTGCATAGAAATGCGTCCGCGGGTCCCATTTCAGAACTGCACGGAGCATTTCCGTCCATTTTTGTGACAGTTGCGGAATCCTGTTACTTCCGCCTCATCCCAACCGCCCGCGCCCGCGATGAAGATAGACAGAAGGCAATCGAGCAGGAAGCTGGCCTGCGGGCCAGCTCAGAGGAGAGACGCGGGTGATCCGGCAGGCGATTTCGTGCGACATCTGTGGGACGGATAAACAGCAGACCAACCACTGGTTCGTGGCTTACGAGCAGAACGGGGAGCTGCGCATCGCTGGCTGGCGCTCGCAGAGCCGTCTGCGCGCCGGCACAAAGCACCTGTGCGGGCAAACCTGCCTGCATAAGCTGGTCGATGAGTTCATGGCCAAGAATCTCGCCGATCGTCCCGCCGTGCAGGAGAAACCGGAGGCTGCGCCTGCGCGTCCTGCCTCCGCCAGAGTCGATACCACGCTTACTTCGGTTGCCGCGCATGCGGCAGCGCCGGGACCGGTGCCGGTTCCCACCGAGGCGTATGTGGACGAGTTCGAGTCCTCCGCGCGCCTCATCCAGGCAGACCTCGTCGATGCGCCGCCTGCCTTCAACAGCCGCGCATGGCGTTCGGAGGCCTGGAAGCGGGAACGCGAGCGCGAGCAGCGCGTCGCCCGCCGCCGCTCCATCGCGTAATTTGCGGGCGCATAGCGTGCGGGCTCAGCCCGCAAGCAGCTTCAACAGCTCCGCTTCGTCAATCACCCGCACGCCCAGCGCCTGCGCCTTGTCCAGCTTTGAGCCGGCCTCTTCGCCGGCCACCACGTAGCTCGTCTTCTTGCTCACCGAGCCCGAGACCTTTCCCCCCGCCGCCTCGATGCGCGCCTTGGCTTCGTCGCGGGTCAGCGTGGGCAGCGTGCCCGTCAGCACAAAGGTCAGCCCTTCAAGCTGCGTGGAGCGCTGCTTTTTCTCCGCCGTCATCTCCACGCCCGCCGCGCGCAGATGGTCTACCAGTGCGCGGTTCTTCTCGCGGCCAAAGAACTCGACGATCGCTTCGGCAATGCGCGAACCAACCTCATCCACTTGCTCCAGCTTTTCCTTCGTCTCTTCCGTCGCCGCGGCCATTAACTCATCGATTGAGCCGAACTCCTGCGCCAGCAGCTCCGCCGTGCGCTCACCCACAAAGCGGATGCCAAGACCCATCAGCACGCGCGCCAGTCCGGCCTTCTTCGAGCGGTTAATCTCCTCGTGCAATGCCGTCGCAGACTTCTCCGCAAACCGCTCCAGGCCCGCGAGCTGTTCCACCGTCAGCTTGTAGAGATCGGCCACGCTGTGCACCAGCCCTTTTTCGAGCAACTGCTGCACGGCTGCATCACCCAGTCCTTCGATGTTCATCACGCCGCGCGCGCCAAAGTGCAGCAGGCTCTCGCGCAGCTTTGCGGGGCAGTCTGCGTTCACGCAGCGGTGGTCGGCCTCGCCCTCGGCGCGCACCACATCACTCCCGCATTCGGGACACTGTTGCGGGAACTCGAATTTTTGCGTCCCGCGCGGATGCTCGGCGTCCTCCACAATCTCGGCTACCTTGGGAATCACGTCGCCGCCGCGCTCCACCTTCACCCAGTCGCCGATCATGAGCCCCATGCGCTCGATGAAGTCCGCGTTGTGCAGCGTGGCGCGGCTCACCGTGGTGCCGCCGATGAACACCGGCTTCAGAATCGCCGTCGGCGTCAGCTTGCCCGTGCGCCCCACCGTGATCATGATGTCCTGCATCTGCGTGATGCCTGCCTTGGCCGTGAACTTGTACGCAATGGCCCAGCGCGGCGCGCGGCCCGTGTAGCCTAGCCGCATCTGCGTGGCGTGCGCATCCACTTTCAGCACCACGCCGTCAATCTCGTAGCCCAGGGATTCGCGGTCCGCCTCCGCCTTTTCGATGAACTTCATCATCGCGTCCACCGTGTGCACGCGCTCGCGATGCGGATTGACGCGAAAACCCAGCGCGGTCAGCGCATCCAGTGTCGCGCTCTGGCCCGCGGCCAGATATTCGCCGTCGATCAGCAGGAAATACGCGAAGAACACCAGCCCGCGATTCGCCACCAGGCTCGGGTCCAGCGTGCGCACCGCGCCCGCGGCCGAGTTGCGCGGATTCACAAACGGCGGCAGCCCCTCGTGCTCCCGCTCCTCATTCGTCTTGAGAAAAGCCTTCTGCGGCATCACCACTTCACCGCGCACCTCGAACGTTTGCGGCACTCCCGCCTTCTTCAGCGCGGCGGCGGAGATGGCGATCGGCACGCTGCGAATCGTGCGGATATTCGAGGTCACGTCCTCGCCGGTCTGCCCGTCGCCCCGCGTCACGCCGAAAGCCAGCCGCACGCCGTCCCCGGCAGCCTCATAGGTCAGGGCCACGCTCAGCCCATCGAGCTTCAGCTCCGCCGTGTACTCCACCGCCAGCGGCCCGGCGAGCTCGCGCACGCGCCGGTCCCAGTCGGTCAGCTCCTCGGCGTTGTAGGCGTTGTCCAGGCTCAGCATGGGCCGCGAGTGCGCCATTTTCTTAAAGCCTTCGGCGGGCTTTCCGCCCACGCGTTGTGTCGGCGAGTCCGGCGTCAGCAGCTCGGGGTGCTCGGCCTCCAGCTTCTTCAGTTCGTTCATCCGCGCGTCGTACTCGGAGTCGGAGATCTCCGGCGCGTCCATCACGTAATACAGGTGCTCGTGCCGCCGCAAATCTGCGCGCAGCTCCTCGATGCGCTTTGCGGCCTTGTCGTTTGTCGCGTGCCCGCTCATGCAGCCGATTATAGGGGCGCACCCGCGCCGCGTAGTATCGTGAGAGCCAGCGATGGAACCCGTCACCCACTTTCTCACCGGCGCATGCATCGGCCGCGCCGGACTCAATCGCAAAGCCCGCTACGCCACCCTCGCTGCCGTACTCGCCGCGGAGGCCGCCGATCTCGATGTTGTCTGGGGATGGGCCGGCCCCGTCGAAGAGCTCAAGCACCATCGCGGTATCACGCATACCTTCATCGCCGTGCCCGTGGTGGCCGCCGTCATCACAGGAGCCGTGTGGCTTTACCATCGCTGGCGCGCCCGCCGCTCGCGGGCCGGCGAGTCCGCCGCGCCGCTCAGTTGGACCTGGGTGTACATCACCGCGCTCATCGCCGCGCTCAGCCATCTGCTTCTCGACTGGACCAACAATTACGGCCTGCGTCCCTTCTTCCCGTTCAACCCGCGCTGGTATGCGGGCAGCTTCGTCTTCATCGCGGAGCCGGTCTTGTGGGCGCTGCTGCTGGCGGCCCTCATCATGCCCTGGCTGCTTGGCCTCGCTGACCGCGAAATCGGCGCGCGCCGCAACGCCTTTCGCGGCCAGGGCTGGGCCATCTTCGCACTCAGCGGCATGGTTGTGGTCTGGGGCTGGCGCTGGGCGGAGCACGCGGCGGCTCTCAACCTGCTTGCCCAGACGCAAACGACTTCCGTGCCCGCCACCCGCATGGCCGTCGAGCCATACCCGGTCAACCCCTGGCGGTGGCACGCCATCATCGAGACGCCCACGTACTACCAGACGGCGGAAGTGAACACGCGCACCGGCGAGATCGACTCCGACAGTCAGCAGGACGTGATTTACAAACCCACGGACACGCCCGCCGTGGAGGCCGCCAAACGCACGCCGCTGGGCCAGGTTTATCTCGACTGGGGCTCGTGGGCCGTGGTGCGCGATCTAGGCCAGGATCCGGTGCCCGCGCTCGACCCGCCCAAGTTGCCGCCAGGCCGCACCTGGACCACGGTCGGCTTCAGCGATCTGCGCTTCGGTTATCCCTTCCTCGGCCGCGACCGCTCCACGGGGCCGCCGCCGCTCTCAGGCTGGGTCTATATCGTCGATGGCCGGGAAGAGGCCGGCGAGGGCATGGGCGGCAACGTGCAAAAGTAGCCGCCCCGCGCCCACCGCATTACTTGCCTGTCTTCTCGAACTCTTTCAGCAACTCGACAGACCGCTTCGGGTCCAGGTTGTGGCGGCGTCCATCCGCGCTGGGAGTGGTGCCTTCCACCATCAGGTGAATGGTCTCCTCCGGCGTGAGGTTGGGATCGAGCGCAATCAACTTTGCCGCCAGGTTCACCGCGTTCGGGGAGGCCATCGACGTGCCCGACATGCGCAGCTTGGCGCCGCCGGGGATCACCGACTCCACCTGGTAGCCATCGGCATCCACCAGCACCGTAGGTCCATAGCTGGTAAAGCTGGCTTCGTCGCCCGCCTGGTCTACAGCGCCAACCGCGAGCAGATTCGGCAGCTTGAACGAGGACGGCATATCCTCGATGAACGTGCTGTCGCTGTCCGAGTTGCCCGCCGCGCAGATGAAGAGAATATCCGGTGCGCTCTTGATGGCGTTGTACAGCCCTTCGCGCTCGATCGCGAACAGCTTTGCCGCAATCGCTTTGCGGTCGGCGGCGTCCTTGCCCATCCCGTTTTTCTCCAGCGCCACTTCGTCGTCCTGCGGTCCGCCGCCCCAG
>DASZRQ010000046.1:0-3381 GCA_035549115.1 Occallatibacter sp. | reverse complement strand
ACGACGCTGAGCCAGACGAGCTATACGGATTCGGCGGCGGCGACGGGCACGGAGTACAACTACTACGTGACGAGCGTGGATGCCTCCGGCGTGGAGAGCGTGCCCTCGAACACCGCAACGGTCGATATTCCGCAATAAGCTGCGCACACGCACAAAAAGCAATGGGCTTCGGCATGATTGCCGAAGCCCATTGCTTTTGGAGTAAGGAGAGAATCAGGCGAGAGTGCTGATGGTCTGCTTGGCGCCTGTTCTCGGCTGCGCGTTTTCCCTGAGGGCGGCAAACTTGTATGCGCCGGACTTGCGATCCTGGCGAAACATGTCGCAGAGGCGGCCAACGATGCTGCGGCCGGAACGTGGATGGAGCAGAGCCCTTGTCAGCGCGGGCTCGACGGGGATATCGAGATAGACGGGGCTCTGCGGGTCGTTGTGCGTGGCGGAGCCAACCGCCTCCACGCCGCGCGGGAAGTATGCGATGATCTCGCGATCGATGACCGGCCGCCAGAGAGGCGCAGGCTCGCCGGTGAGTTGCGCATAGAGTGCGGCCGGCAGATTGCGGCCCTCGTCAAGGGCGAGGTGGCAGGGCGGCGTGCAGCGCGGATTCATCTCGATGAGGTAGGCCGCGCCGGTGCTCTCTTCGATCATGAAGTCGAGGCCGAAGAAACCGGAGAGGTGGAAGCGGCTGGCGAGCTTTTCCGCCGCGGCGATCATCTCGACGCCGGGGATGAGGCGCACGACAGTGGCCGGTCCCGTCACTTCGCGGGCGCGGAGCACTTCCACGGCGAGGCTGGCGAGCACCTTGCCCTGCCAGCAGACCACGGCGCAGTTGGCGGGGCGGCCATCGATGGCGGTCTGCGCGATGACGGCATGACGCGCATCCTTCCAGCCGGCCCACTCCCAGGCACGATTGCGATTGAGCAGGAGACGCTTGCCCAGTTCCATGATGCTGGCTGGGCGGCTGAACTCCTGGAAGAAGCGGAGAGCATCGCTGTGGCTGGAGACCAGACGCACGCCCTTGCCGCCCCAGGTGCCGTCGGCTTTCATTACCCATGGACGCTCGGACTCGGCGCTCCAGCGCTCGAGGTCGGCTTCCGTTTCAATGGCCATGGTTTTCGGGATGCGAATGCCCTCGGACTCGGCGGCATGGAGAAGCTCGCAGCGCCTGGAGACGATGGGAAACGAAGCAGGAGAACCAAGGGAGCGCTCAATCATCACAGCGACCGGCGCATCCGCGCCATCGCGGGCGCAGGTCATAGCGTAGAGCTCATGCAGATGCGCGACACTGCGATCGCAGGCGGGGATGACGATGTCCGGCTGAAAGGAAACGATCGCACGCGCAAGAGACTCGAGGGGCGAGAGGCCGTCGTACCCGAAAATGTGCTCGACAGCAGGAATGGATTGCGCGGGATGACCGGGCACGGGGCACAACACAGCAACGTCACACCCCATGCGACGAAAGGCAACGGCCAAACGTGCAGCTACAGGCCAGCGGTTCGAGTCTGTCAATAAAATCTTCATCTTCGCTCTCTAGGTACAGCCTTTTCTAAGTTCTGAATGTATTGGTGCGTCTAGGATGACAAAGAAATGCACAAACCCGTTATGCCCCAAAAGGGTCATTTCCGGGCACAATTCCGTTACCAATGTTGGATGGCAACAGAGTAACACCGAAGCAAGCCGATCGCAGTGATCTGTTCTTCACAGTTTAGAGCGATTCCACTCTTGCGGGTCATGCAGGAACCGGGGAGTATCCGCCATGGCAACGGCGGGTTCAGGAGGGGTTTCTATGCCGCCTTGCGGCGGGCGAGCAACTGCTTTTGAGCGATGCGGAAGCCATAAAAAACGCTGGCCCTGGGACGGGGGAGCAACAGCATGAGCGCCACTCCAATGCCGACGCCGAGCGGCATGCAGACGAGCAACTGCAGGATGGGCCGCAGATGACCGACACCGCGGTAGAGAAAGAAGGTACCGACGAAGACCGCGCCCCAGCAGGGCAGATGCGCCCAATAGCCTGCCCACAGATCGCCGGTGCTGACCGGCCCCTGGCGGCCGGCGATGTAGTAGATGATGGGCAGGCGGATGGCGACTCCGATGATGGCTGTGGCGACGATGACACCGAGAGGCCCCCAGGGGAGGCCGGCAAAGTATCCGGCGATGGCGATGGCTCCGGTGATGGTGTGGTTTCGTAACTGGTCCTGCCCGCGACCCTGGCTCTCATAGGCCCATGGGCCGAGGAAGGTGAAGGGCACCGAGAGGGCGACGAGCGAGGCCGCGGCAAAGAGAGGGACGACCGCGTCCCACTTAGAACCAAGAATGACGAGCACCAGCGGGCGCGCGAGGACAAAGCACATGGCTGAGAAAGAAAAGACGATGACGGCCAGGGTGTCGTAAGCGCGGAGAAAGCTGTGGCGATAGCGTTTGGGGTCGTCCTGCAGGCGGGAGAGGACGGGATTGAGCACGGAGCTCATGGGCATGAGCACCTGCTGCAGAGGACGCATGAGCAGGATGTTGGCGCGGGTATAGAGGCCGAGGGGCGCAGCACCGTAGAAGCGGCCGATGACGATGTTGTCGCAGTTGGCGGAGAACTGCCCGAGGAAGTCGGCAAGACTGAGGTGCGCACCAAAGCGGATCATGGGCAGCACGCTGCTGTCGCGCGTGGGCATGCCGGGACGCCAGCCGGAGGCAAACCAGGTGAAGATGAGATTGAAGGCCGCGGTGACAAGCTGCTGGATCACCAGAGCCCAGTAGCTGAAGCCTCGCCAAGCGAGCCAGCAGGCGACAGCAAAACCGATGGCGGCGGAGGCAACATCAATGAGCGCAAGGGCACTGAAGCGCATCTGGCGGGAGAGGAGGGCCTGGTGCTGCACGGTGGAGCCGGTGAGCAGAAATGTGCATGAGAGCGCGAGCATGATGCCGCTGACACGGGGATCGCGATAGAACATTGCCACGAGCGGCGACAGACTGGCGCTGAAGATGGTGAGAAAGCCACTGAAGACTACATTGAGCCAGAAGAGATTGGAGACCTGCCGCTGGGTGATGGTGGTGCGCTGGATGGTGGCGATGGACAGGCCCAGTTCCTTGAAGACATCGACGAGGCCAGTGATACCGAGCACCATGCCGACAAGGCCGAAGTCGCGGGGGCTGAGAAGGCGGGCGAGAATGGCCGCCGCGCCAAAGTTGAGCGCGAAGCGGGTGGCCTGCGCGGCGATGGTGACGACACCGCCGGAGACGGCACGATGGCCGATATCGGGGAGCAGGTGATCCGTCTCGAGATGCGCGTTCGCCTTGTCCGCGTTTACGTTTGGGGAATTTGTTTCCGAACCACTGCTCACGCAGCCTCCTGAGCGCGCGACGGCGGACGGCCAAAGCCCCGCCGGCAAACCTCTG
>DASZRQ010000045.1:0-9026 GCA_035549115.1 Occallatibacter sp. | reverse complement strand
GCAGGTGGCGCGCAGGAGCGAGGCCGATGCCGCCGGACTGAAGGCCTTCGACATCATCCTCAAGGTGGGCGCCGACACCATTGCCACCACGGCGGACTGGGATCGCGCCTTGCGCGCCAACCAGAACAAGGCCGTGCAGGTAACCGTACTGCGCGATCGCAAGCAGCAGATGCTTACCCTCCAGGTGGACTCGAAGCACAAGCACGCTCTGCTGCAGCGCCCGGAGCAGGGAAGCACCGAGCCTTTCGTCTAAATTGTGCCGATGTATTAACAAAAAATGCGCCGAGGGCAATTGCCTTCGGCGCATTTCTGTTGGGGCGCAGCGCAGGCTTAGGAGGCAGGAAACTGGCAGCCCGGCGTGGACCGCGAGATGGCCAGCTCTTCCTCGTTCATATCGACCAGGACATCGCCGAACAGCGGCGTGCTCAGGTAGCGCTCGCCGGTATCGGGCAGCATGCACAGGATGGTTGAGCCCTTCGGCGCCTGCGCGGCCACCTTGAGCGCGCCTGCAAAGGTGGCTCCGGAGCTGATCCCCACGAAGACGCCTTCCTTGCGCGCCAGATCCTTGCTGCACTGCAGCGCCTCGGCATTCTGGATGCGCAGCACCTCGCTGATCGCCTTCGATGCCACCGCATCGCCGGCGAGCTTGGCGACAAAGTCCGGGCTCCAGCCCTGCATCGGATGCGGCTTCCAGGAGGGGTGCGCCACGGCTGCTGAGCCGTCTGGGTTGCGCTGCTGCTCGACGCCGCTCGAGAGCATCGGCGCTTCATCCGGTTCGCATACCACGATCTTCGTTTCGGGCCGCTTCTCGGCCAGCACGCGAGCCACGCCCTTGAGCGTGCCGCCGGTGCCAAAGCCGGTTACCCAATAGTCGAGCTTCTCGCCCTCAAAGTCGCGCAGAATCTCCTGCGCCGTCGTCTTCGAGTGCATGTCGGCATTGGCCTCGTTCTCAAACTGCCGCGTGTAGAACCAGCCGTGCTTCTCGGCCAGTTCCACGGTCTTGTTCACCATGCCCACGGCGCGGGCGGCCGCCGGAGTAATCACGACCTTTGCGCCGAGAAAGCGCATCAGCTTGCGCCGCTCGATGCTGAAGGTCTCCGCCATGGTCACCACCAGTGGATAGCCCTTGGCCGCGCATACCATGGCCAGCCCGATGCCCGTGTTGCCGCTGGTGGCCTCGATCACCGTCTGCCCCGGCTTCAGCTTGCCGGTACGCTCGGCCTCCTCAATCACGCCCAGTGCAAGGCGGTCCTTGACCGAGCCCAGTGGATTGAACGCCTCCACCTTCACGTACAGATTCACCCCCGGCGGCGCCAGCCGGTTGATCTTGACCACGGGAGTATTGCCCACAGTCTCCAGGATGTTCGCGTATTTCCGTGCCATCACTTCCTCCCCTCTTTCAGGTGCGGCCATTCTAGCGGCGTGCTGCGCGTGCGTCATCAATTTTCGTGCATATACGCGCAAAACTGCCGCGGCGCATCTAAACGTATCGATGCAGATAGAGTGCAGGGTTTTCCGCGCGCGGTGCGCATTGCGGCAATGGATAGGGTGGAGCATCCGTGTGCTTGCCTTGGCTGCCCTTGCCGGCATGAGTGCCGTAGCGCAGGATGCCGCAGCCCTGGCCCGCCAGGCGGTGCAGATCGAACTGACGGCCGATGCGCACGATCACTCGCACTGGCTCTTTTTTGACGTGGATCGCAAGCCGGAGAACACCGTGTGTCAGTGGGTGGCGCAGACCGCGCGCGGCGACCTGCATCGTGTGCTGCAGCAGAAAGGCAGGGAGCAGTCGCGTGCAGAGCAGCAGAGAACGATGGCCCGCTTTGCGCACGATCCCGATGCCCAGGCGAAACAGCGCAAAGCCGCGCAGCATGATGACAAGCAGTCGGAAGAGATGCTGCGCCTGCTGCCGGATGCATTTCTCTGGACAAACGAGGGTCAGAAGGACGGGCGCGTCACGCTGCACTTTACACCGAATGCAAACTTCAATCCTCCAACCTGGGCCGCGCGCGTGTTTGCGGCCATGGAGGGCGAGATGCAGGTTGATCTTGCCCAGCACCGCATCGTGAGCCTGCATGGACGGCTAACCCGAAGCGTTCGCTTTTGCGGCGGACTTTGCGGAAGCCTCTCTGCAGGCGGCACCTTCTCCATCGAGCGGCGCGAGACAGCCCCCGCCATCTGGCAGATCGTGGAGACGCATGTGCACATTCACGGCACTGCGCTGTTCTTCAAAAACATCTCGCAGGAAGAGGACGAGCTGAGGTCGGATTTCTCGCGCCTGCCCGATGCGATCACTTTCGAACAGGCCGAGCAGCAGTTGATGAAGCAGCCGGACCATCCCTGATCAAAAAGCGCCCTTACAGGAGAGCGTTCTCAGCCTCAGGACAGGCCGGTTCGCACCTGCCGGGCGCGATTCGGCACATCCGCATTGCCGCGCAGCACGGATGCCGCTAGCGTCAACACCCATGAGCCACGCTGTCCGCACCCTTCCGCAGCCCGTTGCATTTGCCGCCGCGCCGCTCATTGTTCCGGTCTTTGCCCTGGGCATGGTCGGCCTCGGCATCCTCGCGCTGGTCTATGGCGACTTCGCTATGGGCTGGCAGCCTGTGGCGCAATGGGTGCCGGGCCGCACCGCGCTTGCCTATGGTTCGGGCCTGCTCATGCTCGTCTGCGGCATCGCTCTCTTCACGCGCTTCTCCGCGTGGGCCGCGCGCGTGCTGTTCGTCTACCTTTTCCTCTGGATGCTGCTCAAGGTGCCCGCTCTTGTGGTTGCGCCGCAGATTGAAGGCGTATGGCTCGGCATTGGAGAGCTGGCTGTTCTCTTCACCGGCGGCTGGGCTCTCTTCGCCCGTCTCGCCTCATTGCGTCCCGATTCCGCCTTCGCGTTCCTGACCGTGCCTGCCGCGCTCCGCAGCGCGCACACGCTCTTTGCCGCTTCGCTGGTGCCCATCGGGCTTTCCCACCTGCTCTATGTCAAGGAGACCACGGCCCTGGTTCCCGCGTGGCTGCCCAACCGCGCCCTCTGGGGAGATATCGCCGGCATCGCGCAGATGCTCTGCGGCATCGCCATCCTGCTGCACATCTATCCGCGCATCGCCGCGCATATAGAGGCTGCGCTCATCGGCCTTTTCACATTGCTGGTCTGGACGCCGCAAATCCTCACCGCCCCCGCCGCGCGCCTGCCCTGGACCGCCTTCTTCATCTCGTGGGTCATCGGCGCCTCAGCATGGACCCTGGCGCAAAGCATCCCTGCCTCATCGCGTCAGGGGTAAGCAGCGCTGGTTTCGTCTGTATCTATGCGGTATCATGCGGCTTGTAGCTCATCTCACGTTCCAGGCTTCGGCGCCGCGCTCCGCATCGCGGCTGGCTCGCGCGCCGCAAAGGATTGCCGGTGCGCGCCATCTTCATCAACTACCGCAGAAGCGATGCTGAGGGTGAAGCCGGCCGTCTCTTCGATGAGTTGACTCTGCAGCTCGGCAGCGATGCGGTGTTCATGGATGTGGCCGCCATCGAGCCGGGTCGCGACTTTCGCAAGGCCATCGACCAGAGTGTATCCAACTGCAGCGTGCTGCTGGCTATGATCGGCCTGGAGTGGCTCTCCGCGTGCGATGCCGCGGGCCAGCGCCGGCTCGACGATCCCAATGACTTCGTCCGCATCGAGCTGGCCTCGGCGTTGCGCCGTGACATTCCCGTGGTGCCGGTGCTGGTGCGCGGGGCCAAGATGCCGCGCGCCGACGAGCTGAGCGAAGACCTGCGCGAGCTGGCCTTTCGCAACGCAGTGGAGCTGACCCATGCCCGCTGGAAATCCGATGTGCAGGTGCTGCTGAATGCGTTGCGGCCGCACCTTGATACGCCTGCTGCCCCGGCCGCCACGCGCCCGGCCGGACAGGTGGCCGCACCCATGGCCGCGCCGTCTTCGGTGTATATTTCGGCCATCGAGCCCGCGGTCATTGAGCGCGTGGCGCGCGAGCTCGCCGCCTTCATCGGGCCCATAGCGGAAGTGGTGGTCAAGCGAGCCGCCAAACGCAGCGCCACGCCGCAGGAGCTTTACACCGCTGCCGCCGCCGAGATTGAAACCGAGGCCGAGCGGCTGCGCTTTCTCAAAGCCTGCCGCGGCTAGCTCACTGCTCGTCGAACATCCGCAGCGCCTTCTGCAGGCTCACCTGCATGCGGTTGAAACTCGCCGCCACCGTCGCTATCTCGTCCCTGCCCTTGATGCCAACGGGTGGCACATTCTTTTCGCCGCGGCTCACGCGGTCTGCCGTGTCGGAGACGAGGCGCAGCGGCCGGATCACAAACCAGTAGACGCCCGCGTCGAGGGCCGCCATGGTGACAATCATGGTGAGAGCGAGAAAGATGAGAAGGTGATGGAAGGCGCGTGTGGCCTGCTGCACCGGCACGGCCAGGGGCACGCTCACGATTTGCGCGCCGACAATCTCGTTCAGCTTCCAGCCAAAGCCGTTGGCGGAGCCATAGACCGCGATCAGCGCCTTGGGCGCTGCCGAAGGCATGCTATGGCATCGCAGGCACTCCTGGGTGGCGTGGATGGGACGCGCCAGATAGAGCGCCGGGCCCATCACCGTGGGCCGTTCGCCGGTGCGCTCGTGCTGGTCGGGGTGGTCGCGCAGCCAGTTGATAATATCCACCTGCCAGCCTGTGGCGCGGTCCTCGGGGTTGGTGGGGTTGAGCGCGGCCTCCTTGTAGGTGTAGTCCGGATAGTCATGCCGCAGGTGCCCGAAGGTCGTGCTCGCGCCGTAAAAGGGGATCGTCTCGGCCAGGAAATGCACGCGGTGGCGCGGATTCTGCTCGAGCAGCGGCGAGAGATCGGTGGCGGTGTAGTCGCGCACGGCGGTGGCGCTGGCCATCATCAGCCGCTCCTGGCCCTCCACCTCTTCGCGGGCGCTGTCCATCAGGTAGCCGTGGGCGAAATAGGCAATGGCGAGGCCGCAGACGCCAAAGATCGCCAGCAGAATCAGGTTGAACTTGACCAGAAGCTTCATTCGGATCGGGGAGCCCGTCCTTGGCGGGTGGGGAGTGTACTGCCAACGTAGCGCACGCCGCGCATCCGCACAACGGGAATCCGAGACTGCGAAAAGGGTGCGTTCCCTCTGCGGTAACGCTGTTCTTCAAGCTTCCAGCCCTTCACAAGTCATTCAGACAGCGTGGACTAGCGCATCAAAGATTGACACGGACAGGCAGCTAGAAATTGCCCAATATGATTCAATAGAGAGTGATGTCTACTCCCCGGAGATCGACGGTGCGCGGGCGCTGGAAGGCGGCTACCCGCAAGGTGCGCGAGCTGACCATGGTGGGCCGCGCGCTGGCTTCCACGGGCCACCCCGTGCTGGCGCAGATTGTGCCCATGCGCTTTTGCAACCTGAGCTGCGCCTACTGCAATGAGTACGATAAGGTTTCCGAGCCGGTGCCGCTGGAAGAGATGTACCGGCGCATCGACCATCTGGGCCGCCTGGGTACGGCCATGGTGGGCATCTCCGGCGGCGAGCCGCTGACCCACCCCGAGCTCGACGACATCATCCGCCGCATCCGCAGGAACGGCGCCATCGCCGGAATGATCACCAACGGCTACCTTCTCAACGTGGAGCGCATCGAGCGGCTGAACCGCGCGGGCCTCGACCACATGCAGATCTCGATCGACAACATTGTGCCGGACGAGGTTTCAAAGAAGAGCCTGAAGGTGCTGGACAAGAAGCTGCAGATGCTGGCGGATCATGCCGAGTTCCACGTGAACATCAATTCCGTTGTAGGCGGCGGCTTCAAGGACCCCAACGATGCGCTCACCATCAGCAAGCGGGCGCTGGAGCTGGGGTTTGAATCGACCATCGGCATCATTCACGATGGCGATGGCCAGTTGAAGGCCCTGAATCCCGACGAGGCGCGGGTCTACTTCGCGATGAAGAATCGCAAGAAGAGTAACTATGCGCAGTTCGACAAGTTTCAGGAGGCGATTGCGCAGGGCCGGCCCAACGACTGGCGCTGCCGTGCAGGCTCGCGGTACCTCTACATCTGCGAGGACGGGCTGGTGCACTACTGCAGCCAGCAGCGCGGCTATCCCGGCGTGCCCATTGCCCAGTACACGACAGCGGATGTGAAGCGGGAGTTTCTGACCGCCAAGAGCTGCTCGCCCAACTGCACCATCGGCTGCGTGCACCGCATCAGTCACATCGACCACTGGCGCGCGCCGCAGACCAGCACCATCTCGCCCGGCGGCCACGGCACCGGCGAACCGCAACTGGTGCAGATCCAGCAGTCCGGCGACTAGACTGCACCGTCGCAGGGCCCGAAATCAGCCCTACTTCGATTTCTTCGCCTTGGGGAACTCGGCTTTCAGGTTCTTGTAGATCTTTGTGTAAGCCTTGTTGACGCTGTTGGCTGTCTGCGACACGCCAGCCACCGAGCCGAGCCCCAGCATGGCCGCCAGCAAGGCATACTCCACCATGTTCGCTCCGTGCGTCGCCAGCGTCTGGGCCTTGATCTTTGTGAAAAGCCTGTGAAGCAGCTCGATCGACATGTTCATTTCATCCTCCGGGTGGTCTTTATTGATCGCGGATCGGGGAAGCGCGAGCATCGCCCCCTGGCCGTTCGTCAGGATGAAGCACCGCCGTGCACGAGGCCTTGGGGGTTCGATGAATCTAGGGTCGCTCCGCGCGGCGGATGCCGCAATTACCCTTCTGCGGCATCAAGTTGTAGATTGTGCAGGAGATATCTACAACAATAGGGTGAGGCGCGGGAGTCCACTTTGGTTACGGTCTGGATGCGAAACTCTGCAATTTCAATGAGTTGCACGGACCGAAATGCCTTGCTCAGGTATTGCGCTCGCAGCGCGCCTTTAACCCCTGTGCTTCCATGGTGATGTACTTCCAGTTCAGCTCTTTGAGCTGGTGAGCCATCAGCACACCCAGCAGGCCGCGATAAGTGAGTGTGAGCCGCACCCGGCTGCCGTACTCGCCGCTCTCCACGCGATGGCCTCCGATCACCTTCACGCCCGGCCGGCCCGTCTGCCATGTGAACAGACGCGCCTGCCCGTCGAACTCCGTCACCTTCCACACGGTCGGAATCAGCTTTGGCTGCACGACCCTGGCCCGGCTACCCAGGGCGAGCGGCCCGGTGTCGAGCCGTGTGATGCTGATGACAGAGCGCGTCCACTCCGGCCAGCGCTCCACGTCGATCAGGGTCTCCCACACGCGCTGCGGCGGTGCGGCAATGTCTACAACAAACTCAAAATCTGCCATGATGAGCCCATGCCTATTGCTCAGTTAACGTTGGAGCTGCGCATCGAGCACGCTCAGTCGCTCAAGGACCGGCGGCAGGTGGTGCGCTCCATGAAAGATCGGCTTCGACAGGGGTTCAATGTCTCCGTGGCGGAGATGGATGAAGCCGTTGCGTGGCGCTCAGCGACGCTGGGGATCGCAGCCATCTCGCGCTCGCGCGACTACCTGCAGGGATTGATGGAGGAGACAGAACGGGCCGCGCGGCGCATGGCTGGCGAACTCGGCGCGGAGCTGGAGGACGCCTTCTGGGAGTACATGGAGAGTTGACGCCCTGTGCGCGCCGCGAACTGCATGTCTTCATTCTAGGAGCAATCCGCCTGCGCAAACCGCTTCCCAGGTGTCATGGAGTCTGCTACTTTTGGGGCACCCGGCACTTTCTGAGGGAGGCACCATGCTCGTCGATGCTTCTTCCACAGGCGCGTCCAATCCCCTTGATGCGATGACCAGTTTTGCGACAGTCATGCTTGGCCTGAGCGTGGCCACGGAGCGCGTAACCGAAACCATCAAACAATGGATCGGCCCCTCGATCGCAGGCTGGCAGCCGCAACATAATGCGGCCTTCATTCAGGCCGTCGCCATCGTCAGCGGCATCTTCGTCACGGCGTTGAGCGGGCTCAATCCCCTCAAGACGCCCGACTTTCAGCCGTATGTCTGGGGACACTCCTCCAACTGGCTGAGCTGGATCGTCGGCGGCATGCTGGTCTCCGGCGGCTCGGCCGTCTGGAACCATATGCTCGACATTCTGCGTGCCGCCAAGGTGCAGAAGGAAGACGCCGCCAATGCGGCCTCTGCCGCCGTCGGCGCGCGGGCTATTGCGCCTTAGTGGACTTCGCCGCCGGCTGCGAGGCTGATCGAATCTCCGGCGTGCGCCGCGGCGCGGGATGGGCCGGGGCTGGTTTCGCGGCTTTGACCCAGAGCCACTGGCCGCCGTCGGAGAGCCGGCCGGGATTCCTGACCACGAAAAGCAGCGTGGTCTCCGGTGCGAAACACTGGCGGAAGATGAGCGCATGGCCGGAGCCGGCGGTACCAAACTCCGTGTCGATCTCGAACTGCTTGGGCGCATTCTCTATGCGCAGCACACCGTCGCGGAAGTCGCTGGTGACCTCGTGCAACCCGCCTCCGGCAAAGCTCACCAGCCCCTCCGGCGTGATGCCGATGGTGTAGTCGGGCGGGTGATTTTGGTCCACGGTCAGATCGATGGCAGTCTGAAAGCCGCTGGTGACAGGCATCATGGAACCGGCGCGCACCACGCGAAAGAGCACCGTGCACTCGGCGAGTTCAGTGGGCTGAGCAGCCGTCTTGCCTGCGTCGGGATTCGCCGCATCGGGGGGTGGCGCAGGGGGATTCCAGGGCACATTGGCTGCCGTAAAATCGTCGGCATTGTCGCCGGTCAACCGGGCCATCTGCTCGCCGGGCGTGGCGGAACTGGCCGCGGCTGCGGCGCAGATGGGGGGAACCACGAACACCGAGTCTGGCGGCGGGTTCAGGTCCACATCCGTTACTTCGAGCACCACGCGCGTGGTGCCGCCCTTGGGGGTCAGTGCGGCTTTCAGCAGCAGGCCGGAGCGTGGATCGATCCAGGCGCGGGCCGTGCCGTCAGCCGCCGGACCTTCCATGACATAGGCCACCGCGCCATGCACCGGCTCCTCGGCCACCAGCTTCGAGTCCGGGCCGTTGAAGGCGCTCTGGTTGGCGAAAGGGTCGCCCCAGTCGCCGGTAAAGGTGCCCGCCGAGCAGCCG
>DASZRQ010000044.1:0-3669 GCA_035549115.1 Occallatibacter sp. | reverse complement strand
GGCTTTGACGTGGATGCCAAGCTGAACATGGCCTCCGCCGGCGCCTCCATCGACTTCTATCCCTTCCCGCGCCACGGCCTGCGCTTCTCGCCCGGCGTGCTCTTCTACAACACCAGCGAGGCCACCGGCCTCTTTACCGCCGAGGGCGGCACCAGCTTCGACCTCAACGGCTACACCTACTATTCGTCGTCTTCCAACCCGGTAAAGGGCAACGGCGTGCTCAACCTGCACACCCAGAACCCGGCCTTTACCCTGACCGCGGGCTGGGGCAACATGATTCCCCGCAACGGCAGCCACTTCTCGTTCCCAGTCGAGGTCGGCGTGGCCTTCATCGGCTCGCCCGATGTCGCCGTCAACCTCACCTCCGGCCAGGTATGCGATGCCAACGGCCTCAACTGCGTCGACG
Source organism: Occallatibacter sp. (assembly GCA_035549115.1). Taxonomy (GTDB): domain Bacteria; phylum Acidobacteriota; class Terriglobia; order Terriglobales; family Acidobacteriaceae; genus Telmatobacter. The sequence goes on along the minus strand of DASZRQ010000044.1, from coordinate 3,263 downwards.
TGGCCACCGATCCCGATGTGCAGGCTAACCTCGCCGAGCAGGTCACTAAATACAAGGGCGATGTGGACCCGCTGAAGACCTATCCGATCCTCTCCTTCGGCGTGGCCTACAGCTTCAACGTGCGCGGCGGCGCGGTAACCCGCTAACCCGGTGCACGCCTGAGGCCTGGATAAATCAGGCCCAGATCAACCAGGCTTAGATAAATCAGGCTTAGATAAATAAAGCAGTCGGCATGCGATAGATACATTAGAGAGTCTTCCCTTAGACACACCGAGGGCCGCATCCAGCAATGCGGCCCTCTTATACTTTGCTTCCCTTGATCGTTGAATCAGCCCAGCAGCACCGCCACCGTCTCCGGCACGGCCTTCAGCGCCGCATCGATCGCCGCCTGGTCCTTGCCGCCGGCCTCGGCAATCTCCGGCTTGCCGCCGCCCGAGCCGCCCACCAGCTTGGCCACCGCGCCCACCAGCTTGCCTGCTTGGATGCGCTTCACCAGTCCCGGCGTCACGCCTGCGATAATCGCCACCTTGCCCTCGGGCTGCGCCGAAGCCAGCACCACCACGCCCTCGCCGGCCTTTTGTTTGAGGTTGTCCACCAGCGTGCGCAACTGCCCCCGCTCCAGCCCATCGGCCCGATGCGTCAGTACCTTCACGCCCTTCACGTCCACGGCGTGCGCCAGCGCATCGTCCAGTCCTCCCGCGGCCGACTTCATCCGCATCTCTTCAAGCTCGCGCCGCAGTTGCTTCAGCTCCTCGTCCTGCGCGGCAAACTTCGCCCGCAGCCCGTCCGTCAGGTTGTCGGTTGTGGGAACATACTGTCCCGCCAGCTTGGCCACCTCGAAGTCCTTGCGGAATGTGTCCAGCGAACCCAGCCCGCTGATGGCTTCGATGCGCCGCACGCCCGACGACACCGCACCCTCGCTCGTCAGCTTGAAGAGCCCGATCTCGCCCGTCGCGCCCGTATGCGTGCCGCCGCACAGCTCCGTCGAAAAGCCATCCGACAGCTTCACCACGCGCACCTTGTCGCCATACTTCTCGCCGAACAGCGCCATCGCGTGATACTCGTTCACCGCTACGTCAATCGGCACATCCACCAGCGTCTCCACCGTCGCGTTCGCCAGCACCTCGCGGTTCACAATATCCTCGATCTCCTGCAACTCCTCGTCCGCCACCTGCGCAAAGTGCGAGAAGTCGAACCGCAGCCGCCCCGCATCCACCGACGAGCCCGCCTGCTTCACATGCGTACCCAAAACCTGTCTCAATGCCGCATGCAGCAGATGCGTGCCCGTGTGATTGCGCTTGATCGCGTCGCGCCGGAAGCCGTCCACCAGCGTGCGCACCGTGTCGCCCACAGCCAGCGGCTGCCGCAGCACGGCCTTGTGCGCGCGCACGCCCTGCACCGGCGCAACACAACCCGTAATCTCGGCAACAGTAGAATTCCTGTCCGGAGCCAGAAAGAAACCGGTATCGCCCACCTGCCCGCCCGAGTCGGCATAAAAGCTCGTGTGGTCGAGCACAACTTCCACCGCATCGCCCGCCACTGCCGCCGGCACGCCCACGCCGTCCTTCACAATAGCCAGCACCTTGCAGTCCGACGACTCAATATGCTGGTAGCCCTCAAACACCGTCTTCGGCAGCTCGCGGAAGGCCGGACTCGCCGTCTTCTGCGCTCCGCCCTTCCAGCTAGCCCGCGCCCGCGCCTGCTCCTCAGCACGAGCCGCTTCAAAACCAGCTTCATCAAACGCCACGCCCGCATCGCGCGCCGCATCGACCATAAAATCGAGCGGCAAACCATAGGTTTCATAGAGATGAAAAGCGTCTGTGCCGGGATAGGTGATCGAGTTCTTCAACAGATGATTTGTGCCACACTCATCTCCCCAGTACTCTCCGCGAAACTCACTGGGATATTTCCCTTGGATGACATCGTAGAGATCGTTGATCTTCCGTATAGCCTCGTTGCTCGAATCTCCAAGAGAAGCCTGCTCAGCCGCATTGAATTCGTCCAGAAGGCGCTTCTTCTCGATCAGCTTTGAAAGATTCTCGTCCAGCCGTACCATACCAATTTTCAGCACCCGATCAAACTGCTTCTCCTCAGCCTCAACAACCCGCGCCACGCGATCCGCCGAGTCGTTCAGCTCTGGATACGCGCCGCTCATCAGATCGCGCACCGCAAACACCATCTGGTAGAGGAATGGCTGCTCCTGCCCCAGCAAGCGCCCATGCCGAATGCCCCGCCGCAGAATCTTGCGCAGCACATACCCACGCCCCTCGTTCGAGGGCAGCACACCGTCATTGATCAGGAACGTCGCCGCGCGTGCATGATCGGCAATAATCCGCAAACTGGCATTACCCACGAGCTTTTCCAGCGACTCGTCCGCTAACTCGCTAACTTGCTGACTTGCTGACTTGCCATCACGTAATCCTGTCAGCTCCGCCGCCCGCGCAATCAGCGGCGTAAACAAGTCCGTCTCGAAGTTCGAAATCTTGCCCTGCAGCACCGCCGCCACGCGCTCCAGGCCCATGCCCGTATCAATCGAAGGCTTGGGCAGCGGCGTCAGTTTGTAGCTGGTCTTCTTCGTCGCCGCATCCACCACTGCCGAGCGGTCGAACTGCATGAACACGAGATTCCAGATCTCGACATACCGCGCATCGTCCTGGCCGAACGGCAAATCCTTGCCGTGCTCGCTCGCCTCCAGCCCCAGGTCGTAGAAAATCTCCGAACAGGGTCCGCACGGCCCCGTCTCGCCCATCTGCCAGAAGTTGTCCTTCACGCCGTACTCGAAGATGCGCTCCTTCGGCACGCCGGCCTCGATCCAGTAGCCCTCGGCCTCGTCGTCGCGCGGCACGCCGTCCGCGCCCTCGAAGATCGTGACGTAGAGCTTGTCCTTCGGAATCCCGAACCACTCCGGACTCGTGATCAGCTCCCACGCAAACCCGATCGCGTCGCGCTTGAAGTAGTCGCCAAAACTGAAGTTGCCCAGCATCTCGAAGAACGTGTGGTGCCGCCGTGTGAACCCGACGTTCTCCAGGTCATTGTGCTTGCCGCCCGCCCGCACGCACTTCTGGCTCGTCGTGGCCCGCACGTAGTCCCGCTTCTCCGCGCCCAGAAAAAGGTCTTTGAACTGGTTCATTCCCGCGTTGGTAAACAGCAGCGTGGGGTCGTTGGCAGGCACCAGCGAAGAGGAATGCACCCGGCGGTGCCCCTTCGACTCAAAAAAGCGCAAAAACAGCTCGCGAATCTCGTTCCCTGTGCGGTATTGCATG
>DASZRQ010000043.1:0-46479 GCA_035549115.1 Occallatibacter sp. | reverse complement strand
GCGCGCTCGCGCACTTCCTGCTCGCGCTGATTGATGGTCTGATACGCGTTTGCGTTGTCGAGCGCAATTGTCGTGTAGGCGGCAAGGTTCGCAAGCAGGCTCAGGTGCTGCTCGGTGTAGGCGTTTTTCTTGAAGCTCTGCACGCTGAGTATGCCGAGGACGCGTTCCTGCGCGACGAGCGGCAGATAGATCATCGAGACAGGAGGCTGTGCCATGCTGCCGTCGTCGAGCGCGCCGCCGGTGTGGCTGTACTCCGGAATGTATTTCGACGACTCGGTGGCGACATCGTTGATAAGGATGGACTGGCGGTGGTCTATGCACCAGACAGCGAACTGATTTTTGTCGTCCATGCTGCGCGTGTACGGCGCATACCGCTTGCCGTTTTCGATGGCCAGGCTGTACTCGATCAGATGCTTCTCCGGGCGATAGAGGCCGACGCCGAAGATGCTCGCGTCCACGATCTGATTCACGCGCTCATAGAGCTTGAAGAGGATGGTATTGAGATCGAGCGAGGCGGTGATCTCCTTGCCAATCTCACTGAGCAGCTCGATTGAATCCTTTTGCGCGGAGATCTCCGCGGCCTGCGCGCGAATTTCCTCGGTGCGCTCATTGACCGTGGCTTCCAGCACTCTGGCCTGGGCTTCAAGGGCTTCCGTCTTGCGGCGGGCCTTTTGCTGCTCGTGGCGGCTGATGAAGCGCCAGCCGAGCACTCCGAGGACCATCAACAGAAGAACGTAGACGGTATATGCCAGCGTGGTGCGATACCAGGGCGGCAGAATGATGAATGCGTAGGTTCCCTCCGGGCCGATGCGGCCGTCGAATCCCCGCGCGCGCACGTGAAAGAGATACTTGCCCGGTCCCAGGCCGCTGTAATTGGCTTCCTTCTGCTTGCCCCATCCAGACCAGTCCCTGTCCGCGCCATCGAGGATGTACTGATACTCGACATCGGCCGCGTCGCTATAGATAGGCGCGGCAAACTGAAAGCGCACACTGCTGCTGCCGGCTGGGAGCCGCACTTCCGCGCTGCCGTGCACGTCCATGCCGCCGAAGATCAGGCTCGATCCTGCGTTAACCTGACGCACCATGGCTGGCAGTTGATCCGCCTCCGCGGCATGCAGGTGCTGGTCAAAGCGGATCAGCAGGTCGCCCGTCGACCAGACGCTTCCATCCCGATCGACAAACGTAGGCGTGTCTTTGAAGATCGTCAGCGGCTTATAGGTCTTTTCGTCTACATGCAGCGTCCCGTCAGGAGACTTTGTTACGCGCGCAATGCGGCGGATTCCCGATGAGATCATGTTGGTCCATACGCTGCCGTCATCGGTCTGGTAAAGCATTGCGGTCGCGCTTGGACTGTCGACGGGCAGTTGGAGCCGGTTGTCCACAACAAACCGCCCGGCGGCGCGGTCCCAGCGATAGATGTTCTGGCTGTTGAAGATCCCGGCGTACAGATCTCCCAACACATAGCTCACGCCGCCATTGGCTGCCGGGATGCCATAGTTGGTAGAAATGCTCTCCGCCCTGGAGTCGCGCAGGCCTGTGGGAGCAACCTTGATGCGCAGCAGATGCCCCTTGCCGCCGCCCGCCCACAGATCTCCATCGTTATCTTCGGCTAATGTGTGTGCTACATAGACCGTGTTGGGCACCCGGCCTTCGTCGATCCACTTGCTGCCGTCCCAGCGCATGGAGCTCACGCCATCGCCGTGCCCGATAAAGACTCGGCTGGGATTCTTGCGGGACTGGATCGCGACATAAGCCTGGTTATCGAGGCCGTGGATCGAGGGAAGCACCGGCGTCAGCCTATCGCCGACCAGGCGCATCAGTCCCTCGCTAGTGGAGACCAGCAACTGGTCGGGTGTCTTGCCCGAGCGATCCCGGAAGACGAGCAGCGAGAAACCCTGCGTAGCGCCGCCGAGCGGAACCATCGAGGGCCGGTTGGTGCGGGGATCGGAGACCAGCTTGAGAACAGGACTGGAGCCGCCGCCGTCGGCGACATAGACCGTCCCCTGAAACCGGATCGCATCCAGCGGGCCATCACGCGAGAAGATCGAGACCGGCGAGCCGATCTCTACCCTGGAGACGCCGGCGGTGGTGCCGATCCAAAGCGCTCCATCGCGGTCCTGGTACGCGGTAAGGGCGCCGGGGTCGAGCAAGCCATCCGCCACGTCAATCACCTGGCGCAGCTTGCCATCATGCGTCAGGATCACGGCGCCGCCGTTGAGCGTCGTGAGGCAAATGCTGCCGTCGCGCAGAAGTGTGGAGGTATAAATCTTGTGCGTTTTCAGATAACCGTCAGCCTGCGTACTAAACGGCGTCGCCTTCTGCCCGTCGTAGAGCGACAGCAGGCCATCGCGTTCGGAGACGAGGATGCGTCCATCGTCATACGGGTGGAGGAACAGCTTGATGGAATGCGCATAGGCAGCCCCACCGGGCATCGGACGGAGCTCGTCGCCCACAATCTCTTCAAGGCCGATGCCGTTTTCACTGGTATAGAGGCGGCCGCGCACCATGGAGAGCGCCTGAATCCGCGAGCCCGCCGGCGCATGCCAGATATGCATGGTCTTGCCATCCCAGCGGAAGAGCTCCTCGTAACTGCGAAAGAAGATGCCCTGCGGGGTGACGAGCGTCTGCCACACATCGGTAAAGTCGCGATCCTTCTGCGGTACTTTGTCCAGGAGGGAGACGTAGGTTTCTGTGCCTTTGGCGTTGGGCGCAAGATAGCCGAACCCGCCGTTGCCACCCACCCAGACTCTGCCCGTATCGTCCAGGGCAAGCGAGCGGGTAATATCCATGCCTGTCTCGACGCTGCGCCAGGAGACACCGTCGTACTCCGCAATTTCGCCGCCTGAAACGCCCACGTACATGACGCCGCGACCATCCTGCAGGACAGTCCATATCTGCGGAAAAGAGCTGAATTCCTTGTAGGAATGCGACTCGAGAATCGGCATGCCGACTTCCACGCCGTGAGCGCTGGAAGAAGCCACAGGAGCGTGCGGGCTGGTCTGCGCTGCGGCAGTGGAAGCGAGCGCCACCGCCATCAGGACCCGCGGAACGATGCGTCGAAGAGCTGCAACTCGTTGGGGCAATTGGATTTCCAAGGGGGACGGATGGGAACAGCAGTGATGGTAATATGCCCGCGCGTGCAAGTCGAGGAGAATTTGGCGAGGCTGCGGGCCGGCGGCTGTGGGTGCCCTTTGGCGAGATGCCCTCGACTCTCGTCTCCAATGGCTTCAGATCGATAGATCATCAGTCCGGGAGAGCACTGTTGCATCTCTATCAAATGGCTATTTGCTAAGTCGAATTTAATTGGTCAATGACCAAGCCATATCCGATTGCGTGAAGCGATTGTTTTGGGCTTCGTCAAAGGCCCGGCGTTCAGTGCACTGCTTGTTAAACACGGAGGCACGGTAAGCGGCAAAAATCGACTGCATGATCTTGCCTGATACTGAATTCAGCGAACGGCGATCGATGAAATTGAGTGCGATGCGAACTCTGGGTGACGACAAATTACTGTAAGTCGAATTGCGGATGGATGGTGTGCTGCCGTTTGAGAAGCGGCGAAAATTAGTTGGATTGTCTTTTTATTGATTTAAATGGTCGGGGAGAGAGGATTTGAACCTCCGACCCCCTGGTCCCGAACCAGGTGCTCTACCAGGCTGAGCCACTCCCCGACGTGGTGGTGCAGATGCGAATCCGGCGGGCGCTGCCTGGTGCGTTCGTCCCTCGAATGCGCTTGGATTAGTTTAACAGAAACCGGGCCGCGCCTGCAGGCAGGCTCAACTCCCGGAACAGGGACGCAGGGGCCAGAAAAAGCCCGCCGGACATTGCTGCGCGGCGGGCATTTCTGTGTGCTCCGGGCTGAGCTATTTCTTCTCGTCCACCGGTGGAATGGCGCCGGGGAAGATGCCCTCGATGGGCTTGCGATCCTTCTCTTCGGCTGCCGGATTCGGCAGAGGCTTGCGCGGCAGCATCTGGTCGCGCTGCGCAGCGTCATAGAGGAAGATGGCCTCGACCGTGGCAATCTGCTTCAGGTCGGCGGGCTGCAGCCGCTCATAGACATCCTCGTTTGAGTGGTGGGTCCGGCTTTCGTAGTCCATGTCGTCCTGGATGAACTGGAAGCCGGGGATGCCGACCGCGTCGAAGCTCAGGTGGTCCGTTCCGCCGGTGTTGCGCATGGTCAGCGTGGTCACGCCCAGGTCTTTGAGCGGGGCGATCCACTGCGCAAAGATGGGCGCGACCGCGGCATTGCCCTGCAGGTATACGCCGCGAATCCTGCCCGTGCCGTTGTCCACATTGAAGTAGGCGGAGATGAGCTTCTGCTCGGGTTTGAGCTCGAGCGGTCCCGTGGCGCGGCGCAGGAACTCGGGCAGCGCGAGCTGGTCGGGCGCTGTGGAGAGCGCGGCCGAGCCGAAGTGCGCCTTCACGTAGCCTCTCGAACCGAACAGCCCCTGCTCCTCGCCTGTCCACAAGGCGATGCGGATGGTGCGGCGCGGCTTGACATCGAGGACTTTGAGGATGCGCATGGCCTCCATGGCCACCACGGTGCCCGCGCCGTTATCGGTCGCGCCCGTGCCGGCAATCCAGCTATCGAGGTGGCCGCCTACCATCACCACCTGATCCTTCAGCTTCGGATCGGTGCCGGGAATCTCGGCGATGGTATCGTATGCGTGCTCGTGCTCGCCGGTGAATTTGGTTTCAATGTCGATCTGGACGGTGACGGGGACATGGGCTTCCACCAGGCGATAGAGCCGTCCATAGCTTTCGATGGCCGCGACGGCTACGGGAATCTTGACGCGCTTGTCGGCCAGGTAAGGCGTGCGGCCCAGGGTGGCGCCGTTGTCGTCAAAGAATGTGCCGCCGGAGCCGCCGCCGTTTTCGCCGTCGCGGCTGGGCTCAATCACCGCCGCCACTTTTTCGTCGGCAAAGAACTGGGCAATCTTGTCGATCAGCCGCATGCGCTCGATATACCTGCGGATGCGGGCCTGCATCTCTGGCGAAGGCCCCCCGGCGTTGCTCACCGGATAGCTGGCCAGCTCCTCAAGCTGCTGGTCGGTGTAGCGCGAGAAGAGCGCCTTGTCCACGGGCGGCACATCGCGCATGGGTCCGTAGAGGACGACCTTGCCCGCGAGCTTGCCCTTGTACTGGTCGAAGTCCTTCTCCTCGTGGATCTCGACCGAGACCACATCGCCGGTCACGGGTCCGGGCGTGGAGGGCGACCACGGCGTGGCCTGCAGAATCAGCACGGCGGTATCCGGCGTCACCATGCGGGCCCAGGTGTTGAGCTGCTGCCAGCCCAGGCCGAACTCGCCCCAGTCTTCGAGGTGCGCATTCTCCAGGCCGATTTGGGTCAGCGTGTCGCGGGTCCACTCGTTAGCCTTCATCGCGTTGGGCGAGCCGGTGAGCCGCGGGCCGATGCCGTCCATCAGCGCGCTGGCAAACTCCATTACGTGCGAGTGGTTCAACCCCTCGTCGCGGATGCGTTGATACATGTTCAGGTCGAGGGTTTCGGTTGCGGGCTGGACCTCGGCGTAGGGATCGGTGGGAGCGGGGGCCGGAGCAGCTTTGGGTTTGTTGGCCGCATAGAGCGGCAGCGCGGCAAGAAGGACCGCAGGCACAAGGCAAGACAGCTTCAAAGACATGAGGCTCTCCAGAGTGAAGGGAAGTTCGTTCTGTCGTGCGTATGGGGAGAATTGTAGGCGATCGAGCCCGGCGGGCCGCGGGTTTTCCTTTGCGCCTCCCGGCGCGGACGCGGCGGCTCAGGCCGCCGAGGCCATCGAGGTCTCAGCCCAGGTGAGGGCGTCGGCGTGGCAGCGCATCAGGTCTGCGGAGACCAGGTTATTGGCTGCCGCCAGCGCGTCGCAGGCTGCCCAGTTGCCATGCTCGTAGGCCGCGATCCAGTCCAGCAGCGCGCCTTCCGGATTGCCTCTGCCGCGCAGCGCGTCGCTGGCCTTCTGGCGCAAGGGCAGCATGCGCACCAGCTCCTCCATGGAGACCTGCAGCATGGCCGGAAACAGGCTCACCATGCCGATCAGGTACTGCTCGGCCGGGGGCTGATGGCACAGGGGTGCAGCAAGCTCACAGAAACGCCCGCGGACAAAGGCCATGCGCAGCAGCTCGGCGGGCTGGTCGGCGTTGAAGTCCCCGGCAATGGCCAGCGTGGCAATGCGCCGGAAGGCCTCCTGCCCCACCAGCATGAGCGCGGCCTGGATGCTGGTTACCTCCTGCCGCATGGCGCAGAGGGGCGAGTTGACCAGCCGCAGCAACCGGTAGGTCAGCGAGGCGTCACAGGTTACAAGCTGGCTCAGCCGGTGCAGGTCGAAGGGATCGTTCTGCAACAGCTCCAGGATTTCGAGGTGCACCAGCCGGTTGCCGGGGATGCGGTGGCCCTTGAGCGGCTCCGGATGGCAGAAGTAGTAGCCCTGGAAGAGGAGGAAGCCCTCTGCCGCGGCCGAGCGGAACTGCTCGCGCGTCTCCACGCCTCTGGCCACGAGCATGGTGCCGGGCTTGCGCACCTTGGCCAGAAGCACGCCTCGGGTCGCCGCATCGTTGGCGGCAAAGTCGATCTTCACGTAGTCGGCAAGGCTGGTCAGCGGCGTCGCGATGCCGGCAAAGTTATCCACGGCGAGCCAGAAACCCATCTCCTTGAGCCGGGCGCAGGCGGCCAGCAGGCTCGGAGTCGGCTCGGTGCCGGCGGGCAGTTCAATGACCGTCAACTGCGGCGGAAGCATCTGCAGCCAGTTGTGCGCCAGCGAGTCCGCGGTGCAGGGAACGAAGGCAGGCAGACCGCGCGCCAGCCGCTCCAGCCCCTGCTGCAGCGAGCCATCGAGCACGGCCTGCGTGGCAGCGTCGCTGCCCGCGGTGGGCACAGGCTCACGCCCGTTCCAGAAGAGCAACTCGTACCCATGCACGTGGTTATGCGCATCCATGATGGGCTGGCGGGCCATGAAGGACTGTTCGCCCGGTTGCGCGGAATGGATGTTGTTCAGCGAGCTGCCGTGGACCGAGTGCGTAGCCATGCACACCTACCCACACCGGTTATCGTGCGGCCGGGGCCAAAACTTGAGCAGGCAGGGCAGGAAAAGGGGCGATTTAGTCGCTCTTGCCGCTATCCTCCACCCCGGCGGGCAGGTCCAGGGCAACAAGGGCAAAGCGGGTCTTGCCATTCTGCTCGTCGTTAAAGCCCACAATATGCTGGTGCCGCTGCGAGCCGGCCTTCAGTTGCAGCTTGCCGGAGAAGTCGACGCCATTGGTCTTGCCGTTGAACTGGAACTGGTGGCCCTTGCCATTTGTGTCGTTGCAGGTAAGCCCCTCGGCGGTTACTGTGGGTGTGCCCACAGGCGAGTTACCCTGGCAGGTCAGCACATCGCCATAGCGCTGCAGCGCCTTCTTGTAGAAGGCGGCTACCTTGTCTTGCGGGTCGGCCGACTCATAGGAGACAGCGCGCACCCGAAGCTGCCACTCGCCGAAGCCCATATGGATGTCGGCCGAGTCGTTGCCGTCCTTGTCCTTCACGATCAGGGCGCCGGGATAGGCCGGCAGGCCCAGGTCGGCGGCCTTGGTCTGGTCGGTATTCACATGCACGCCGCCAAAGGGCGTATCGACCTGCACGGTCTTCTCCTGCCCGTTGGAATCCTTATCCACGTGCACCCGGCAGCCTGTGGTCCAGGCCGCGAGCGCCAAGCCGGCCAGCAGAGCCGTTCCTTTGCGCATCATGGCATTCACCCTCTGATAAAAGTTGTACGCCATCCGGCCGGGGTTGGTTCCAGATGTTCTGGGCTTCCGGGGGCGGCAGCCCTTTCCGTTTGCGCGGGGGCAACCGGGCTCCGTATCGTGGAGCGCATGAGACTTGCCGCCCCTGCTCGCGCCGTCTTTTTCGCCGCCACTCTCCTCATCCTTCCTGCATCCGTTTGCGCGCAGCAGCCGGTCGCTGTTCAGGTGCACGCGCAGCAGCCCACCAGCCCTTATGCGCCTATCTGGAACAACTTCGGCGCGGACGAGCCCAACTACCTTTATGCGCCGAACGGCAAGAAACTCCTCGCCGAGCTGGCCGCGCTCGATCCTGCCGCGCCGGTTTACTTCCGTCCGCACAACCTGCTCACCACCGGCAACGGCGAAGGCTCGCGCAAGTGGGGTTCGACTAATGTCTACACGGAAAAACCCGATGGCACGCCGGTCTATGACTTCACCATCACCGACCGCATCTTCGACGCGCTCACCGCCGCGCACGTGCGCCCCATCGTGGAGATCGCCTTCATGCCCGAGGCTCTCTCCACCCATCCCGAGCCCTATCGTCACACCTTCCCCAAAGGCGACATCTTTACCGGCTGGAGCTACCCGCCCAAGGACTGGGACAAGTGGCGCGCACTGGTGCTGGCGTATGCCACTCACCTGCGCCAGCGCTATGGCGCGCAGACCCGCGACTGGCTCTGGGAGGTGTGGAACGAGCCTGACATTCCCTACTGGCACGGCACCGCGGAGCAGTACGACAAGCTCTACGACCTGACCACTGCCGCCATCCGCCAGGCGCTGCCGGAGGCGAAGGTCGGCGGGCCGGAGGCCACCGGCGTCAGCGACCACTCCGAGCCTTTCCTGCGGCAGTTTCTGGAGCACTGCGCCCATGGCCGCAATGCGGCCACAGGAGGCATTGGCGCGCCTCTCGACTTCATCAGCTACCACCCCAAGGGCGCGCCGAAGTTCGTCGATGGCCACGTGGTGATGAGCATCGCCACGCAGCTCCGCGCCGTGGAGCGCGGCATGCGCGTCATCGCCAGCTATCCCGAGTGGAAGGACACGCCTATCATCCTGGGCGAGAGCGACCCCGAGGGCTGCGGCGCGTGCCTGAGCCCGCAGAACGGCTACCGCAACGGCCCGCTCTACGGCGCAAGCGTGACCGAGGCCACCATGCGCACCTACGAGCTCGCGCGCAAATACGGCCTTCGCGTGGAGGCCTCCGTTACCTGGGCCTACGAGTTTGAAAATGAGCCGGCCTTCGCTGGCCTGCGCGCCCTAGCTACGGACGGCATCGACAAGCCCGTGCTCAATGCCTTCCGCCTGATGGGTATGCTGGGCGCGCAGAAACCCGGTGCCGAGTGGCTGGCCACCGAAAGCACCGGAGCGCTGCCGCTCGATCAGGTGGTTGCGCAGAGCGTGACCACAGTGCCCGATGTCAACGCCGCCGCCACGCGCAACGGAGGCGAGATCGATGTGCTGCTCTGGAACTACGACGACGTTGACGTACCAGCGTCCGCATCGCCGGTGCGCATCGCCATCGACGGGCTCACCGGCAGGCACGCCACCGTGGGCATCTTCGCCATGGATGCGCAGCACAGCAATGCGTTTCACGTGTGGAAGCAGATGGGCAGCCCTGCGCAGCCGGATGCGGCGCAGTTAACAAAGCTGGAAGCGGCGGGAAAGCTGGATCAAACCGTTGCGGATCATCGGACGGCGATTCGCGGCGGCACGGCAACGGTGGAACTCACGCTGCCGCGGCAGGGCGTGGCGCTGGTACGCCTGCGCACGGCGGATTAGTGGGATGAGTGGCTGTCTTCCTTGCTGCTGGTGGCAAACAGGATGCACGCGGCAAAGACGATCACGAGCACCGGCACGACGAAGAAGGGCGAGGTAATGTGCATGAGGCCAGACTCCTTACCCAGCTAGAGTACCAAACGCCCCGCGCTTCGAGCGCGCTCGCACTCGCCGGCGCGGAATCATCCTATCCAGCGCGGCCCGCGCGAGCGTATCATGAGCGTGCCAAGGGGGAGTACGACAATGAGCGAAGAGACCACGATGCAAACGCGCAAAACGGGGCGGCGCGACTTTCTGAAAGCAGGCGGAGCCGTGACAGCGGCGCTGCTGGTGCCCGGCGCGGCGCTGGGCGTCACGCCCAACAAATCGCTGCCCGGACTGCCCTTTAACCCGCGCACCATTGAGGCCATGCCCACGCGCAACCTGGGCAAGACCGGCTACAAGGTCGGCATCTTCTCGCTCGGCGGCCAGGCCGCGCTGGAGAAGGCCAACAACTTCGACACTGCCGTGCCCATCATCGAGCGCGCCCTCGACCTCGGCGTGAATTACCTCGACACGTCCTCTATCTATGGCGGCCCCGAGCGCTGGAGCGAGCAGTATGTGGGCAAGGTCATGGCCAGGCGCCGCAACGAGGCCTTTCTTGCCACCAAGACCAAGGAGCGCACCTACGACGGCTCCATGCGCATGATCGAAAAGTCACTCGAGCTCCTGCAGACCGATCACGTCGATCTCTGGCAGCTCCACGATATCGGCACCATGTACGACGTGGATCAGGTCTTTGCCAAGGGCGGCGCCATGGAGGCGCTGCTGGCCATGAAGGAGCAGAAGGTCGTCCGCTATCTCGGCCTCACCGGCCACTACCGGCCCGACTCGCTCATGGCGGGCATCAACAAGTATCCCTTCGATACCATCCTGATGGCGATGAATGCCGCCGACCCGCACCACTACAGCTTCAATGACCAGCTTCTGCCGCTCGCCGTCGAGCGCCAAATGGGCATCATCGGCATGAAGATTCCCGGCCGCAGCCGTTTGCTCGCAAGCTGGACGCCGCCCTCGATCGATGCGCAAAAGCACTCCTGGGAGGGCATGACGATCCAGACCTCGTCACCGGGCACGCTCAAGATGCGCGAGGCGATGTACTACACGCTGTCGAAGCCGGTCAGCACCGTCATCATCGGCTGCGACTCGATTCCGCAGCTTGAGCAGAACGTGCAATATGCACGCGAGTTTACGCCGCTGACCGACAAGCAGCAGGAGGAGCTTGTGGCCCGCGCCGAGCCCTGCGCTAAGCCCTCGCTGTTCTTCCGCTTCTACGACCGGCCGTAGCATGGAGTGAATCCGAAAACGAGAAAGGCCGGAGCGGTTGCTCCGGCCTTTCTCGTGGGCGATGCGTTTACGCCTTCATATCCAGATACAGCCGGTAGTGCTCGTCCCTGATCGCCGTGAAGGGCCGCAGCGTCAGCGCGCCGGTCGCGGTCTTCGCGGTCCAGTCGGTTGAGCCAGCGGCAACCTGCGTGGCGTGCTGCAGGTTCGCACGGGTCAGGTCTGCCGGAATAGCGCCGATGCTGAAGAGTGCCAGCGGCCCATGCACAGTAGCGACAAGGTTCGGATGCTCGGCATCCACCGGCTCCAGCACCGTGGGCATGTCGAACTCGACTTCGACACGGTCGCCGGTCTTCCAGGTGCGTTCGATCCTGGCGAACTCGCTGGGCTTTGGCCCCGCGAGCGCGCGCTTGCCGTTGACGGCAATGATGGTCTTTGGTCCGGCCCACGACGGAATGCGCAGATACAGCGGAAAGGCCGTCGCCGCGCTCGCCGTCACTTCAAGCTGCGTGGTGGGCGTGTGCGGATAGCTGGTGTGCTGCGTGAGCGCGAGCTGCGTGGAGCCGCGCCGCCACTGCACTCGCGAGGGCACGTAGAGATTCACGTAGAGCCCGGCCGCGTCGCGAAAGTAGGCGCTGATGCCGTAGTCGGCGGTGATCTCGGAGAAGGTGCCCGTGCAGCAGTGCCACTTGTTGGGGTGATAGAACTTCGAGCCGTCGTTGTTGTAGTCCGAGTAGTAGAAGCCGTGGCCGTCCTTCTCGATCGGTTTGGCGCCGAGGACAGTGTTGTAGAGCACCTGCTCCATGCTGTCGCCGTAGCGGCTGTCGCGCGTGGTGCGCAGCAGGTAGCGCGTGATCTTGAAGTGGGCGTAGGAGCCGCAGGGCGTCTCAAAGCTCGAGTGGGTGCTGGTCAGGCTCTCGCCAATGTCGCCGCTGCCCGGCTTGCGGAAGCTCTCGTTCGGCCCCCACCCTCCGGTGGCGAAGCTTTGCGCACGCACAAAGCCGAATCCATTGCGCGCCGCGCGCAGATACTTTTCGTTGCCCAGGACAAAGTAGGCCTGCATGGCGCTGCTCATCGCGTTCACATGGCTGTAGGCATGTTTGCCGGGCAGCACATTCTCGCCGCTTGCCAGCGGATCCCAGTACCAGTCATCGGCCAGATAGTGCGTGGCCATCGCGCGGTACTGGTCGCCCGCGCCGCGCTGCCATGCCAGGAACTGATTCTCCGGCAGCGTGTACGGCTCATCCCAGCACCAGCTTTCATCCTTGTGCGGCCGCGCATACTGTTCATCGCGCGAGAGCGCACGCGGAGGCAGATGCGGCCGCGCACAGGCGAGCGCCGCGTCCAGCGCCTTGAAGGCATCCGGGCAGCCTGCGAACTCGTGCGCGTCGATCATGCCCATGGTGATCTTGTCGTAGATGTAAGCGGGGAAGCGGTTGCCCTCAAAAAAATGCCCGGAGATGGCGGGAGCGAAACCCTGGACGAGCCGGTGCACCTTCTCCTGCGTGGCGCGATCGCCCGTGGCGGCGTAATCGCGCGCGAGCCCTGAGACATACTGCCCGAAGCTGTGGCCGGGACAGAAGCCATGCATGTTCTTGAGCGAGAAATCGTCCACCCAGTCGTACCAGCCGCCCATGTCCGGGCCGGGAGCGGGCAGCCCGGCGCGCAGGCGGTAGGGCTTCAGCAGCGCGTCTTCATCCAGCGCCCGATAGAAGGCGTGGTTAGTGTCGAACTGCTCGCGCAGTGGCCCTTCGAGCAGGGTGACTTCGCCGTAGCCGAACTGGGCAAGCTGGGGCGTGACGGCAAGTGCCGGAGAAGCGAGCACGGCTCCCCGGCCGGGGCGGGCCAGGGCTGCGGTTGCGGCTACGGCGGCAGTGGATTTGAGGAAGGTGCGGCGTGACTGGGTCATGATCGGCTCCCCCTTGGGAGGTTCTGAAGCGGAAATGCCGGAGCGAAGATTTCAGCTCCAAGAAAACGTTCTCCCGCGCGGCGAGAACCATTCAAACACAGCCGGGGCCCCGAAAACAAAAGTGGGGTCGCCGCGACAGACTTTCAGTCGAGATGATTGATGAGCGAGGCGATCGAAGCCGCCCCGAACCCATTATCGATGTTCACGACAGAGACATTTGGCGCGCAGGAGTTCAGCATGCCCAGCAGGGCGGCAACGCCCCCGAAGGACGCACCGTAACCCACACTCGTCGGCACCGCAATCACCGGCGCGCGCACCAGTCCGGCCACGGCGGTGGGCAGCGCGCCTTCCATCCCGGCACAGACGATGAGCACACGCGCGGCCTGCAGCGACTGTTTTTGCGCCAGGAGACGGTGTATGCCCGCAACGCCCACATCGGCAATCAGCTCGACGGCGTTGCCCATCAGTTCGGCCGTGTGGAAGGCTTCTTCGGCCACCGGCAGATCGCTGGTGCCCGCGCAGACCACGGCAATGGTTCCTTTGCCACGCGGCGCATCTGTCTGCGCGAGAGCGATGACCCGTGAGGCCGCGTGAAAGACCGCGCGCGGCTCAACAGCCGCAACGGCCGCGAAAGCCTCCTGCGATGCGCGCGTGGCCAGAATGTTGCCGCCCGCGGCGGCCATGCGCGCGAAGATGGCCGCGACCTGCTCCGGAGTTTTGCCCGCAGCAAAGATTACCTCGGGCATGCCTGTGCGCAGCGCGCGATGATGATCGACCTTGGCGAAGCCCAAGTCCTCGAAGGGGAGGTCGCGCAGCCGCTCCAGAGCTTCCGAGGCGGTGGCACGGCCTGCGCTGACCTCATTGAGCAGTGCTTCGATTTGCGCGCGGTTCATCCGTGGGCCTCCTTCTTTGCATGGCCGGAGATGTAAGCACGCAGCGCGGCCTGCATGACCTGCTTGAGCGGCACGGCATGTTTGCGGGCCAGCGCGCGGCAGTCCTCGTACTCGGGCGCGGCGTTGGCGGTTTCGCCGTTGGCCCAGCGCGCTATCTTGATGTGAACCGGCCCCCAGGGCGTTTCCACTTCGACGAACTCGCGTGCGAGCGAGGTCTTCTGCTCGATGCGCCAGTGCATGCCGATGGTGGTGGTTTCGCGGAAGATGAGGTCTCGGAGCGCAGGCACGCGTTCGGGTGCGCAGAGCACGGTGAGCTGCACGCCCGAGCGGCCCTTCTTCATCTGCACCGGCACACGATACACATCCCATGCGCCGGCTTCGAGCAGCAGCTCGCTGACATAGGCAAGCAACTGCGGGCTTGAATCGTCGATGACGGTTTCGATGACGGCGATCTGCTCCTCGGGCGATTTGCCTGCGGCATCTTCACCGGCAAGCAGGCGCAGAAGATTCGGCTGGCCTGGCGTATCGCGGCCGCCCGCTCCGTAGCCCGTGGCAGTGACGCGCATGGCGGGCAAGGGCGTGTACTGCACGTCGAGCATGCACAGGATCGCCGCGCCGGTCGGCGTTACGCGCTCCATCGGAGGCCCGGCGGAGTAAACCGGCGCATCGCCAATGAGCGCGAGCGTGGCGGGCGCAGGCACGGGCAGAGTGCCGTGGGCGCAATCCACCGTGCCGCTGCCCACATTCAGAGGCGACGCGAGCCAGCGATCGATGCCCAGCGCCGCACAGCCCGCGGCGGCGCAGACAATGTCGACGATGGTATCGACCGCACCGACCTCATGAAAGTGGACCGACTCGACGGGAATGTTGTGAATGCGCGCTTCAGCCTCGCCAAGCAACTGAAAAGCGCGGCTCGCCTGCTCTTTTACCGCATCGGCCAGCGGCGCATTGCGAATGATACCGAGGATGGCCGAAAGCGAACGATGCTCGTGGTGATGCTCATGGGTATGGCTGTGCCCGTGGTCGTGGGTATGGGGATGCTCGTGTCCGTGCTCGTGTTCCTGCGGATGGGAATGTTCATGGCCGTGATGGTGATGCTCGTGGGTGTGCTCCTGCTCATGGGTGCCGGTCATCACATCCACCTTGGTGCCGGTGATGCCGCCGCGCATGACTTTACGCACTTCGAGATGCGCGCCGACATTGAGAGCCGCTGCGGTATCAGCCAGCGTGGCGAATGGAACGCCCGCATCGACAAGGGCGCCCAGAAACATGTCGCCGCTGATGCCGGAAAAGCATTCGAGATAACCAATTCGCATGGGACTTGAATTCTACAGGGTGAGTCAGGCTCCGCGCTTGAGCAACACCTCGGCGGGAAGAAGGGCATTGAGCGAACCGGATCGGAAGCCGGCCGTATCGAGCGTGACATATTGGTAGCCGGCCTTGCGCAGCTCGGCGGTGATGGCATCGAGCATGTCGAGTGTTAGAGCGCGCTGTAACTCGGCGCGGGCAATCTCCACACGGGCGAGCTCTCCATGGTGCCGCACGCGGAACTCGCGGAAGCCGAGCTGGCGCAGGCTTTCCTCGCCGCGTTCAATCTGTTCGAGCACTTCGCGCGTCACGGTGCGGCCATACTCCACGCGCGAGCTGAGGCAGGGTGCGGCGGGCCGGTCCCAGAGCGTGTACCCCGCGGCCTTGGCAAGCGCGCGAATCTCCTGCTTGGTCAGCGACGCATCCGCAAGCGGAGCCAGCACGGCATGCTCCCGCGCGGCGCGCTGGCCGGGGCGAAAGTCGCGCGTATCGTCAGCGTTCATGCCGTAGGCAAGATGCTCAAAGCCCAACTCGGCGCGCAGGGCTTCCATGCCGGTGAAGAGCTCTGTCTTGCAGTGGAAGCAGCGGTCGCCGTCGTTGCGCTGATATTCGGGTTTGTCGAGCTCGGCCGTTTCGATGATGCGCAGCGGCATCGAGAGCGACGCCGCGAAGGCGCGGGCCTGTTCGAGATCACGGCGCGCAAGGCTGGGCGAGTCAGCGAGCACGGCCAACATGCGGTCGCCGAGTGCGCGATGGGCCGTGGCTGCAAGAAATGCCGAGTCCACGCCGCCGGAGTACGCGACCATTACGCTTCCCAGCGCGCGCAGATGCTCTTCGAGCGCCTGCAGCTTATGGGCAGTGGCTGCACCGGGCTGGACATAGGCCGCCATGCGCCTGATTATAGCGGCTTTTACGCATGATCTGCGCAAAGACACAGGTGGGTAAAGCACGAGTGCGTTATACTTCGCTCGCAGTCGAGAATCTTCCGGGGGTACGTCGATGAAGATGCAAAAGATTGGAAAATTGGCGGGAGCTGCCGCGCTGGCGCTGGCATTTATCGCGGCTCCGCTGCGGATGGCCGCGCAGGGAGACACCATACTGAAGCCTGCGGACACGCAGAAGCTGCTGCCTTCCGCGGTGTATTACAAGGCGCAGTCCGCGCCGACGCAACTGCGCAACTCCGGCGGCGTCAAGTTCAGCGATGGCCACTACCTGCTTGCTACGCTGGTGGATACGAGCGGCTACTCGAGCGATGTTGCTGCCAAATATCAGGCCTATTTCATCACCGAAGTGCCGATCAAGATCGGCGGCAAGCACCTGCCGGCGGGAGTCTACGGAGTGGGCTTCATCGCGAACGACAAATTTGTGGTGACGGATGTGGGCGCGCACGAGATTTTCGAGGTGGGTACGGCGAACGATGCGGCAATGAAGCGGCCAGTTCCGCTGCAGGTGACGACCGACCCTAGCGGCGGCTTCCGCCTCTACGAAGGCCGCAAATATGTGAAGTTCAGCCGGTAGATGTGTCTCATGGGCCTTGCTTCGGCAAGGCCCAGTTAGCAGATAGAGCTATTTCAATTAGCAAGTTTCCTCTGTTCAATCCAGCAGAAATCCCACACAAACGGCATAATTGATACACCATCCTAATCTCTGATCTGGGGGACCCTTCCTTGCGGATTCAAGTCCGTTTCTTCGCACTGCTCCTGGCAGTCCTGCTTCCTGCCTGCTCGACATCCGTTGCCCAGCGCGCACCGAATACAAACTCCGACTATCGGCAATTGCGGAATCTTTTGCCGGGCGGCGAGGTGGTGACGGTGCAGAACTTCGAGCTGAAACGAGATGCAGCGATCTTCACCTTCAAGCAGGGTAGCTTTGCGCTCTACGGCGAAGTGAATGGCAAGGTAACCGGCGCGGTGTTTCTCGGCCAGGGACATCTCCATGTAACGCCTCCTATCGCCTCCGAGCGCCATAGCCTGTCGATTGCCATGCATATGGAGGAGTTCGACGACGACTTCGACCAGGTGGTGCTGCGGTTTACCGATGGAACTGCGGCGGAACTGCGTAAAGCGGCAACGGGAAAGGGAACCGCAGACACGGCATTCACCCATGCAGGGCAGGATCTGCAGAGTTTTGCCCGCGACGACGATCATTTTGACCAGAACCTTGATCTGCGGCTGCTCGAGGATGTACTGAGCCCGTCACCGGGCGGATATTTCTTTGCGGCGGTTCACGGAAAGAAGAGCGCGAAGACGTTCTATGCGCTCGACCCGCAGGGCGTGACATGGCTCGCGCCTGAAGAGGTGGCGCTGATGCAGTGGAAGTCGAGCGACGGCGTATTGACCTACCCGCTCGCTTTCCATCGCACAGCGGAGTATGCCAATCACACGGCCAGCGGTAATGAGCACAACGCGCCCTACCGCGTACTGCATGAAGACCTGGACGTGACGATCGACAAAAGCGGATTTCTCTCCAGCGCGGCTACAGTGCAATTACGCGCCGAGCAGAGTGGTGTCGCGGTCGTGCCGCTGGACCTTTATCCCTCACTGCGCGTGAGCAGTGTTACGACCGATAAAGGTGAGCCCCTGGACTTTGTGCAGGAGAAGAAGGAAGCCGACGCCGAGTTTGGCGTGATCCTGGCAAAGCCGCTGAACAAGGGCGAGACCGCGACCGTCAAAGTGACCTACGGCGGCAAGGATGTTGTGATCAACGAGGGTAACGGCAACTACTATCCTGTGGCGCGCGAAGACTGGTTTCCGAATGCCAACCAGGGGTTCGGCAACTATGCCACCTATACGATGACCTTCCATACGCCCAAAGGGCTGGAGCTGATTGCCACAGGCAACAAGACCAGCGAAGAAAGCACCGGCAAGGAAACGACCACGACCTGGAAGACCGATGTTCCGCTGCCAGTGGCGGGATTTACGCTCGGTGACTTTGAGAAGAAGGAAACGACGTTCAGCACACCGCTCGGCGGCAAAGTTACGGTGGATGCCTATGCCAATAAGCAGCCCTCAGACCAGCTCCAGTCGATTCTCAATATGGCTTCGCAAACGACAGCCTCAGACGGGGGCCCAGAACCTCTGGGCACTCTGAGCACGCTGCCGTTCCTTATACCGGAGCTGAGCCAGGGAACGGTCGCGGCACGACTCTACACAGATTATTTCGGGCCGCTCTCGTTCGATCATCTCGCGCTGACGCAGCAGACGGCCTGCAACTACGGGCAGAGCTGGCCCATGTTGGTGTATCTGCCGGTGTGTGGATTCTTTGATCAGACACAGCAGCATTCTCTCGGCATCCATCCAGAGGACATGTACTGGAAGATGGTGACTCCGCACGAGGTGGCGCATCAATGGTGGGGCCATACCGTGGGCTTTCGCAGCTATCGCGATCAGTGGATGAGCGAGGGGTTCGCGGACGAATCGGCATCGATCTTTCTGCAGGCCACCCGCCCCAAGCTCGATGACTTCCTGAACTTCTGGAAGGAAGAACGCAAGATGATCACCGAGAAGAACCAGTTCGGCTTCCGGCCGATCGATGTGGGTCCGGTAACCATGGGCTACCGGGCGGATTCTCCCAAAGCCGGGTTCAATATCGCGCGCGAACTGATCTATCCAAAAGGTGCTTATATCCTGCATATGATCCGCATGATGATGTGGACGCCGCACGAGGGAGATGCGCGGTTCAAAGCCACAATGCACGACTTTATCGAGAGCCACCGCCTGCAGCCGGTGACGACGGAAGACTTCAAGGCCGCGGTGGAGCGACATATGGCGCCGGGCATGAACCTGGACAACAACGGTACGATGGACTGGTTTTTCAATGAATATGTGTACGGAACCGACCTGCCTACCTATCACTTTGAAGGTGATGCCACGCCAAACGATAAAGGCGTGAGCCTGCATATCAAGCTGACCCAGTCGGGCGTGCCCGACACCTTCAAGATGCTGGTGCCGCTCTATGTGGAGTACACGGACGGCAAGATTCAGCGGCTGGGGGAGATTTACATGCTGGGCAACAAGACACTCGAGCAGACCATGCAATTGCCCAAGCTACCGGGTACCGTGAAGAAGGTGTCGATCAACCACTACTACGATGTACTGTGTATTGAAAACTGAGGCTGTAGTGCGATGCTGAAAACGCCAAAGGCGGACCATATGGTCCGCCTTTGGCGTTTGCGATGCAGTGGGGTTCTATGCCTTGGCCGGAACTGCCGCCGCGAGGTGCTCCTTCACCAGTTCGTAGCCACGGGAGAAGAGGTCCTCCTGTGAGATCTTGCCTGCGTCCACGTCGGCGAGGACGGCCTTCTGGGCCAGGTACTCGCGGTTCACGATGCCCGCCTTGGACTGCAGCATGCGCCAGGACTTGCGGCGCTCCACGCAGAACATGACGAGCTGGCGGGAGAGTGCGCGGTACTCGACCTTTCCGTTGTCTTCAAACTTGATATAGACGCCGAAGTCCGGAATGAAGGCGCGATGCGCGGGATCAAGGTAGCGGCGGTAGACCACATCCTGCTGCGTGATGCGCACCAGCATGTCATCGAGCGGCACCAGCTTGGCTGCCGCTTCCGGCTTGACCTTCTTCAGGTGGTTGCGGAAACGCGCTTCCGTGGTGCACCAGTGCGCCACGGTGTAGCGCAGGCTTTCGCCGGTGGACTTGAGCTTGGTTTCATACCAGTCGAGATCGATGGAGGGGTTGCCCTTGATGTCGATGGCTTCCTGGTAGCTCTCGCCCTTGCGCGGATCGAAGACGAACTCCGGCACGCCGCGCGAGTCGCGCACGCGCTGCGCCTGGAAGAGCGCCATGTCGTCCGGCACGCCATGCTCCGGCTGGCAGGTGGTGAAGGCCTGCAGGAACATGGTGCCGCGATACTCGAGGCCGTCGAGGATTGCCCGGTAGAGCTTGGGGGCGTTGGCCATGGAGACCTGCGCCACGAACGGCGAACCGTGGCCGGCGAGGAAGGTCTCAGCGACGGTCTTCTTCTCCGTGTTCTTGCCCTGCGTGGCGGAGCCGAAGACGTTCATGTCGTTGCCGCCCAGCATCGGCGTCGAGTCGGAGTTCTGGCCGCCGGTGTTGGAGTAGACCTGTGTGTCGAGCATCAGGGCCTTTACGTTGGGCCGGTTCTGCAGGATGACCTTCGACATGTTCTGGTAGCCGATGTCGCCCATGCCACCGTCGCCGCCCACCACCCAGACCTTGGGCAGCTCGACGATCTCCTGGTCGGTCATCAGCGCGTCCGTGAAATGCGTGAAGTGATAGAACTCGTGCTCGCTGATCACGTTTGTATCGCGGAACAGGATCATGTCCGTGAGCCGCTCGGGAAGGACGGAGCGGCGCGCGTGATCGACGATGAAGCTCTCACCCATGAGCCAGCCCACGGTGATGCCGTCCTGGAAGAGCGAGTTCATCCACGGATACGGATGCGGATTGTTGGGCGAGGTGGAGCCGTAGACCGTGTTGCAGCCGGTGTGCGCGGCCATGGCCATCACGCTCATGCCGTTCGCCAGGCGGCCGTCCACGGGCTGCAGGCTCTTGTGGTTGAAAGCCTCGGTCAGCAGCACGGCAGCGATGGCCTCAACAAGCTGCGCATCGGTGATTGCGCCGTGCTCTTTCTCGTAGGTTGCGATGCGGGCCAGCGTATCCTTCTTGTCTTCGCCGCCCAGGCCTAGCACGAGATGGATGATCGCATGGCGCAGCAACTGATAGTCGGCTTCGCTGCTCTGCTTGAGCGCCGCGAGGCGGACCGTGCCGTTCTTCTCAAGCTCGCCGGCCTTGGCCACAAGGCGGTCGCTCTTGGCGTGGTAAACGGGGCGCATATACGCCTCGGTGACGGCGGCAATCGAGCGCAGCACGCTCTTTTCGCCGCAGCCGGCGCAGGCGCCGTCGCCGGAGACCAGCGCGTCGTAGTTGGTGCGCACCATGAGCATGTTGCGCAGCGTGGCGGTCTTGGAGTCGGCCGGGTTGGCCGCGCTGAAGAGGCCGAGGTACTTCTGCGAGGTATCGGGCAGCAGGTTCAGGAAGGCGGTGCCGGTCTCGTGCTCGGCGTTCACCTCCTCGGTCTCCTGCACCATCTTGAGGGCCTGGTGGTCGCCGCAGGCGGTGACGCAGGCGGCGCAGCCCTTGCACAGGTCGCTCACAAAGATGGAGAAGATGCCGCCGGTGCCGGGGGCCTTGCGCTCCGGCGAGGAGAAGATGGCGTTCACCTTCTGGTAGGCCATGGGCACCTTCTCGATGATGCCGTAGAACTGGGCCTTGGCCTCGGCGGAGAAGCCATCGACGCTCTCGGTGACCTCGCGGATGATGGTGGGCAGCGGCGTACCCGTCTTGATATCGGCCAGCATGCGGGCACGTGCCTGCTTCTCGATCTCCGGCACCTTGGCGAGCATCTTGCTGCGCTCGGCGGGGTCGCCGACGTAGCGCGAGACGGCCATGGTGAGGACAGTCGAGAGATCCTGCGAGGTGTTGGGCAGGGCCGTATCCGGGCAGACCGAGATGCACTCCATGCACTGCGTGCAGTTCTCGGGGATATAGAGCGGCGTTTCGCGGCGGGCCACATACTTCGAGGCTGTATCACCCGTGGCCGCGGCAATCACGCCCATGGCGGCCAGCGGCGTGGCCGGCTGGTCGTAGCCATAGCCGGCGCGGAACTCTGCGTCAAATGCGGAGATGGTCGAAACCGGTGTGCGCGCGTGCTGGCCGGCGGGCGGCGGCGTGGTGCGGCAGCCGATGGAGCAGGTCTCCGCGCCCACGGCCACAGGCTCGGCGTCCGTACCGATGATGGGCAGCAGCGCCTGGCCGCGCAGGCTGGAGCGGTCGGCTGCTGCAAGCTCGCCAATCGCGATCTCCTTCACGCGCTCGAAGCCCTGGATCATGACTTCCATGTTCGACTGCACAACGGCATCGCCGAACTTGCCGAACTTCTTGACGTACTGCTTGTACACCACCTGGCGGAACTGCTCCTGGGTGATGCCGAACTCCTCCAGCAGATTGCTGACGGCAAAGAACGCGCCGAGGAAGGCATTGCCCTGCATGCGGAGCTGCAGGTCGCCGCGGTCGGTGGCCTTGCGGGCAATGTCGAAGCCCGGCAGGGTGAAGACGCGGATATTTTTCTCGATGATCTGCTTGCGGGCCCAGATGGGCAGATTCTCCCAGGCGCGCTCGCCCTCGGCGTCGGACTCCCACACAAGGCTGCCGCCCTGCTGGATGCCGTCGAGGGGATTGGTGTGGGTGAAGGCCTTGGGATCGCAGCAGAGGACCGTGGTCACGTGGCGCAGATCGCAGTTCACGCGAATGCGCTCCTTGGCCGCGACCATGAAGTAGCTGGTGGGCGCACCCTTCTTTTCCGAGCCGTATTTCGGGTTGGCGCTTACATGGATGACTTCCTTCGGGTTGCCCTTCTCGTCGAGCAGGCCATCGCGCTCAAAGAGCAGGTCGTTCAGGTCGCCGAGAATCGCGCCGAGGTTCTTGCCCGTGGTGATGGCGCCCCAGCCGCCGATGGAGTGGAAGCGCACGGCCACCGCGCCCTCGGGCAGCAGCGAGGGGGTCTCGTCGCCAATAACCGCATAGGGATGGTCGATGCCGAGGACGAAGAAGTTGACGCCGTCCGCGGCCGTCTTGCCGTCCTTGCGGGCGCGGCCGGTGGTGGCGAACTCATACGCGCCGATGATGTGCTCGGGGCGGAAGTCGCGCGAGCCCAGGCCGTAGCTGCCATTGAAGATCTTGGGCAGCTCGCTGGGCGAGATGGCCGGCAGGCCCTCGGCCGCAGGGTGACCCTCATACTGCACGGCCTTGGTAAGCGCGGTACGGATGTCGCGGCCCAGCGGATTGTCGCCGGCCATGGGCTCGTCCGTGCGCTCGAGGATGATGACGTTCTTCTTGCCCTTGAGGGCCTTGACGATGGCGGCCTCAGGGAAGGGGCGGATCACATTGACGTGGATGGAGCCGACCTTGACGCCGCGCGTAGCGCGCAGGTAGTCGACGGCAGCCTCAATGTTCTCCGCAGCGGAGCCGATGGAGACGAAGACCGTGTCTGTGTCATCAGTCTTGTACTTGCTGATGAGGCCGTAGTAGCGGCCGGTGAGATCGCCGAAGGCCTTGTAGGCTTCCTCAAGGAAGCCGAGGATCGGCTCGGCGAAGTTGTTGCGCCGCGCCACCACGCCGTTCATGTAGTGTTCCTGGTTCTGCACCGGCCCGAGGAGGATCGGGTTGGTGAGGTCGACCATCTTGGGCACGCGGCGGCGAGTGGGCCCGAAGAGCACGCGCTGCGCCTCGGTGGGGCAGTCGATGATGTCGTCGGGCGCGCCAAGGTACTCGCGGATCAGCTCCGACTCGTGCTTATAGAAGGTGCGCTCCAGATGGCTGGTCAGGAAGCCGTCCATGATGTTCATGCCCGGCGTGAGCGAGGTCTCGGTAACGCGGCGCAGGATGAGCGCCTGATCGGCGGCCTGCTGCGCATCCTTGCCGAAGACCATGATCCAGCCGGTGTCGAGAGCACCATAAATGTCATCGTGGCCGCAGTGCACGTTCAGGGCGTGCTTGGTCAGGGCGCGGGCGCCCACTTCCAGCACCATGGTGGAACCCTTGCCGGGAGCGTGATAGTCCTGCTCCACGCCGTACACAATGCCCTGGCCGGAGGTGAAATTCACCACGCGCTTGCCGCACACCGAGTGAGCGATGGCGCCACCCTGGGCAGCGTGTTCGCCTTCGGTTTCAATGGCGATCGTGCTGCCGCCAAAGACGTTCAAGTGCCCTTCGGCGAATGCCTGCTGGAAGAGCTCGCCGCCTTCCGTGGAAGGAGTAATGGGATAAAAAACGCCGGCGTCGGCGATGCGGGTCTCCGTGTGATACGAGACGAGCTGATTGCCATTGGCTGTGACCCGGATGCCGGGATAACGAACTGCTTCCGCCATGATTCCCCCTTGGTGAACTCTCTCTCTGAGATCCTGCGCCCTTTGCGGGTTCCGCAGGGGTAAAGCCGATAGAGCGACGGCCGCGCCAAAAGGCGTGTGCACGCGCTTTGGAACCTGTGCCACTGCCCGGCAGGCCGCGAGCCCGCCCTGGAAGGATCAGCCGGCCCGGCGTCCGGGCGGCTCACTCCGAAATGATCGAACCAGCAAGTCTACCTGCCGGAGCGAACAAGAGGAAAGTGACCGCCGACACTCCAGAAATTCGATTTTTCGCTGCGTCCCGAAGACCCTTTCGCGCAAGGGCAAACGGGTCACCAGCGACCGCCGGGCACGCCGGATTCCCTGTGAAAATCAGGGAATCAGACTATCCCAGCGAGCATTCCGTACCCAGTATGCGCTTTTCCCGGATGAAATGGAGACGAGGTATCGTAATGTGGGAGCGTCGCTCTCCGGTCAGCTTTCGCGCAGTATGCGCCCAGTCCGGCAGGCCGCTCTATACTTGGTCCGGACCCGGTAACGAGCCACGATGAGTGAGCCGCAAGCCCAGTACGATACACAGTTTGCCCGCTATCCCAGCCTGCAGGGCCGGGCGGTGATTGTCACGGGCGGCGCCTCGGGCATTGGCGAGGCGCTTGTGACGGCCTTTGCGCGGCAGGAAGCTCGGGTGGCATTTCTCGACGTGCAGGATGAGCCGGCGGAGCAGCTTGTGGCGAGGCTGGCGGCCGAGGGCTGTCCCCGGCCAGTCTACCTGCACTGTGACCTCACTCAGATCGACGATCTGCACGCGAAAGCAGCACAGGCCATCGCGGCACTTGGCGGCATGGATGTCCTGGTGAACAATGCGGCCAACGACGAGCGGCACCGGATCGAAACTGTGACGCAGGAGTACTTCGACCGCTCGATTGCCGTGAATCTCAGGCCGCAGGTCTTCATGGTTCAGGCAGTGCTGCCCGCGATGCGCAAAGCGGGACGCGGCTCCATCATTAATATGAGCTCGATCTCGTGGATGATTCCCACGACCGGGGCATCGCTCTATATTGCGGCCAAGGCGGCGATTGTGGGGCTCACGCGGACCATGGCGCACGAACTGGGGCCGGAGAATATCCGCGTGAACGCCGTGCTGCCGGGCGCGATTGTGACGGAAAAGCAGAAGCGGCTGGTCTACACACCGGAGTACAAGGCGGAGATCATGGCCAGCCAGGCACTCAAGCGCGATCTGCTGCCCGGGGACGTGGCGCGGCTGGTGCTGTTTCTTGCCGCGGATGACTCGAGCGCGATCACCAACCAGAGTTATGTCATTGATGGCGGCTGGGTGTAACCCGCTGCGCGGTTCAACGCTAGTTCATACGGCCCAGCCGCAGACTCGCGGCGATGCCTTAAGATGCTTCGGGGAGCATTATCGCCATGAAAAATGCCGCAAAACCGCGCCGCAGTCTCTGTGTGACTGTTGTTGCCGCCGCAATTGTAAGCGTTATCGGAGCCGCTCTGGCCTGCACCGCAGTGCAGGCGCAGTCTGCCGCGCAGGCCGCGAAGATCGCCGCGCATCTGGAGCCGCAGGCCCAGGCCGTGATCGCAAGGCTCTCTGAGCTGCCCGGCCTGCCGGACGGCACATGGAAGATGCACGCCGGAGACCTGGCGCATGGCGAGGCCGTGCACCTGGACGACAGCGCGTGGGAGACGATTGCGCCGGGGCAAGCCGCGCCGAACGAGGCCGTGTGGTTCCGGCAGACTTACGAAGTGCCTGCAACGCTGCATGGCTACGACCTGACCGGCGCGCGCATCTGGTTCCAGTTCCACGCCGAGGCCAATGGGCCCATGCCGCAGATTCTCTACTTCAACGGCCGCCGTGTGGCGCTGGGAGACGATCTTGAGCCCATCGTTCTGTTTGACGATGCGAAGCCCGGCGACAAGGTGACCGTTGCCGTCAAGCTGCTGCACACCGTGGACAAAAAGAACTTCCGCGGCGCGACGCTGCACATCGATTTTCCGGAGAATCGGCCGAACCCGGATGACCTGCGCATCGAATTCCTCTCAGCGGCACTGCTGGTGCCCTCTCTGGCGCAAAACGACGCGAGCCAGATGACGACGCTGAACCAGGCCATCGAGACGGTGGACCTGAATGCTCTGGAGAACAACGATCAGGCCAAGTTCGATGCCAGCCTGAAGGCCGCGCACGAAAAGCTGGAGGCGCTGCGGCCTCTGCTGGAGAAGGCAACCTTCCACCTCACCGGCAACTCGCACATCGATGCGGCATGGCTGTGGCCGTGGACCGAAACGGTGGACGTGGTGAAACGCACCTTCGGCACCGCGCTGCAGTTGATGTACGAGTATCCCCAATACACCTACACGCAGAGCGCCGCGGCCTACAACGAGTGGATGGCCGAAAAGTATCCTGACATGAATGCCGAGATCATGCAGCGCATCAAGGAAGGGCGCTGGGAGGTTGTGGGCGGCATGTGGGTGGAACCCGACCTGAACATGCCGGACGGCGAGAGCCTGGTGCGGCAGTTGCTGGTGGGCAAGCGCTGGTACAAGCAGCACTACGGCGTGGATGTGCGCATTGGCTGGAACCCGGATTCTTTCGGCTACACGTGGCAGTTGCCGCAGATCTACAAGAAGAGCGGCGTGGACTACTTTGTGACGCAGAAGATGACCTGGAACGACACGAACCAACTGCCGTTCAAGCTCTTCTGGTGGGAGTCGCCGGATGGCTCGAAGGTGCTCACCTACTTCCCGCATGACTACGCCAACAACAACCTGAATCCGGTGCGCCTCTCCGGGGACATGGTGACCGCGCGCAAGCGCTCGCCAGGCATGACGGACATGATGGACCTCTACGGCATCGGCGATCACGGCGGCGGCCCCACGCGCGCCATCCTCGACCAGGGCACACACTGGGCGCAGCCCTCCGATCCGGCCAAGGTAATTCCGAAGATGCAGTTCGGCATTGCGCAGACGTATTTCTCCACTGTGGAGAAGGAGGTCGCGCCGGAGAGCCCGGTATGGAACTACCAGTCGATCGCCAAGGGCTATGAGCCGCCGGCGGAAGTGCCGGGCAAGATTGCGATTCCTACGTGGAAGAGCGAGCTCTATTTTGAATATCACCGCGGCGTGATGACCACGCAGGCCAACCACAAGCGCAATATGCGCGAGGCCTCGGAAGAGGTGCTGAACGCCGAGAAGTGGGCCTCGCTGGCATGGCTCGATGGCAGCAAGTATCCGGTAAACGAGATCACCGAGGACTGGAAGAAGGTGCTCTTCAACCAGTTCCACGATCTGGCCGCTGGTTCGGGTATCGGCATCATCTATAAGGATGCGCAGAAAGACTACGACGTGGTGCGTTGGTCAACGAACGAGATCGCGGCGAACTCGCTGGAGACCGTGGCCGAGCATGTGGACACCAATGCGAAGCCCGGTGCGATTCCGGTGCTGGTCTTCAACCCGCTGGGATGGGCGCGTTCCGGTGAAGTGACGGTGAAGGTGCAGGCGCCGCTGGCGGATGCAGCGAAGAAGTCGATTGCGGTGGCTGAAGCGGGCAAAGGCGCGGAGCGGCTGGTGGCGCATGTCGCCTCCGCCGATGCCAAGACCGGCGTGATGGAACTGAGGCTCGATGTGCCGGATGTGCCCGCGCTGGGCTACAAGGTGCTGTATGTGGAGCCGGGCGCGCCTGCAGTTGCCAAACCCGCGTCGAGCCTAAAAAAGGACGGCGCTAACTACACGCTCGAGAATGCCGCCCTGCGCGTGACGGTGGACGGCCTGACGGGCTGCATCACCAGCCTCTACGACCGCAAGGCAAGCTACGAGTCGCTGGCCTCCGGCGCATGCGGCAACCAGCTCCAGTTCTTCAAGGACACACCGAAAGACTACGACGCTTGGAACATCGATCCGGGCACGCTGGATGTGCCGCCGATGGTGATTGACCGCGCCGACTCGGTGGCAGAGACGACAACAGCGAGCGGCGCGCCTGCCGTGACCGTGACGTACCACTGGCAGAACTCGAAGTTTGTGCAGACCATCAGCCTGAAGAGCGACGAGGTGGATGTCGAGAACTCGATCGACTGGCATGAGTCGCACATTCTGCTGAAGGCCGCGTTTGCGCTGGCAGCTTCAGGTCCGTTCGCGACGTATGAGATTCCCTACGGCACGATCAACCGCGCAACCACGCGCAACAATTCGTGGGAGAAGGCGCAGTTCGAAGTGCCCGCGCAGCGCTGGGCCGACCTCGGCGACGGCAGCCATGGCTTCAGCCTCATTAACGACTCGAAGTTCGGCTACGATGCTGTGGGCAATCTGCTGCGGCTCTCGCTGCTGCGCTCGCCCAAGTGGCCCGACCCCGATGCGGACATGGGGCATCATCACTTCCACTACGCGCTCTATCCGCACGCAGGCACGTGGAAGGAAGCGATGACCGTGCGCCACGGCTGGGAATACAACTATCCGCTCGAAGCCGTTTCCACCACGGCGCACGCGGGCGCTCTGCCTGCGGAGCACTCCTTTGTCTCGGCGGGGCCAGACAATGTGGTGCTGACCGCGGTGAAAAAGGCCGAAGATGCCAAGGGCCTGATTCTGCGCGCATATGAGTGGGAAGGCAAGACGGGCACGGTGGAGTTCCATGTGCCGCCGGGCGCGACGGGCGCAACCGTGACCAACATGATGGAGACGCCGGAGGGCGCGCCGCTGGAGCTTGCCGGCGATGTGGTGAAGGCGCCGATTCATCCGTATGAAATTCTGACCATCCGCGTGGACTACCCGAGCGGAGGACCGAAGGAATAACGCTTACAACACGACAGCAGCAAACGGCGCATCCTCAGGATGCGCCGTCTGCTTTTACAAGCGAATAGGTTGCCTGGTGAAGAAAAAAGAAAATCCTGCAAATCAGCGTGGAGGATGCAACGATTCGGGCGCAAGACTCGTCTGGAGAAACGTGTCCGGCGCGCTGCGGCATCCGGGGAGGCGGCGGTTGCACAGGTGCACGTTACTTCACGAAGAATAAGGAGAGACCATGAACGTATTGCGCAAAGCTGTTGCTCTTTCCACGCTGAGCCTGTTTTTGGCGTCGGGCAGCGCCGTCTTCGCCCAGGATCATCATGACGATCACCACGACCAGCACCACTACGTGCATCATCAGGAGTGGAAGAAGGGCTACCACATGCGGCACGAGGACTGGGATCGCGGCGCGCGCATTGACTATCGCACCTACCATCTGCGCCGTCCCCCGGCGGGCTACGAGTGGCGCGAAGTGGACGGCAACTACGTAATGGCTGCCGTGGCCACGGGCGTCATCGCCTCGGTGATTGTGGCTTCAACGATCCACTAGAGCCAGGCGAGCGGAGCAGGAACCACGGAGCCATGCTGGGCCTGCGCTGAACCGGCTTTCGGCCTGCTCCGCTCCCCCTCACAATTCAAGTAGTCCATTTTGCCGGATCACGGGAACTTTCCGGATTGGCTGCTCGTAGTCACAGAGCATGCTGACCGACGTGAAGTATGCCCTGCGGCAGTTGATCAAGTCGCCGGGATTTGCCCTGACGGCGATCGTGACCCTCGCGCTGGGAATCGGCGCGAATGCCGTGGTGTTCAGCGTGCTCAACGCGCTGATTCTTCGGCCGGTGAATGTTCCCCACGCGCAGAACCTCTTTATGGTGCAGCGCTTCACCGGCCCGTCTCAGTCTTACCTCGATTACCTCGATCTCCGCGACCGGAACCGCACCTTCGAGAGCATGATGATCACCAAGATCATGGGCTCGGTGGGCGTGGACTCGGGCGGGAATCCGACGACCGCATGGCCGTATCTGGTCAGCGGCAATTATTTCGACGGTCTCGGCATCCAGCCTTATCTTGGGCGGCTCTTCCATCCTTCTGACGAGAAGGGACTGAACAGTGCGCCTTACGTTGTGCTCAGCTATGCCTACTGGCACACCTATTTTCACGGCGACGAGCATGTCGTCGGCCGCACTCTGCTCATCAACAAGCATCCGCTGACGGTGATCGGCGTGGCGCCGCCGAAGTTTCGCGGAACCGAGCTGTTCTTTGCTCCGGCCATGTGGATTCCCATCGTCGAGGCTCCGGTGATCGAAGGCAGCGACAGCCTGAAGTACCGCGGCAATCATGGTCCGTGGGTCATCGGCCGCCTCAGGCCGGGTGTCACTCCCGCTGAGGCAACCGCCGACCTGAATGCGATCGGCGCGTGGCTATCGAAAACCTATCCGCAGGATGACGAAGGCATCCGGTTCTCGCTGGCAAAACCTGGCCTGGTGGGCGATTTCCTCGGTGGTCCGGCACGCGCATTCATGACCGGCCTGATGCTGCTGGCGGGCCTTATTCTGCTGGCTGCCTGCGCAAACCTTGGCAGCCTGTTTGCCGCGCGCGCAGCCGACCGCTCCAAGGAAACGGCCATGCGGCTTGCTCTGGGCTCGCCGCGCAAGCTCATCCTGCGGCAGATAATGACCGAGGCGGTGCTGATCTCCGTGATCGGCGGCGCGGTGGGTCTTGCGGGCGGCATCGTGATTCTGCGCGGGCTCAGCGCCTGGCAGCCAATTCCGAATGTGCCGATCAATGTGCCGGTCAATCCCGATGTGCGCACCTATGCAGTCGCCCTCGTTCTTGCAGTGGCGAGCGGAGTGCTCTTTGGCATGATGCCGATACGGCAGGTGCTGCGCACGGATCCCTGGCAGATCATCCGCGCAGGCATGAGCGTGGGCACGGGCATGCGGCGCATTACTCTGCGCGATGTGCTGCTGGTGTCGCAGATCGCGATCTGCGCGGTGCTGGTTACCTCGTCGCTTGTGGCCGTCAAGGGCCTGGCCCGGTCCATGCACAGCGACTTCGGCTTCAATCCGCGGAATGTTCTGCTGGTGACGACCGATTTGCAGATGGCCGGTTACAAGGAAGACGACGCTCCGCAACTGCAGCGCCGCATGGTGGATGCGATTGCGGCCATTCCTGGCGTGACGGCGGTTGGCTATACCAACGAGCTGCCGCTCAGCCTCGGCGGTAACGACTCGTATGTCTACACCGATGCAACGACGGACTTCAGGCCAACCAATGCAACGGCCGATTCGATGGTGTACGAGATATCGCCGGGATATATCCCCGCGGCTGGCACGCGGCTGCTGATGGGCCGGAACCTGTCGCTGGACGATGACAAGAAAGCGCCTCTTGTCGCGGTGGTCAACCGCAGATTCGCCGAAAAGGTCTTCGGATCGATGCAGAAGGCGATCGGCGGACACTTCAAGTACTGGGGCGGCAAGCGGGCCGAGGTGGTGGGCGTGGTGGAGGACGGCAGGTACCGCACGCTGACCGAGGATCAGCGGCCCGCCGTGTTCTTCTCGCATCTGCAGCAGCCGGACACCGGAACATGGCTGCTGGTGCGGTCGCAGCGCGACCCTGCGGAACTGACCGCCGAGCTGACAAAGACCCTGCACGGGATTGACGACAGCCTGCCGCTGACGGTGAGCACGTGGAGCGAGGAGCTGGATAGCGCGCTGTTTGCCGCGCGCGTGGCCACGGTGGCGCTGGGAGTGCTGGGCCTGCTGGGCGCCATGCTGGCAGCCACGGGCATCTTCGGCATGGCGTCGTATGTGGTGAGCAAGCGGCTCAGGGAACTCGGAATCCGCGTGGCGCTGGGGGCAAGCCGGTCTCAGGTGCTGAGGGCGGCGCTGGGACGAGCTTTCCGGCTGCTGACTATCGGCTCGGTTGCGGGGTTGGTGCTGGGCGTGCTGGCTACGCGCGTGCTCTCGGCCATCGTGTATCAGGCGACGCCCAAAGACCCCGTGGTGCTGGGCGGCGTGGTGGCAACCATGCTGGCGCTGGGCATGGTCGCATCGCTTATACCGGCACGGAAAGCGCTTGCGGTGGACCCGTTGATTCTGCTGCGGGACGAGTAGCGGAGCGCATCGGCAGAACGATCATGCCGGGAGGCTGGCGGTAGACCGGCAGAGGGTGGTGCGCCACCACATGAAAGAAAATATAGATGGAGAGCAGCACGGCGACGGCTGTGCCAATGCGCCAGAACCGCGCCGTTCCGGCCGCTTTGAAAAGCCGCGTGGCGGCAGCGCTGACTCCGGAGCCGGCTGAGGCAAATCCCTGCAATGCCCTGTGGCGTGCGAAGAAGTCCGCGGCCACCGCGGCAATTGCCATGACGGCGAGATAGATGAGAGCAGCTTTGCCGCGGCGTCCGGGAATCATGTAGAGCCCGCCGTAAAGCAGATACAGAACAATGAATGAGAGAAGCGTGAGGCCTGCGGCCGCAATTGCCGCGCTGGAGCGGTAAAGCCTGCCCATGGCCTTGCGCAGCATGGCCGCGGTGGACTCTGCGTGCTCGGCAGTTACGGTTCCCTTGGAGACGAGAGCCTCGCGCTGGGCAGAATCGCAGAGCTGCTGGTTGATCTCCGATTGCAGCATGGTGGCGAGTGCGCCGTGCAGAGCTGCTGTGCCGCCGGATGCGAGCGATGTCTTGAGCTGCTCGAGATCCTGTGCAAGCAGGTGCGAGACGATGCCTTTGAAATCGAAGACATGGGCTGTGTCGCCGTAGCCCAGCAGCAGGAAATCCTGCGAGGCGCAATGGATGCGCGTGCGCGTAACGGCGAGCGAGGCCGTGTAAGGCCGCGTGAGCTCCGATGCGGTGGCAGACGGCGCTTCGGCGGTGGCGTGGCCCAGCGCGGCGTAATCCGAGAAGCTCCACCCTGCAACTGTCTGGCGGACTTCAGGGTCGGCGTCCTCCGCGCGTGCGGCAAACGTATTGCGGATGGAGCAGGAAGACTCTGCGATGCGGTGATGCGCGCCGTGTCCGCCGCAGACGGTGCATTTCTCTCTGCCGGTGGCCTGGCACCGGGTGCACGAAACGTATCCGCGGGTATAGCACCTGAAGCAGTTGACCCTGCCCTTGCCAATGCAGATGGAGCAACTGACCTTGCCCGAGTTGCAACTGTGGCAATGCTCCCAGACGTTTTCGTAGCGCTTGGTGTACTCGTTGGCGGCGGTGTTGAAGACGGTGTGCTCGACCTGCTTGTACCAGCCGCGCTGGCCGCCGCAGCGGTTGCAATTGACCTGGCCGGAGCCGCTGCAGGAAGTGCAGCGCGCGTATCCGTTCTCGCAGGCATCGCATTTGACTTCGCGCCGGCCATGGCAGTGGATGCAGGTGACGTCTCCTTTCCCGGAGCAGGTGGAGCAGTTCCACGAGTGGCCGATGCGGGCAGGGCCGCTGAAGCAGTCCGAGGCGGACAGCGGCTTGTGGGCCGCAGCTGGAAGCCCGGCCTGCGCGGAACAGAACTTACGCAGACGATCGAGTGCGCTGGCGCGCTCGGTGTTGAGGACCTGGGCCATGGCTTCCTGCATCGCGGATTGGCTACCCGCATCGCGCACGCCGGAGGGCAGTTTGCCCTTGCCCTCGGTGACCTGGCTGCTGAAGCCGATGGCGGCGGTCCAGATGCCGGAGCAGCGGATGGATTCGGTGGCTTCGTCGCGGACGGTAACGGCGGAGCGATCGAAGCGGGTGAGCGGTTCAATGAGCGCAATGAGCTGAGCGAGTACCCGCCCTGAAGTTGTCCCCATGCAGGAATTCTAAAAACAGGAGCGCGCAAGTCAAATCAATTCTTCAGGTTGGGGTAAATTTTCCTCGTTTGCGCGTTGTGGATTCGATTCTGTGGCATACCGGAAAAATTGATGCCACTTCTGCTTGACAAACCATAACCAAATGGTTATTGTTTGTCTGTGAAGCGAGTCAGTGCCAATCCCGTCTTCCGTGCGCTTGCCGATCCTACGCGCCGCTCTCTCTTCGAGGAGTTGACCCGTCAGGGCGAGCAGACCGTGCACGCGTTGACGCGCTATGCGGGAGTGTCGCAGCCTGCCGTCTCCAAACACCTCACCGTGCTCAAGCGGGCAAAGCTGGTGCGGCACCGGCGCGAGGGACGCGAGACACACTACCGCGCGCAGCCCGAGGCGCTGGCGCCGCTGGTCGACTGGCTGGAGCACTACGGAGCCTTCTGGCGCGACCGGTTCGACCGGCTCGAAGCCCTTCTGGAAAGGATGGATCCATGACCGATTCAGGGAACAATCCCGCAGAGGAAACCCGCAGCGTCATCGTCGAGCGCGTATTCCCGCATCCGCCGGAGAAGCTGTGGCGGGCGCTCACCGAGAGCACTCTGCTGGCGCAGTGGCTCATGAACAATGACTTTGCACCTTCCCCTGGGCACAAATTTCAGTTCCGCGCCCAGCCTGTGCCGCAGTGGAACGGCATCATCGACTGCGAGGTGCTTATTGTCGAGCCCATGAAGCAGCTCTCGTATACCTGGGGCACCATGGGCATGGGCTCCGTCGTTCTCTGGACCCTCACTCCCGCCGAGGGGGGCACACGCGTGCGCGTGGAGCAGTCCGGCTTCCGCGCGGACCAGGAAGCCAACTACAAGGGAGCGAA
The DNA here is from genome assembly GCA_035549115.1 of Occallatibacter sp. Lineage (GTDB taxonomy): Bacteria > Acidobacteriota > Terriglobia > Terriglobales > Acidobacteriaceae > Telmatobacter. Next base: position 12,213 of record DASZRQ010000043.1, on the reverse strand, counting down.
GTACGGCTGGCAGCGGTTCATGGGGAACCTCGAGCAGGTTGTTGCCGGGCTCGAATAACGCAGGTCTCGAAAGGAGATTGAATCGTGCGTGCGATTCTCCGCTGGATTCACATCATTGTCGCCATCCCGATCTACGGCTATATCTATAGCCCGTTCGAGAGGCTTCCCCAGTATGCCCGGCCAACCCGGTATGTTTTCTTTCCCCTGATGGTCCTTACAGGACTACTGATGTGGAAGGGCCATCTGCTGTGGCGGCGCCTTGCGCGGCGCCCCGCCTGAATCGAGTTGCTTTTCCCAAGCGAATGCACGCATTGAAATCGTACAGGCGCGATACCGATCAATACCGGTCGATAAAGTGATGTCAAAGTAAAAGGCCGCCCGATCGGGGCGGCCTTTGTGTTGGTACTGCCTTGGCGTTGCCTGGATGCTTAGTCTCCGGCGACGGGCTCGGCGGGCTGCTGGCGGTTGATGGGGCTGGCCGCGTTGTTGCTGGCTGGGCGGATGGAGTCGAGAGAGACGAGGCCTTCGACCGGCTTCTCGCCGAGCACATGCTCGCGATAGAGCTTGGCCATGCGGGCGTTCTCGGCATCCTGCTTGAGCTTTTCCACGCCCGACTTGCTGTCACGGGCACGGATCTTCTCTTCGCGGGCGTTCTTGGCGATGCCCAGCTCGTCGAGAGTGTGGTTGGCTTCAGAGTTCACGTGCTCCATGTTGAGGACGAGCTCATGACCCACCTGGCTCATGCCCACCTTCTTGCCGCCGGCGAAGATCTCGTGACGGCCATGCTCCTCGTACCACTTGGTGAGGGTGGAAGTCATGTGCATCTTCTCGATGATGTTGCGCCAGCCCACGCCGGTGTTGTACGCACAGAAGGAGATTTCGCCTTCCTGCGTGGCGTAGGGGATGATGCACTGCTCGGTGCGGCGGAAGTCGTAGTTGAACAGGTCCTGGAACCACATGCCGGCGATGAAGAGGAAGTTCCAGCGGTCCTGGCGGCGCTTCTGGATGTCTTCCAGAGTGCGGTCGCCCTTCACGCTGCCGTAGTTCTTGCCGGTGGCATTGAAGGTCTTGTCCATCTTCTTGAGCATGTCGGTGATCTTGAAGTGGGTGGGCGACTGGAAGGGATCGTAGTTGCGCAGCAGCGCCAAACCGAAACCGATCACGGAAAGCCACTTGCCGCGGGCCGCGTCATTGACCTTGGCAAGGTCCTTGGCGACCTGGTCCATGTGCAGGAAGGCGGTGACCGGCGCGGCTTCCTTGGTTTCCTTGTCGATCATCATGGCCATGCCGATGCCGCAGTTGGGATGGCAGCCGCAGGAGAGCTGGCCCCACTCGGCGCTGGGCCCGTGAATCAGGTCGGCCCAGTCGGAGAAAGTGGACATGAAGGAGATGGGGAACCAGTCCCGCTCCGGAACACCGATACCCATCTGGTTCTTGATGTCGTGGGCCATGTGGGAGAGCGTGTAGCGCTGCGCGAAACGGCGCTCGTCGGTGATGTCCTCGTCGCGGCCGGTAAAGCTGACCGGCTGGAAGGAGAGGAAGCTGATCTTCTTGGGGTTGTCGAGGGCGAACTCGATGATGCGGCCCACCTGCTCGTTGTTGATGCCGTTGATGATGGTCGTCACCGGAACGATCTCGACGCCAGCTTCGTGCAGGTTGTTGATGGCCTGCAGCTTCACGTCGAACAGGTTGCCCACCTTGCGGTGCGAGTTGGCGGCGTTGCCGATGCCGTCGAACTGAAGGTAGACATAACGGAGACCGGCCTCGGCGGCGGCGCGGCAGAGTTCCTTGGACTTGGCGAACTCGATGCCGTTCGAAGCAGCCTGCACGGAGTTGTAGCCGACCTTGCGGGAGTAGGCGACCGCATCCAGGAAGTAGGGCGAGAGGGTGGGCTCGCCGCCGGAGAACTGAACGCTCATCTGCCGCTTGGGCTTGATGCTGATGGCGTTGTCGAGCATGGTCTTGATCTCTTCCCACGTCAGCTCATGCACGAAGCCAACCTGATTGGCGTCCATGAAGCAGGGATCGCACATCATGTTGCAGCGGTTGGTCAGGTCGATGGTAAGCACGGAGCCGCGGCCATGGGTCACGGTCGAGGTGCCATGGTTGTGCAGCTTCTCATCGTTGTGGGCGCGGATGTCGCGGCCGGGGAAGGACTCCTCGAGATGCTTGAAGAAGGCCGGGTCGATGGACATCACGTCTTCGAAGTGGCCGTGCTTGGGGCAGTCCTTGACCATCAGAATCTTGCCGTCGCGCTCGATGATCTGGGCCTTGATCTCGCCCACCTTCTCATTGAGCAGAACTTCATGGGGGAGCTTGCCATCGAGAATCTGCTGGCGAATCTCAGGGACGCACTTGGGGCACAGAGAGTCCGTGGTGCGGGGCCAGCCAAGGGGCGGCTTCTCCTTCTGGTAGCTCTTCAGGAGAGGCTTGTCGCTCCACTTGGGCGTGAAGGAGGGGTTGGGGCTGATGCGGTTCAGCCGCTCATAAACGACCCACGCACCCTTGGCCGCGTAGACCACGGCTTTCTCGGCGTACTTAATCGCTTTGGACATTGTGTTGCGATCTCCTTTAAGAAGAGGTGCCTGCGGGAAGGCCGCTGGCGTGCCGGGGGATGGGTGGAGCTCCGCCCCGGAAGAAAAATACAGCTTAAGAGTAACCGCCCCGGCCGGGAGGCCCAAGTTGGGTGCAGCGAACGGAGAATCTGGGCGCTGAATGGGGCTGATGCGGGGGTGAACGGGACAGGGTATTGGCGAAGTAAATTCCTTGTTGAACAAGGAGTTAAGGGGAATCAGGGAGTGTCGCCCTGGCGGGCTACCTGGTCCACGATGCGCTGCACGAAGACCACCCGGAAGTGAACGCGCCGGGCAACGTCGGGCAGGAACTCGGTGATGAAGTTGTCGGTGGGGGCCAGGGCCAGGCCGGTGCCGTAGCGCTGCATGTCGGCGGCGAGGTTGGTCTCGCGCCCCGGCACAAAGAGGTTGGTGACGGCGATGTCCGCGCCGAAGCCGACAAGATCGGCGTAGTTGAGCATGCCGCGGCCGTTATCTCCCTGGGTCCAGAAGACTTGCGTGATTGCATGCAGGATGCGGCGAGGGATGGGCGCGCCCGGCTCGCGGTGGTAGTGGGGGTCCTGGCGGGCGATGGAGGGGATGAGGAAGGTGCCGAAGAATTCGCCGGTCATGTCTTCGGTGTAGCTGACGCCGACGAGCTTGGCAAAGCCGGGCATGCCGGGCCCATAGGCCGAGTCGGGATCAGAGGCGATGGAGATGGCCGAGGTGCCGAGAATGGTAATGGCGTTGAAGGGGTCGATGACGTTGCGGACCGCGAGCCAGCCTTTCTCCTTTGGAGTCAGCGGCTTGACCTTGGGGCCGTCGAGGAAGCGGGCGTACCAGTTGACGAGGGGCACGTAGACGGGGCAGGGAACGCTGACCCGCGCGGCTGGCTTGAGAGCGGAATTGCTGGTGGCGGCGAAGGCTGCTGCGACCGCCGCGGAGGCGGCTGAGCCGCCGAGGTTGCGCAACTGGCAGGGGCCGATGGCCTGCGGGCTCTGCTGAGGCTTGGGGGCGTCCGGCAGGGTTGGAGATTGGCCCGGCAGTGTGGCGGCGAGTGCGTGGAGCAGCAGTACGCCGAGCACGAATGGCATCCAACGCAGCAGGCCCTGCTGTGGAGCATCGAAGATCCCGTCTTTGCCACAGATGCTTGCGTTCAAGGGCCGGGTCCTCGTTGTACGCCTGCAGGGCGCACGTTGCTGGGGTTGGCGGAGCAGTTTGCATCAGGATAGCGCCGCCGTTGTTGAGTGAGACGCAAGTTTTGTCCTTAAGGTCACTTGCGGGAAGAGCGAAGCCGCTCGGCAGGAATCGGGCGCGTGGCGCATGTTGACCATGGCGGCACATGCCGGGGATTTGTCGCCGGGAGTGGAATTGACGTGCGGGAACGAGGTTATGAGACTGGGAGAAGAAGGAGTCTGCTGCCGTGAGTTCCTATCCTCCTCCTCCGCCACCGGGCGGCGTGGGCCAGCGGCTGGAAGAAGCCCTTGAACTGATCGAGATGGAGCTGCGCCACGCGGTTGCCTACGTGAACGATGCCGTAGTGCCGCAGGTGCGGGCCGAGTCCATTACCGCCATGCGCAAGGTAGCCGATACGCTCCGCAATCTGGCCGACCGCATGGAGCAGAAAGGTCCGCGCGGGTGAGGCGCGGCAACAGGAGCCTGGCCGCGCTGCTGGCTGCGGCGCTGGGCGTGGCGGGCTGCGGGCACAAACACCGGTATCAGCCTCCGCCCCAGCAGACCGCGCCGGCGTACAGCTACCCCGAGAGGCCGGTGCAGCCGACGGAGAGCGCGCCGGGCACGGGCACGGCAATCGGACGGATTCCGATTACGCCAGTGCCGGACGGCGGCATTACCGATGAGGACAAGGAATTTGTTCTGACGCATCGTCCCATCTACAGCCAGGAGGGCTATGCCACCTGGTACACCGCGCCGTATAAAGGGCGCAAAGCGGCCAACGGGCAAGTATTCGACGACGACGCGCTGACGGCGGCCCACCGCACGCTGCCTATGGGCTCGCTGATCGTGGTGACGAATCTCAAGACGCGGCAGGCTTCGGCGATGCGCATCAGCGACCGGGGGCCGTTTGTGCCGGACAAGATTCTGGACCTGACGATTGCCTCGGCCAAATCCATCGGCATGTATCGCATGGGCACGGCTCCGGTGCGCATCGATGTCTACGAGACACCGAAGCCGATCGAGACCGGTGGCCGGTGGTGCGTGCAGATCGGGGCTTTCACCAGCGAGGGTCGCGCGCTCCGGCTCAAGGAGAAGCTGCTGCGCGAGTATCCTGATGCGAAGGTGATCGAGTTCCCCGGCGAGCGGAGCTACTGGGTGCGCATCCGGCCGCCGGGCGACGACCGCGCCATGGCCGAGGAGATCACTGCTGACCTGCATCCGTCCGAGGGCGAGGCCTACCTGACGCGGCTGGATTAGGCGGGCAAAGGGAGTCGCGATGAGGAGTTTGCGGCGCGCCGCGCAGGCGGCAGGCATGTTGTTGTGTCGCGCCGCGGGCGCGCTGCAGGCGCAGCAGCCCGTGTACCACCTGCCCCCGGACAAGCTGGCCAAGGCGATTGAGCTGAGCCGCATTCGCAACGTGCTGCACTTCGCCGATGCCTTCTGGGGCATCGCGGTGCTGGTGCTGCTGCTGGCAACGGGCGCGGCGGCGGCCATGGAGCGCCGGGCGCAGCGCGCGAGCCGGCGGCGCTGGGTGCAGGGGCTGGCATTCTTTGCCGCTCTGCTGGTTGTGCTGGCGGTGGCAGAGCTGCCCATGGACGCGCTGAGTCACATTGCCAGCCGGAGCTTCGGCATCAGCGTGCAGGGCTGGGCAAGCTGGCTGGGCGACGAGGGCAAGGCGCTCGGTCTTTCGCTCGTGATCCTGCCCTGGATCATGCTGTTGTTCCAATGGATTGTGCGCCGGTGGCCGCGGCGCTACTGGCTGGGCGTGTGGGTGGTTACGGTGCCCCTGACGCTGGCGGGCGTGTTTGTGGAGCCGCTGATCGAGCCGCTCTTCAACCAGTACGAGCCACTGAGCAAGGAGCATCCGGCGCTGGTGGCCAAGCTGGAGCAGGTAGCCCAGCGCACCGGAACCAGGATTCCGCCGGACCGGATGTTCCTGATGAAGGCCAGCGCCAAGACCAACGGCCTGAACGCCTATGTGAGCGGGCTGGGCGCGACCAAGCGCATTGTGGTGTGGGATACAACGGCCGGCCGCGTGCCCGACGATGTGGTGATGTTCGTCTTTGGCCACGAGAGCGGGCACTACGTGCTGCACCACATTCCCAAGATGCTGACGGGCTACTTCATTGGCCTGTTCTTTGTGTTCTGGGGCTGTGCGGGGTTTGCCGGTTGGCTGGCGCGGCGGTACGGCGCGCGCTGGGGGCTGGATATGGCCGAGCCGCTGGCCTGCCGCGCGGGGTTTGTGGTGCTGCTGCTCACGGTAACCGTGGCCAGCTTTCTGCTGGAGCCGGTGAGCAATACCTTCAGCCGTCACTTTGAGCACGAGGCAGATGTCTACGGGCAGGAGGCGATCCACGGCCTGGTGCCGGACCCGCAGAAGACGGCGGTGGAAGGGTTTAACGCGCTGGGCGCGGCTTGGCTCGAAGACCCCGATCCGAATCCGTTTATCGAATTCTGGGAGTACAGCCACCCCTCGGTGCAGCAGCGCGCGGAGTTCGCCGCGCAGTACGATCCGTGGAAGAACGGTGGGCGGGGGGAGTTTTTTGAGAAGTAGCGCCATACAAAAAGTACGCAAATGAAATTTGATGTCAATCTCGGCTGGGTTCTGATGATCGTTACGTTTGCGTGCGCGTTACCCGCTTGGATACAAGTATTGATTCAAGGGAAAGACCGGCAGCAGGCCTTAATTCCTGCTGCGCTTGTGACTCTCGGTCTTCTAATCGCCATCCTGTTTGAGTACCTGACAACTTTCGGATCTGTCACGCTCGACTACTCGCTTAAGTTTGCCGCAACCGGCGTTCCGCCGCTTCTTTTTGCAACTATTTTGGCGCGAAAGCGGCAGATTGGGTCGAGAGCGCCAGGCATCAAGATCAGTGTCGTCGCTGGCCTGTTCGTGTGGTGGTCTCTTGTAACAATGCATTAGAGACGACGTGACTCGATGTTCATTCGGTTGCCATTGCTTCTAAAATAGAAGTATGTCGCTTCCTCCTGTGGGGTCTGCTGCTGCGCTGCTGCTGGGCATGTGCGCGGTGATTGTGTGGCGGATTCGGGAATCGAAGACCGCCGTAACGCTCAAAAAGATCGTGATTCCGCCGCTGGGCATGGCGACCGGATTCTCGATGTTTGTGGTGCCGGCGTTTCGCATCCCGCTGGACTGGGCTGCGATTGCCTTTGCGATTGGCGCTACTGCGCTGGCTTGGCCGCTGCTGCTGACCACGCGGCTCGAGCGGCGCGGCGATGCGGTGATGATGAAGCGGTCGCGTGCTTTCATCGCGGTCATCCTGGTGCTGGCGGCCATTCGCTTTGCCGCACATGGCTACTTCGACAAGATCATGACCGTGGAGCAGACGGGCGGCCTGTTTTTCATCCTGGCCTTCGGCATGATTGTGGTGTGGCGGGCAAAGCTGGTGTGGGATTACCGGCGGCTGAGCGCGGAGCCACAGCCCGACGCAGCCTGAAGGCTCTCCCGTAGAATTTCCTTATGCAATTTCTTTCGATTTCCAGGCGCAGAGTCGCCGAGTTTGGGGCGGAGGCGTTTACGCCGGAACTGGTGGCCGCCGAAGGGCAGCGCGTGAAGGATCTCTATGCAACCGGCATGCTGCGGCAAGTGTGGCGGCGGGCCGATGTGCCGGGCGCGGCGCTGCTGTGGGAGGCCGCGAGCGAGGCCGAGGTGCGCACGGCGCTGGAGAGCCTGCCGATTTACCAGGCGGGCATGCTGGAGATTGTGGCGCTGACGGGGCTGGAGCCCTATCCTGGGTTCGGCCCTGCTCGATAACCGGATTTTCGGCGGATTTTCCTCACTCGCTGCCCTTTGGGGGCAGGCCGTACACTGAGTTTTCGTACTTCCGCACAGGAGAGCTTTGACCGATGGCGTACCCCACGAACTACCGCTATACGAAGGAACACGAGTGGATTGTGCTGGATGGCAAGATTGGCACGATTGGGATTACCGACTACGCGCAGAACTCGCTGGGCGACATTGTCTACGTGGACGCGCCCAAGGTGGGCGACACGGTGACGGCGAACCAGACCTTCGGCTCGGTGGAGAGCGTGAAGGCGGTGAGCGATCTTTTTTCGCCGGTGAGCGGCACGGTGACCGAGGTGAACGAAACGCTCAAGACCGAGCCCGATAAGATCAACGCGGCTGCGCATGAGACGTGGATCATCAAGGTGGAGCTCTCGGACCCCGCGGAGTGGGACACACTGCTGGACGCCGCAGCCTACGAAAAGTTTGTCAGCGAAGAAACAGGAAGCTAAAGACAGGGACTGAGGGACCGGGGACTGGATGGGAGTGCGCTATGGGAGAATCGTTCAGGGATATTGTGGTTTGGCAGCGCGCCATAACGATGACGGCTGCTGTCTATGAACTCACGTCGTCTTTTCCCGATTCCGAGCGATTTGGTCTAACAAGTCAACTGAGGCAGGCCGCAGTTTCCGTGCCCAGCAACATTGCCGAGGGGTACGGGCGTTCGACCAAGGGCGAGTACCTTCAATTTCTTGGACACGCGCGCGGTTCAAATTCTGAAGTTGAGACACAGATTGTGATTGCGAAAGCATTGAAATTCGGTTCCACCAAAGAGCTTCATGCTGCGGAGAATTTGTGCGTCGAGGTTGGCCGTATGCTCGGTGCGGTGATGAAATCGATGCGGTCAAAGTCCCTAGTCCCTAGTCCCTAGTCCCGAACGTAACTGCATCAGAGAAGGAACCGACAGCGCATGCGTTACCTCCCCAAGTCGCCGGCTGAGCGCGAGCAGATGCTCGCAGCCATCGGCGCAGGCTCCATCGACGAGCTGTTCTCCGTGATTCCCGCCGAGTACCGGCTTGCGCGCGACCTCGATGTGCCGCGCCAGCAGGCCGAGAACGAGATCATCGGCTACTTCAAGGCCGCGGCGGCGAAGAACGCGACCGACTACGCAAGCTTTTTGGGCGCGGGTGCGTACCGGCACTACCGTCCGGTGATTATCGATGCGCTGGTGCAGCGCGGCGAGTTCCTGACCAGCTACACGCCCTACCAGGCGGAGATTACGCAGGGCACTCTGCAGGCCATCTTTGAGTTCCAGACGATGATTGCCGAGCTGACCGGCATGGATGTGGCCAATGCGAGCATGTATGACGGCTCGACGGGCGCGGCCGAGGCGGTGCTGATGGCGATGCGCGTAACCGGCCGCAGCAGGGCCGTGGTAGCGCGCACCGTGCATCCCGAATATCGCGAGGTGCTGCATACCTATCTGCAGTTTCGCGACCTGCCGACGAGCGAAGTCGGTTACGAGACCGGGACAGGCCGCGTGGACCTTGCCGCACTTGAGGCCGCGGTGACCGAGGAGACTGCTGCGGTGCTGATCCAGAGCCCGAACTTCTTCGGCACCATCGAAGACGTTGCTGCGATTGCGGAGATCGCGCACAAAAAGGGCGCGCTGTTGATTGTGTCGATTGCCGAGGCCGTTTCGCTCGGCGTGGTGCGGCCTCCGATGGAGGCGGACATTGTCTCGATGGAGGCGCAGTCGTTTGGCGTGGCGCTGAGCTACGGCGGGCCGTTCTGCGGCGTGATCGCGGCCAAGGAGCAGTTCCTGCGGCAAATGCCGGGACGGCTGGCGGGGCAGACGGTGGACTCGAACGGCAACCGCGGCTTTGTGCTCACGCTCTCCACGCGCGAGCAGCATATCCGGCGCGAGAAGGCGACCTCGAACATCTGCACCAATCAGGCGCTGGTGGCGCTGATGGCGACGATCTTCCTGACGGTGTATGGCAAGGAAGGGATGCGCGAACTGGCTGAGCACAACCTGGCCAAGGCGCATTATGCGGCGAAGGCGCTGAGCGCGAAGCCAGGTGCCAAGCTTCTGTTTGACGGCGCGCCGCGATTCCACGAGTTTGTGCTGCAGACGGACGAGGCTCCGGCGGCGTGGACGAAGCGGCTGCTGGACGAAAAGATTGTGGGCGGCGTGGAGCTGAGCCGGTGGTATCCGGAGCTGAAACACGCGACGCTGTGGTGCGCGACGGAAGTGATAACGCGCGAACAGATTCACTCTGCGGCAAAGGCGCTGGCCGCAAGCCCGGTGGAGGCGTAGGAGCAGCACGCAAGAGACCGCGATGACCAAGCAGACATATCCACCTCGGATCATGTACGTCGAATTTAAGGGCGATCTGCATGGATCGGCTCGAATTGGCAGAGTCACATTTAGCCGCACAGGCGCGACACTTCACTACAGAGGCAAGTCGTTCCAGAGCCTGAAGGGGAACGGCTTCAAATCGAATTATCGTGACATAGAAACTGGTGAGGAATACTGGATTTCTGGACCCAGACGAGACGGCACTGACCGGCTATACAAGAGCGACTGGCCGGTAGAGATTGATGAGGATGTGCGCGAGGAGTATTGGACGGAGATTCGCAAGCGGCCGGAGTTGAAAGACTCGAAGACGACATCGCTTTCGACAACGAAGCGGCCGAACGCGACGAAGTTGACGCGTGAGTAGGAATGTGAGTTTTGTAACAAGGGCACGGCTTTAGCCGGGCCGCAAGGCAGAAGAAAGGAGTGGGGGCTTCAGCCCCTGCCATGGCGCATCCGGGCAGAAATGCGCATGCGGTCAACATTCTCAACCCGTCCCGAACATTTTTCGCGACGACGGGCACGAGCATGGGCAAGCGGCTGTTACAGACGGAGCGCAATGCAGAATTGCTGATCGAGGTGCTTCGGTCGCTTGTCGCGGAGCAGAAATTTGAGTTGCACGATTTTGTTGTGATGCCGGATCATCTGCACCTTCTTTTGACTGTGCACAACGGGATGACCATCGAGAAGGCGATGCAACTCGTCAAAGGAAGATTTTCGCGCCGATTGTCGCAGGAGTCTGGATTCAAGGGCGAGGTCTGGCAGAGGGGATTCACGGAAGCGCAGGTGATGAACCGTGAGAATTTTGAGGCTCACCGCGCATACATTGTGCAGAATCCCGTGAAGGCTGAACTGGCGGCAGCGGTGGACGAGTTTCCGTTTTGTTATGGGTTTTTGGCGAAGAGAAAGGCTGAAGCAAGAATGAGCAGGGGCTAAAGCCCCCGGTTTTCATGCAGGAGTTTTTGGCCCGGCTGAAGCCGTGCCCTTGTTACAAAGCATTTGGTGCATTGCTGGTGTGAGTGCAGGAATTGAGCAGGCTTTTCTTGGGGGCGTGAGGATTTGGATTTGCGCCCATGCACTTCAGGGTTGAAGCCTGTTGAAGTTAGAGGAAAAGGGATGGCGACGGAGATGATCGAACGCACGACAACCGGAAAAGTTCGCCCTCATCAGACGCAGAACGAAGGCCTCGTCTTCGAGAAATCCGCGCCGGGCAAGAAGGCGTATAAGCTGCCCCCGCTGGATGTGCCGGCCGTAGATGCCGCGGCGCTGCTGGGCGAGGCGCACCGGAAGACGCCGGGGCTGCTGCCCGAGCTTTCCGAAATCGAGATCATCCGGCATTTCACGCGGCTCTCCACGTGGAACTACGCCATCGATCTCGGCATGTATCCGCTGGGCTCCTGCACCATGAAGTACAACCCCCGCGTGAACGAGTTCGTCTCGCGCATCGAGGGGCTGGCCGAAGCCCATCCCTACCGGCCCGACGCGCTGGCGCAGGGCGCGCTCGAAGTCATCGATCTGCTGCAGAAGTGTCTGATTGAGATCACCGGCATGGACGCCATCACGCTGCAGCCTGCGGCGGGCGCGCATGGAGAGTTCACGGGCATTCTGCTGATTCGCGCCTGGCATGAGTCGCAGGGAAACCCGCGGCACAAGGTGCTGATTCCCGACTCGGCGCATGGAACGAATCCGGCGACGGCGGCGATCTGCGGCTATCAGGTGGAGAACCTGAAGTCGAATGCGGATGGCGGCATCGATCTGGAGGCGCTGGCTCGGCAGGTGGACGAGGACACGGCGGCGCTGATGCTGACGAATCCTTCGACGCTGGGCGTCTTCGAGAACGAGATCCACCGGATCGCAGACATTCTGCATGCCAAGGGCGCGCTGCTCTACATGGACGGCGCGAATATGAATGCGCTGGTGGGCAAGGTGCGGCCGGGTGATTTTGGCGTGGACGTGATGCACCTGAACCTGCACAAGACGTTTTCGACTCCTCATGGCGGCGGCGGGCCAGGATCGGGCCCCGTAGCCTGCAAGAAGTTTCTGGAGCCGTTTTTGCCCACGCCTGTGCTGGCCTGCAAAGAATGCGGCCCCAGGGAAGGCGAGGAGGGCTGGGAGACCGTCGACGAGGATGCATCCACGGCCGCCTCAGGACCGCTGTTTCGCGCGCCGTTTTTCGACCCGGTGACGGGCGAGCGCGTGGGCGACGACGACCCCAGGCCGCTGCCGGCGCCGAGGAATATGCAGCTCTACTGGGAGTACAACCGGCCGCAGAGCGTGGGCCGGGTGCGCGCCTTCTATGGCAACACCGGCATGTTCATTCGCGCGCTGGCGTACATCCTGGCGAACGGACCGGATGGGCTGCGGCAGACCACCGAAGACGC
>DASZRQ010000042.1:0-10447 GCA_035549115.1 Occallatibacter sp. | reverse complement strand
ACTGCGTGGAAACCCCGTCGACGATCACCTCGAGGTCGTTTTCGTCATAAATCTCGTCCACCTCGACTGCCGCGCGTCCGCGCAGCAGCTCGACCTGGGTTTGGGTCAGGCCGGGCGCGATCATTTTCAGGGCGCTGCCGTTGTCCAGCCGCAGAAAGACGCCCGGCGTGAGGAGAATCTCCGCCCGGCCCCGGCCAGTGGACAGGATTTCGCCGGGATTGAGCGTCACGCTCCCGACGCTCCGGCTGGTCAGCGGCTGCCCTTCAAGGGCGACCGCACCTTCGACGTAATTGAGAGACCCAGGGCGCGCAATCTCCTCGGCAAATACCGGCACGCTGATCGCGACGATCGCCGCCAGAGCCATTTTCTGCAGGTTCATCCTCATGCTTCCTCTCCCATTTCTATAGAGGGAAGAGGAGCGGGAAAGTCGCGCTGCCTGAACTGCCGCGCTTTTGCGCCACGAAAACGAAGTGCTTCGCGCGCGGTATCTTTTTCGCATCGGCCGCATCAGGACGCATCGCGACGCGATGGGGTTTCATCCGCCGGCCAGAGTGCTCTCCATTAAAATCGATACGTTAGAGAGGACCCCATGATCGATCCCGGCGCGCTTGCCGCCCAAGTCACCAAGCTCAGCATCGAGTCCCTGAAGGCGCACGACGCCGACCGCACCACCACGCTGCGCCTCATCAAGACGGCGCTGATGAACAAGGCCGTCGAAAAGAATACGACGCTGACGCCCGCCGAGGAGCAGGCCACGCTGGCCACGATGATCAAGCAGCGGCGCGACTCGATTGAGCAGTTCACCAAGGGCGGCCGCCCGGAGCTGGCTGCGAAGGAAGCCGCCGAGATCACCGTCATCGAAGAGTTTCTGCCCAAGGCGCTGGACGAGGCAGCCCTGAAGGCTCTGGTGGCGGAGGCCGTGGCGGCGCACGCGGCGGCCACCGGCAATGCGCCGGGCCCCAAGGACATGGGTCCGGTGATCAAGGCTGTGCAGGCAAAGATTCAGCAGACGGGTGCGCGCGCCGAGGGCAAGCTGGTGAGCGACGCGGTGAAGGCCGCGCTGGCGGGGTAAGCTGAGGGGCAGGAGCGCGCATGCTTCCTGCCAAAGCTCTTCCCCTGTTTCTGGCCCTGATTGCTTTCTCCGCAGCGCCGCGCCTGTGCGCGCAGGGGCCTCCCTACCAAACCGACGATCCCGTGCCGGTGGACCTGCACCACTACGAGTTCTACATTTTTGGTGCGGCAGACGGCACGCCGGTGGAGATGGACTCGGCGGGTCCGGCCTTTGAGTTCAACTGGGGCGCGCTGCCCCGGCTGCAACTGCATGCCGTGCTGCCCTGGGGCGTGGCTGCGCCGCTCAATCATCCTGTGTATCTGCCTTCGGGCGCAGGCCCCACGGAGTTCGGGCTGACGGACATGGAGCTGGGCGCGAAGCTGGCGTGGATCAAGGAGTCGAAGCATATGCCGCAGATAGGCAGCTTCACCATGTTTGAGCTGCCCACCGGCAATGCCGACAAGGGACTGGGCGTGGGCAAGGTCTGGTACAAACTGCCCATCTGGGCGCAGAAGAACATCGGGCACTGGACGCTGGATGGCGGCGCAGGGTACGAGGTAGTGCCGCAGACGGGCTTTCACAACTTTCCCTACGGCGGCTTTCTGGTGAAGTACGGCTTCGGCGAGCGGCTAGAACTGGGCGGCGAAATCTTTGCGCATGGCGCGGAGGGATCGGCGCCTCCGCAGATTGAGCGGTCCACCGTGGCCGATCTCGGCGGCTATTACCACTTCAAACATCATCCGGGCGAGCAGTTCCTGTTCTGCTACGGGCACTCGGTTGCCGGGCAGACGGAAAACTACGCCTACATGGGCATGTACTGGACCTGGGGCAGGGATGCGAAGGCTGCGCCCTAAGCGGTGCATGCGGCGGGCACTGGCTGGCGAATCTCCGAAGCGGGCTGTCCGGAGCGCAATCCGGAGCACAATCAGGGGCAAAAAAGATCGCCGGAGCAGGAGGGTTCTGCTCCGGCGAGGGGGAGCGTCCACGATGAAGACGGGACGAACTCTACTGCCAGGCTGTGACGGTCATGTCGGTAAAGCTGAGGCCGTCGATATGGCGCGCCAGCAGCACAGGGTTGCCGGTCGTCGGGTCCTTGAGCAGCAGGCCGACCACGCGGATATTGGCGCCGTTGGCCAGGTTGGCGAAAGCGCCCAGGCCGTAGCGGAAGTCGCAGGCATCCCCTAGATAGACGGTGACGGTCTGCGGAATCAGTTGTCCGGCAAAGCCGTTCACCTGCATCTGGAAGGAGCCCTTGCCGGAGTCCTGGCTGCCGCCCACGATGGTGCCGTTGAAGCCCCAGTTGAGCAGCGCCACATGGTTGACGGTGACCGCCGACTCGCTGGCCGCACCGCTGGCCGGGCCGCCAATGGCCACGTGCTGGCCGGCGATCAGCGAACTCTGGTTGAAGAAGAAGTCAGTGAATGTGTTGTGCATCCGGTAGATGGAGTAGGTTTCGCCGCCGGTCAGGTTGACGGTCGCGATGTCGCCAAGCTGCACGCCGGTGCTGGCGGGCAGAACCGAGCGCACGTAGAGGTCTAAGCTGGTGGCGTCTCCTGTTGCCGGAGTCACATAGGTGACCTGGCCGCCGGCGTAGAAGCCATTCTGCGACAGGATCACAATCTCGTCCGCATCCAGGGTCTGGTCGGCGCGGTCAAGCTGGCCCGCAATGAGAACGATGCTGCTGGTGGTCAGGTCGCTCAGACTTGAATTGTTGTCCCATTCAGTGGTCGATGTGGTGTTGATGGTGAACTGCTCGCCATGCGGGCCCTGCACCATAAAGGAAGCGGGCTCGGTTGTGCCGCTGGGCACCTGCACCACGGAGGCGATCATCTCGTCGATGTGGCCGCCCTCATCGGAGTTGGCCACGGCTCTGACGTGGAAGGTGGGCGTCACGGTGCCGGTGATGTTGCCGTTCGTGTCCACGCCGATGGACTTCTGCAGATCGAAGTCCATGCGCAGGCCGGCGGGCGCGCCGCCGGTGGTGACCACCAGCGGATTATTGAGCGTGAGGCTGACGGAGTTTGTGGTCAGGGTCGCGGCCTCGGTGGTGATGGAAGGCGGCGTCGTGGTGTTGTCGAGATAGCCGATGGTGGCGGGCCCCAGGTTGATGGTCACGCCGGTGTAGGTGCCGGCGGGGATGTCGTTCATGTCGAGCAGGGTCTGCAGGCCGTTGAAGCGGGCAAAGTCCACGGTGGGCGTACCGCTGATGAGCGATGCGGTGTTGCCGCTGCTGTCGGTGAGCATCACGCTCTGAATCTGGACCGAGAACGAGGTGACGGCCGCCATGGGAGCGTCGGTGCCGACGACGAAGGCGGGTCCAGTTTTGGCGTCGGACGTGGTGTTGGTGGTCAGGCTGCTGGTGCAGCCGGTTGCCAGCAGGACGCCGGCAGCAAGGGCGAGCAGGGATGGGAGAAGCCGTCTCCCGCGTACATGTGGGGGCATGGGATTCACTTCGCTTTCTGCGCTGTCCGTGGCCTCACGGAGCGGCCGCTGGGATTGGTCAAAAAAACGTGCGGCACAGGCAAGAACCGCGATGCCGCACAGCGAGCCTATGTTCGCCTCAACCCCGGTTCTACCGCAGGAGTTGTGGTGGCGCATGTCGATTTTTGTAAGGATTTCGTAAGGCCAGGCGGGCGCGCGGAAGGCGACAAATCCTTACAAAACGCGCATAAGGCAGCGGTCAACGCACGGGCGGGATTCGCCGTCTAAAGGCAATCCGGCCGCGCCGGATGCGACACGGTCAGAAGACGCGCAGGCCGCCCTCGGGCAAAGGCGCGTGCTTCAGCAGGCCGAGCTCCCCGGCCAGCCGCTCGAGCCGGGCGCGCGTGGCCGCGGTGGGCGGCACCAGAGGCAGGCGCACCACATCACTGGTGCGGCCCATCAGGTTGAGCACCGTCTTGACCGGGCCAGGATTCGACTCCCAGAAGTTGGCCTCGAAGAGCCGCGCGTAGGCGGCCTCGATCTGGCGGGCCGTGGCCCAGTCGTTGCGCAGGGCGGCGCGGATCATGCGGCCGACCTCGGCCGGAGCCTCATTGGCGGCTACGCTGATGAGGCCATGGGCTCCGATGCCGAGCGTGGCCAGGGCCAGGTTGTCGTCTCCGGAGAAGACACGGAACGCGCGCGGCAGCAGGCGCAGTACCGCGGCAATCTGCGGCAGCTTGCCGCTGGCCTCCTTGATGGCTTCGATGTTCGGCGCTGCCTCGACAAGACGCAGGACCGTCTCCGGCTCAAGGTTGGCCGCGGTGCGGCCGGGCACGTTGTAGAGGCACACCGGGAGCGGCGCAACGGCCTTGGCCAGAGCGAGAAAATGCTGGAACTGGCCCTCCTGCGTGGGCTTGTTGTAGTAGGGGTTGGCGGAGAGAACGGCGTCTACGCCACGCACCTGGCGCAGCAGCGCGGCCTGGCGCAGCAGCGTGCGCGTGGAGTTGTGGGTGCACCCGGCCCACACGGGCACGCGCCCGGCGGCCGCGTCGACCACGATATGAATGGCATGCAGCCACTCATCCTCGTCCAGCGTGGCTGCTTCTCCGGTCGATCCGCAGGCCACCAGAAAGTCGATGCCGGAGTCGATCTGCCAGCTCACCAGCGCGCGCAGTGCCTGCTCGTCTATCGCTCCGTCCGCGCGGAAGGGCGTAACGATCGCCGTGCCACAACCCATCGTTTCCATCACAGGAAAGTGTATACCGGGCGCGCAGTGTGAATTGTGAGCTGCGAACCGCGAACTATGAACTGGAACTGTACGTTGCCGCGTACTCGCTCTCCAGCATCGACAGCAGATGCAGATCGTGCCATGCATCGCCGCGCCGCGCGGCCTGGCGCATCACGCCTTCCGGCACAAAGCCCAGGCTTGCATACAGGTCCCGTGCCCGCGCGTTGTTGTCGTAGACATCGAGGAAGAGCCGGTGCGCGTGCAGCTCTTCAAAGGCGGTGCGGATCAACTCGGCAAGGATGCGACGGCCAAGGCCATGCCCCGGCGTGGCGACGACGACGCGCTTGAGCTCGATGGAGCCGGAGTCCTCGGCCAGCCCGCGCAGAATCGCATAGGCTGCAAGGCCGCCCGGTTCCGCATCCGCCACGTAGTAGCGGGCATCGGCCCCGCCGAGCGTGGCGCGGTGGCGCTCCTCGCTCCACTGGCCCACAAACTGCCGGGCGGCGGGCGCGCGTTCCAGGGAAATCAGGGCGGGCAGGTCGGCAGGCATGGCGGCGCGGAGAAGCATGGTCTGAGGGTAAAGGATGCGTCCGCCGCACCCGCGCCTATGACTAAGGTACCTGTTCCCGGTAAAGGGGAAGTTACGGGAGCAGGTCAGAGCTGTATACCATTGTTCCCACAGGAACTGGAACCGAACCAGCCTCCGCCGCGCCGGGCCCTGTCTGGGCTGCGGTGCGCCGTCTTGTATCAAACGCATCCTGCGGCGTTGTGCACGGAAAAAATCAACGCAGGCGCAGTCTCTTTCTCCCTTCGATCCGCGGCAGCACAGTCGCCGGACGCTTGCGTTCGGGCACACACCAATTCACGACTGCATCAGCAAGGGGGAATGACCGAGACGATGAGTGCGCGGGCCGAAATGTCACCCACCCTGCAGGAAGCCGATCCGGCAGCCGAGTCCACGGAGCGCTCCGTAGCCCTGATCGGGCCGGACGCAGCCAGCCGTGCGATTGTCGCGCGGGCCCTGGCGGGCTCTGCCGCGGGCTACG
The DNA here is from genome assembly GCA_035549115.1 of Occallatibacter sp. Taxonomy (GTDB): domain Bacteria; phylum Acidobacteriota; class Terriglobia; order Terriglobales; family Acidobacteriaceae; genus Telmatobacter. The sequence continues at coordinate 4,701 of DASZRQ010000042.1, read as the reverse complement.
TGCGCGAGTTTGCGGCCTACCCCAGCAAGCTGATTGAAGTGCCGCGCATCGTCGAGCAGAACTTCACCATCGTGATGATTGACGTGGACAGTGACGAAAGCCGCGCCCTGGAACTGGTGGAGGCGCTGGCAAAAGCCGGTACGGCCATGGTGATGGTGTACTCGGCGCGGAACGACTCCGACCTGATGATGCGCTGCATGCGCGCCGGCGCCCGCGACTTCCTGCCGCTGCCGGAAGAAAAGCCCGCGGCCGAGGAGTCCGCTGCCGCGCCCGCGCCGCAGCGCGATGCCATCCATGTCGTCGAGCCGCCGCGTCCGCCGCAGCCTGAAACCCGCGCGGCCGCAACCCCTGTCCGCGCGCCCGAGCCGCAAAAAGAATCCGAACCTGCTCCCAAGCCTGTGGAGCCGAGCGTGGCGGCTCCGAGCCCCGCGCCCGCGCGCGCGGCAGCGCCCATCCCCATGGCTCCCGTATCCATTGCCGTGCCGGTCGTGGAGCGCGATCCCATGCTGGTGGCTCCGCCGACCTTCGGCCTCTATAACGAGGACGACCAGGTAGAGCGCAAGAAGCCGGCCAGCCTGATCTGGGTGATTCTGGCCGCGCTGGCCGGCGTGTCGCTTGCCGGAACCGCGTATGTTTTCCTGCATCCCAGGCAGCCCGCGCCCGCGCCGGCCCATGTGCAGCAGCCTGCCGCCACGCCTGACGCAGGGCAGACCACGCCTGCACCGGCGGATGCGTCTCCCGCCGCGCCCGCAACGCCGGCTCCGGCCCAGGCGCAGCCCGCCACCAAGCCTGCAGCGGGGCAACCCGCCGGGCAGAGCAATGGCGGGCCTGCTCCAATTCCTGCTCAGCCCAGGGGCGTGTCGCCGGATGAGATGAATGCGCAGCTTGCCGCCGCAAGCCGCATTGGCAGCGACCTGAAGAAACCTGTCCAGAAGGAAGAAGCGCCGCCCGCCGGATTTACTCCCGGCGCGATGAGCACGGGCGGGAGCCTGCCCGGCAGCGCATTTGCGCAGCACGGCGTGCAGGTGCAGCCCGGCCCCATGGCCATCTCCGCCGGGGTCGCCTCAGGCATGCTCGTGCAGAAGACCGAGCCGGTGTATCCCAAGATCGCGAAGGATGCGCGGGTGAGCGGCACGGTGGTGATTGCCGCCACCATCACCAAAACCGGCGCTCTGGCCGGACTGCATGTGATCAGCGGACCGCCGATGCTGGTGACTGCCGCGCTGGGAGCGGTGAGGACGTGGCGCTATCGCCCCTACCTGCTCGACAACCAGCCGATCGAGGTGCAGACGACCATCCAGGTCGTCTTCAACCTTGGCAAGTAGAGGCTGGGGGCAAGTAGAGGCCGGGAAAGCAATCCAGCAGGGCTGAACCCTTTACAACTGATCGAAGATTTCGCGGAACTCCCACGCGCCGCTTCTGCCCGCAATCCACTCCGCCGCGCGTACCGCGCCCAGCGCAAAGCCCCGCCGCGAGTGGGCATCGTGGCGCAGCTCCAGCACATCGTGCTCGCTGGCCGCCGTAACCACATGCTCGCCTTTGGCGTCGCCGATGCGCTCGGCCGTTACAGGCACCTCCGTGCCGGGGCGCACGCTCTGGATGATCTCCTTGAGCGTGAGCGCGGTGCCGGAGGGTGCGTCGAGCTTGGATGTGTGGTGGGTTTCGCGGATGGAGAAGCTATAGCCCTCGAGCCCGGCGAGCGATGCGGTGAGCCGAAAGAGCTTCTGCACGCCGATGGAGAAGTTGGTGCCGTAAAGCAGCGCACCGCCGCGCTTCAGGGCCAGAGCGCGCATCTCCTCACGCTGCGCATACCAGCCGGTGGTGCCGACCACGATGCGCCCGCCGAGCGCCAGCACGGCGCGCATGTTTTCCAGGGCGGCTTCTGGCGTGGTGAAGTCGATGACCGCATCCACGCCGGCCAGATTGGGCGCGGTCAGCGCCGCCGCGTGGGTATTCTCGCGCAGGTCCAGCACGCGCACGCCGTGGCCGCGCTCGCGGGCCACTTCCGCCACCAGCGAGCCTGTCTTGCCTTTGCCGAGCACGAGAAAGAGCATGATTATCGCGCGGTCTCAGCCGCCAGTTTGCGGGCTTCCACGTCGAAGACCGTGGGGTCGGGGTTCTGGAAGAAGGCCGCATGCAGCGAGCGCACAGCCTCGTCGGCATCATCTTCCTCGATCATGAAGCTCATGTTGATCTCGCTCGCGCCCTGCGAGATCATGCGCACGTTGATGTGCCGGACCGCGGCGAACACCTGCGCGGCGATGCCGTGCTGGCCGCGAATATCCTCGCCCACCATGCAGACCAGCGCCTTCTTGCCTTCGTATTTCACGTCGGCAAGCTGGCTCAGGTCGGCGGCAATGGCCGGCAGCTTGTCGTTGGAGTCCACGGTGAGCGAGACGGAGACCTCGCTGGTCGAGACCATATCGACGGGGCACTGATGCTTGTCGAAGATGGCGAAGATCTCGCTGAGATAGCCGTGGGTCATGAGCATGCGGCTGGCCACCACGTCGATGATGGAGAGCTTCTTTTTGACGGCGATGGACTTGAACGGGCTGCTGCAATGCGGCGCAAGCGAGATGATGCGCGTGCCCTCGTTGGCCGGGTTCCTGCTGTTGAGCACCAGCACGGGGATGTTCTTTCTGACCGCGGGCAGGATAGTGGCCGGATGCAGCACCTTGGCACCGAAGTAGGCGAGCTCAGCCGCTTCCTCGAAGCTGATGACCTTGACGCGCAGCGCATCGGCGCACACGCGCGGGTCGGAGGTCATGATGCCGTCCACATCAGTCCAGATTTCGATGGCTTCGGCGGTGAGCGCGCCGCCGACCAGCGCGCCGGTAAAGTCCGAGCCGCCGCGGCCCAGAGTGGTGGTGATGCCGTCCTCGTTCGAGGCGATGAAGCCGCCCATCACCGGCACCTTGCCCGCATCCACCAGAGGGCGCAGCTTCTCCGCCGCGCGCTTCTCGATGATCGCGTCCTGCGGTGCGGCCTTCTGGAACTGCGAGTCGGTGACGATGATGTCGCGGGCGTCCACGTGAGCCGCGTCCATGCCGCGCTCGCAGAAGGCGGCGGCGACGATGCGGCTGGAGATGCGCTCGCCGAAGCTGACCACCAGGTCGGAGATGCGCGGCGTGAGCTCGAGAATGGCCGCCAGGCCGCGCAGAATCTCGTCGAGCGAGTCGAACTTCTTCTCGATGAAGGTCATCAGCTCGCCCGGCTCCTTGAGCAGGGCGCAGGCCGTGTCGCGGTGGCGCGCGCGCAGCCGCGAGCTGATGGCGAGAGCGCCGGTGCGATCGCCGGCGGCCGCGCAGGAGGCGGCGCGCAGAAGCTGATCGGTGACCTTGGCCAGCGCGCTGACCACGACGACGGGCCGCTTGCCCAGGGCCAGCCGCCCGGCCACAATGCCGGCGGTACGGTTGATGGCGGTGGGGTCCTCGACTGAGGTGCCGCCGAATTTCATCACGACGATGCTCATGCGTTCGGTCTCATGTGCGCGGAGTTCATCGGGCCGCGGCCGTCTCGGCCACCGGCTCCAGCTTGCCCAGCCGGGCCAGCAGCTCCGCGTTCAGAATGGTGGCGCCAGCCGCCCCGCGCACCGTGTTGTGCGAGAGCAGCACGAACTTCCAGTCCAGCAGATTGCAGGGGCGCAGGCGGCCCACGGTCACGGCCATGCCGCGCTCGCGGTTGCGGTCCAGGCGGGGCTGCGGACGGTCAACCTGCGCGGCAAACTGCACCGGCTGCTGGGGCGCAAAGGGCAGGTCCTGCCCGGCCAGCGGCTTGTACTCGTCCCACGCGGCAAGAATCTCCTCGGCCGTTGCCTTCCTGCTCAGCTTGATGGATACGCACTCGGTGTGTCCGTCCACCACCGGCACGCGGTTGCAGTGCGCGGTGATTTTTGCGGGAAGCGGATCGACCTGATGCCCGTTCAGCCTGCCCAGAAGCTTCAGCGTCTCGGCTTCCATCTTCTCCTCTTCGCTGCCGATATAGGGCACGACGTTGTCGAGGATGTCCATAGACGCCACGCCGGGGTAGCCGGCGCCGCTGACTGCCTGCATGGTGGTCACAAAAATCTGCTCGATGCCGAAGCGCTCTTCAAGCGGCTTGAGACCCATCACCAGGCCGATGGTGGAGCAGTTCGGGTTGGTCACCAGGTAGCCGCCGGACTGCTTGCGCGAGGGCTGCTCCTCGATCAGGTGCAGGTGCGCGGCGTTGACCTCGGGGATGACGAGGGGCACGTTCGGCGTCATGCGGAAGGCGCTGGAGTTCGAGAGCACGGCGCAGCCTGCCTCGGCAAACTTCGGCTCCAGCTCGCGGGCAATGGGCGCATCGATGGACGAGAAGATAATCTTCGGCGCGCCGGACGGATCGGCGGGCGAGACGGGCATCTTCGCAATGCGCTCGGGCAGCGGGGTATCGAGCCGCCACTTGGCGGCCTCGCCATAGGACTTGCCGCTGGAGCGGTCGCTGGCGGCGAGCCAGGCGATCTCGAACCACGGGTGGCCCGCGAGCAACTGAATATAGCGCTGGCCCACCATGCCGGTGGCGCCAAGGATGCCGATGGGGTACTTGTTTTGCATGGCCGTGAACTTACCAGTGTACAGGAGATACGGTTCTGGAACACGCCAGCGGCGGGGCGGGCGGACCACGCCTGCAATGGCTTAGAATCGGCTTAGCATGAAGTGTCCTTATTGCGGCTTTGCCCAG
>DASZRQ010000041.1:0-26925 GCA_035549115.1 Occallatibacter sp. | reverse complement strand
TTGCGTCATCATCGACCGTCTGCCCTTTGCCGTCCCCAGTGACCCCGTCGTCCAGGCACGCATGAAGGCAATCGAAGAGGCTGGCGGCAAGCCCTTCTTCGACTACCAGGTCCCCTCCGCGGTCATCACCCTCAAGCAGGGTTTCGGCCGGCTCATCCGCTCACTCGAAGACCGCGGCGTGCTTGTGCTGCTCGACCCGCGCATACGCCGCCAGCGCTACGGCCAGACCTTTGTGCAATCGCTGCCGCCGTATCGCATGACGACAAACATCGGCGACGTGGAGAAATTTTTCGAAGGCGGCAACGCGCGCTGAAGACGAGGCGGCTGCCGCTGCGCGAAAATCGAATCAGGCAAATGAAGATCACGGCACAGGACGCGCTTCTCGTCATCGATGTGCAGAACGACTTCTGCTCCGGCGGGGCGCTGGCTGTCGCGGACGGCGACGCGGTGATCGAGCCAATCCATCGTGTCGCGCAACGCTTCGAGCACATCATCCTTACGCAGGACTGGCATACGCCGCATCACTCCTCGTTTGCGTCGAGCCATCCCGGCAGGCAGCCGTTCGAGCAGATCGAGATGCCCTACGGCCCGCAAACCCTCTGGCCCGCGCATTGCGTGCAGCAGACTTTCGGAGCGGAGTTTCATCCGAGACTTAAGCTGCCGCAGGCCGAGCTGATTCTCCGCAAGGGCTTTCGCCCTGAGATCGACTCGTACTCGGCCTTCTTCGAGAATGACCGCACCACGCCGACCGGCCTTGACGGTTATCTGCGCGAGCGCGGCCTCACCCGTGTCTTTTTCGCCGGCCTGGCTTACGACTACTGCGTCGGTTTCTCCGCACTCGACGCGCGTCGCCTCGGCCTGCCCGCTTTCGTCCTTTGCGATGCCTGCCGCGCCATCGACCTCAACAACTCCGCGGCGGCGATGGAAGCCGAGTTCGCGCAAGCCGGAGTCGTTCTGCTGGAGAGCGCGCAGCTTCTGGTGTGACCGGGCTGCAGGCCGTCGTTGCCCCTTCTCTGGTCTATGTGATTGCCGTATGCTGATAGCATCGAATAAGGTGCTCGATCGTGAGGTCTCCATGCTGAACATCACCACCGATATTGAGTCATTGACCACGTTTCGCCGCCGTTCCGGCGACCTGATGAAGCAGCTTAAGAAGAGCAAGAGGCCCATGGTGCTCACCGTGAATGGCCGCGCTGCAGCCGTCGTGCAGGACGCGGAGGCATATCAGCGTCTCCTCGACATCGCGGCACAGGCGGACGCGGCAGAGGGAATCCGCCAGGGCCTGGAAGATGCGCGCAAAGGACGCACGCGGCCAGCGCGCGAATTCTTCCGCGAGTTTGAAGCCGCGCATGACCTATCGCGTTGATCTCACAGCACGGGCTGAGCATGACCTTGCCATGCTTTACGCCAGGGTCGATGCAGAGCACGCGCAAGCCGCGGCGGCCTGGTATCGGCGGCTGAAGAAGTCAATCCTCAGCCTTGAGCAGCTTCCCGAGCGGTGTCCCGTCACTCCGGAGAACCGGCGTCTGCGTCATCTGCTCTTCGGGCGCAAGCCCAACGTATATCGTGTCATCTTTCGCATTCTGGAGAAGAGCCACCGGATCGAGGTGCTGCACATCCGGCACGGTGCAAGACGCAGCATCAGAGGAGAGCATCGAGGCTGATGTCCCGCAACTTCTATCTTCTTGCCGCCGTGCTTGGCTTCTTTGCGCTGCTTTCGGGCGTCATGGCGCTGATGCCCTCGAGCTTTCAGCCCGGCCTGCCGGCCAACGGCTCCCTGTGGCGCAGCGTGGCGCTGGTCATGATACTGGCGGCGCTGGCCTCGGCGCTGGTGGGCGTGATGAGCCACCTGTTTGAGCAGGTGGACCGCCGCGGCGAAGAAGCCCGGCTGGCCGCGCGGCGCAAACGCCGCGGCAGGCAATAAAATTGAAGCAGGGGATGCTTCCCCGCACAAACAGGCATACACCCATGTACGAAGTCACCGTCGAGGCGGATTTTTCTTCCGGCCATTACCTGCGCAACTACCACGGCAAGTGCGAGAATCCGCACGGGCACAACTACAAGGTGCGCGTCACGCTGGCCGGCGCCGCGCTGGACGAAACCGGATTGCTGCTCGACTTCAAGCAGTTGAAGCAGGTGATGCGCCCGGTCATCGAACGCATCGATCACCAGATGCTCAACGACCTTGAGCCATTCACCACGCTCAATCCTTCAGCGGAAAATATCGCAAAGTATTTCTTCGACCAGACCAACCTGCAGCTCAATGGCATGACCCAGGGCCGCGTCCGCGTGAAGGACTGCACCATCTGGGAGACCGACGCCACCAGCGCGACCTACTACGAGCAGTAGGCCGCATCATGCAGGTATTCCATGCTGCCTAAGCTGGTTTGCGTGCAATCACGATGCGCAGCGGCGGAAACGTGTCCATCCAGTTGAAAGGGCACATTTCGACGGAAAGCCCGGCCTTCGCAAATTCCTTTGCATACTCGCGCGTGAGTTTGTAGTCGGAGATGACAGCCGCGCCGCCCGGTTTGAGCACACGGACAATCTCATGTAGTGCTTTCATGCGCTCTGGCCGCTTGTAGATATTGTGCAGGCACAGGTTCGAGAGAATCACATCGAACGCGCCATCGGGAAAGCGCATCTGCCGCGCGTCTTCACTCAGGATGGCCGTCCTGTCCGCGACACCTTCGAGTGCGATATTCGCCTTGAGCGCCTCTGGGCCATTGCCGGAGAGATCCTCAGCATTCCAGATGTCGATGCCCGTGGCATGGCCTGCCGTCAGCTTCTTCGCTGCGCCAATCAGCAGCAGCCCCCGCCCCGTGCCTACGTCGAGTACCGTCTCTGTGCCTGTCCATTGCACCTTGGCCAGCATGCGGTCGCGATGGCGGAATTTGCCTTTGAGCGAGTAGAGCAGCATGAGGCCGCCAAAGAGAAAGAACCAGCCCGCCGGCCACAGAAAGCCAGGAAGCAGAAGGAACTCGGTATGTGCGATGGTGACGCGCGGAAATGCAAGTGCGATGACGAGGAACACCGCGCCGGCAAGAAATTGATTGCGAATAACGTTGGGTGCGTCGATGCCGTAACTGGGCTTTTGCGCCATCGGGAGCCCTCGGGATTGAGAGCATCCTAGCATTTTCCTGCGCTACTTCATCACGCTCGACTTCGACTCCAGATATTTGTCGAAGGGAATTTCGAAGTAGAACAGCTCATTGCCGTCTGCGTCGCGCACTTTGTGAATATGCAGCTTGGAGTGGCGCAGCGGATCATCGAGCTGCGACACGTCGTAGAACAGAAAGCCCGCGCGCGTTGTGTGCGGCTCCACCACAAGCGCCTGATACTCGAACTGGTCGAAGTCGGCCTCGACTTCCTTGTCGCTGGCCTTGGGCTTCAGATGGATGGAGGGAAGCGGGCCGGGCATGGGAATCTTTCCGCCCTCCTTTTCGCGCAGCGTCATCAGCCGCTCCACATCTTCGGGCTCCGCGGCCTGGATGCGGTCGCCCGCGGGAGTCTGGAAAAGGATGCGCGCATCGCGCAGAGAGATGGGCCTGTCGCCGTTGTTGGTCACAATGAGCCGGATGGGCATGATTCCATGACGCAGATAATCCACGCGAAAAATATCCTCCTTTTCGCGCGTGTCATACGGCTCCACGGCAATGGCAACCTTTTCCTTATCGTGCACTTCCACGGCGGCGAACGACGTGGCGGGCTGCACGGGTGGCGTTTTGTGGTCCGCCGCCAAGGCGGGCAGCGCCAGCAGAGCGAGGAGCGGTATGGCCTGCAGGGCCTTCATCGTGCTCGACTGTATCATTTGAGGGTTAGACACCGGAAAACCGCGTTCCGTCACGCATGATTCTGTTTTTCTACAACGTTGCTTTGCTCATGGGCCTGGCGGCTAGTGCGCCGTGGTGGCTGTGGCGCATGGCCACCACGCACAGGTATCGCGAGGGACTGGCTGTGCGGCTGGGCCGTGTGCCGCTCTGGCTGCGCAGTGCTGCGCAGCAGCGGCCTGTGATCTGGCTGCACGCCGTCTCTGTGGGCGAGGTGCTGGCCGTGAGCCGTCTGGTGAGCGAATTGGACGCTGCATTTCCCGCGATGCAGGTAATGATCTCCACCACCACGCGCACCGGACAGACGCTGGCGCGGGAGCGCTTTGGAGAGAATCGTGTCTTCTACTGTCCGCTCGACGTTCCATGGGCCGTGCGCGCGTATCTCCGTGCGCTCAGGCCGCGCCTGCTGGTGCTGGCGGAGACGGAGTTCTGGCCGAACCTGCTGAGCAGTTGCTTCCGGCACGAGATTCCGGTAGTGGTAGCGAATGCCCGCATCTCTGACCGCTCGTGGCCGCGTTATCGCAGGCTGCAGAGGCTGTGGCGGCCCATCCTTGGCAGGCTGAGCGCGGCGCTTGCGCAGAGCAGGATCGATGCGGAGCGGCTCGTCGCCATTGGCGTGCAGCCGCAGCGCGTTTCCGTTGGCGGCAATCTTAAATTCGATGTGCGTGCTGCGACGGAGGCTGAGGCCACGCGCCTGCTGAAGGCCGCCGGCACCGGACTGCGTTTTGTCGTTGCAGGCAGCACGCTGGAAGGCGAAGAGGCCGCGCTGCTGGAAGCATGGCCTGAGCTTATTGCGGCGGATTCGCGGCTTGTGCTTGTGCTCGCGCCGCGCCACCCGGAGCGCTTTGCGGCTGTTGCCGTGCTGCTGGAGAAGTCCGGCCTCGTGTGGACGCGTCGCTCAGCGTTGCAGTCCGCGCAAGGCCTCGTGCCCGGTCAGATCGTCCTGCTCGACACGATTGGCGAACTTGCTTCCACCTACTCGCTTGCTTCCGTTGCTTTCGTGGGCGGCAGCATCGTTGCGGCTGGAGGGCACAACCCGCTGGAGCCGGCGCAGTTTGGTGTGCCGATTGTGATGGGGCCGCATTACGCAAACTTCCGCGCCATTACCGAGGACCTGCGCGCACACGACGCAATCCGCATTGCGCCGCGTGAGGAGCTTGCGCAAGCGCTGCGCGCGCTGCTGGCGAACCCAGCGGAAGCACAGGCCATCGGCGCGCGGGCACGGCAGGTGTTTGACGCACAGGCCGGCGCCACCGCGCGCACAGTGCATGTGATTCAGACGATTCTTGCAAGCGAGGCCGAAGCATGAAGCGCCCATGGCTTGCGCCGCTCGTGCCGCTCTACGCGGCCGGAACCGCGCTGCGTGCGCGCATGCAGACCGCGCGGCAGCTTGCCTGGCCGGTGATCAGCGTGGGCAATCTCTCCACGGGCGGAGCCGGCAAGACGCCGCTGACCATTGCGCTTGCCCGCGCGCTCACAGCACGTGACGTGCATGTCGATGTGCTCTCACGGGGCTATGGCCGCGCGTCGAGCGAGCCTGCCCGCGTCGACCCCGAGGGCAGCGCTGCGGCTTATGGCGATGAGCCTCTGCTGGTTGCCCGCGCCGCGCAGGTGCCGGTTTACGTCGCGCCGCGGCGTTACGGTGCGGGCCTGCTGGCTGAGACCGATTATGCGGGGCGGCAAAACATCGAGCCAGGCCGCGGCATGTGTGTACATCTTCTGGACGATGGCTTTCAGCACCGCCGTCTCGCGCGCGCCACCGATGTCGTTCTGCTGCGGGATGCCGATCTCGACGACGGACTGTTGCCCGCGGGAAACCTGCGTGAGCCTCTTTCGGCACTCGAACGCGCAACCGTTGTTGCGGTGATGGCGGAGGAACTCCGCGCACAGGCCTATATCCGTTCGTCCAGGCTCATCTGGCGTCTGCACAGGCGCATGGTGATACCGAAAGTCGATGGTCCAGTCGCGGCTTTCTGCGGCATTGCGCGGCCCGAGCAGTTTTTCGCAGGCCTGGAGCAGGCAGGCATTGTGCTCGTTATGCGCAAAGCATTGCGCGATCATCATCCGTACACTTCGGCTGACATCGAGCATCTGCTCGCATCGGCGCGTTCCGTGGGTGCAGCAGCATTCATCACGACGGAGAAGGATGCAGTGCGCCTTGGTTCGCTTGCCGCACAATTTCCGGCCGATCTCCCGCTGTTGACGGCTGGGCTGACGATCCAGATCGAGGACGAGGCCGCGGTCATGGACTGGCTTGTCGCACGGCTGAGTGTGCGCGCCACGGCGTGAGAAAATCAAACCTTGCACATGCAATCCAAGTTCCGTCTGCTTGTGGTGCGCCTGGGCGCCATGGGCGACATTCTGCACGCGCTGCCCGCGGTCACCGCGCTGCGCCGCGCGCATCCGGAGTGGATCATCGACTGGGTCGTCGAGCCGCGCTGGCGTGCACTCCTTGCTGCCGAAGAAAGCGCCGGCCGCGATACCTGCGCCGAGTTCGCGCGGCAGCCCATCGTCGACCGTCTGCATTTTGCCTCAACCAAAGAGTGGCGCCGCCGCATGTTCTCTTCGTTAACCCGTGCGGAGTTGGCCGCTCTGCGCCATGATTTGAAGGCCGCAGACTATGACGTTGCCATCGACCTGCAGGGCGCTATTCGTTCGGCTGTTATGGCGCGGCTCTCCGGCGCGCATCGCTTCATCGGTGAAGCAACTCCGCGCGAGCGCATGGCGCGTTTGCTGTTTACGGATCGTGTGACAACGCGCGGTGCGCATGTCATCGAGCAGGATCTGGAACTGGCCGCCGCGGTTGCCGGCGACGATCTCCACTACACGCAGCCAATGCTTCCATTCGATTCAGCCGCGGAGGTATGGGCCGAGGAACTGCTTGCACCATGTGCAGGCCGGCATGTTGTTCTCATTAACCCCGGCGCGGGCTGGGGCGCCAAGCGCTGGCCGGTGGAGCGCTATGCCGCCGTTGCAGAGTCTCTCGCCGCGCGCGGCTGCCGCGTGCTGGTGAACGCGGGGCCGGGCGAAGAGCCGCTGGCCGAAGCCATTGTGCGCCAGACCAACGGCGCGGCCACGCCGCTGTTTTCCTCTCTCGAAAAACTGATCGCTGTTACCCGCCGCATTGCTCTGCTCATCGCCGGAGACACAGGCCCGTTGCACCTGGCCTGTGCGCTGGGCAAGCCCGTCGTCGGCATCTATGGGCCCACCGATCCCAGCCGCAACGGGCCCTTCGGTACGGAATATCGCGTGCTGCGCAGCCCGGCCAGCGTGCGCGATCACACACGGCGCGAAGCGCCGGAGGCCGGCCTGCTCACCATCCAGGTGGACGATGTGCTGCGCGCCGCCGATGCGCTGCTTTATCCTGAAGCGACGCAGTGAGTACACATCCCTCCAATTCAGGTTCCGATCCCATGCAGCGCTGGGAGAAGATTGCGCGGCGTATCCGCGTGCCGCTGGGCTTTGTCACGGCCGCGCTTTATCTCTTCGAGCTGTGGCAGCATGCGCCGCACATCGCCGCAATATTCTGGAGCCTTGTGCTCGTGCTTCCCGGCCTGGGTCTGCGGGGTTATGCGGCTGGATACGTGAAGAAGAATCGCGAGCTGACGCAGACCGGCCCTTATGCGCATACGCGCAATCCTCTCTATCTCGGTTCCATGCTCATCGCTGCTGGTTTTGCGGTCGCGCTCGAGAGCTGGCTCATCGCGCTGGTGCTCGCTGCGGGCTTCGCCATCATCTACATTCCGGTGATCGCCTCGGAGGAGCGCTTTCTGCGCGGCGCATTTCCTGATTTCGACGACTATGCGCGGCGTGTGCCGCGTCTTCTTCCGCGCATCACCCCTGCGCGCACGCATGTACTGCCGGGTAGCTTCTCGTTTACCCTTTACTTACGGCACCGCGAGTACAATGCCACTATTGGGGCCGCGCTGCTCTATCTCAGCCTGTTTGTGCTGCGGCCGGCGCTGCATGCGCTGGCGCATCTCCTGCACCAGGCCTAGCGTTTTGTCGTGGGGAACGGTACAAATATCAGCACCGCCAAGTCCAAACAGAAGGAGCCGAGCCTCACGGTGAAGATGCGCGCGACGGTTAAGACGATTTTGTGTGTTTTCGCCCTTGCCGCCGCTGCCTGGGGCCAGCAGATGCCCTCTCTGCCGCCTCCGCGCGCCGGGTTTGTCTTTCCGCAAAAGCAGACGCTCACCTACTCTGTCGACTGGCGTGTCTTTTCCGCGGGCACCGCGACAATTCGCTTTGAGGCCATCGGTGACCGCGAGCGCGTCTCGGCTACGGCTGATACCGTCGGCGCCATCAATTTGCTCTTCCATGTCTCCGACAGGTTTCAATCCACCTTCGATCGCACGCGCGGCTGCACCTACGAGTTCGACAAGCAGACCGTGGAGGGCCGCCGCCAGATCAACTCCACGCTGCACATGGATTACCCGCAGTCGAAGTCGATCCTTGACGAGAAGAACATGGTCACCGGGCAGAGCAAGCATGTGGAGTCGGCCATTCCCGGCTGCATGACTGACCTGCTCAACGGCATCTTCTATCTCGAGTCGCAGCCGCTGGTGGTGGGGCAGAGCTTCGTGATCCCCGTAGTGGATGCGATGCACAACGTGCCTGTCACCATGCGGGTCGAAGGCCGTGAGGAGGTCCGGACACCGCTCGGCGCCTTCAAGACCATTCGCGTGCAGCCCACGGCCGCGGCCGGTGTGGTCAAGAATCGCGGCAACATCTGGATATGGTACACAGACGACGACCGTCATCTGCCTGTGCAGATGCGCGCGCGCCTCTTCTGGGGCACCATCACTTTCCGGCTCACGGCCAACGAGAACAAATAGACCGCTCACTGCATGCGGAAGCGTTCGCGCATCAGCCGCTGCAGCCGCGGCCAGTAGATGAGGTTGAAGGCCAGTTCCTTGTCCGGGAACATGCCGAGCGCCATGCGGCGTGCGTCGGCCACCATCTCGGAGGCTTCTTCCACGGTGAGCGTCGTATCCTGCGCGATGACCTGCATCACCATGTTCATCACCATCTGCAATCGGCGAATCTTGCGGCTCTCTTCCTTGAGTTCTTCGGGAGATTGCGCAGGCGTGGGGGCGGCGGAAGAAGAAGCGTGCGCGGTGCCGGGCTGCCGTTCCCAGTCGAGGTTGGATAGACCCATGCGGGTGGACCCTCCTGAGCATTGGACGAGGATGGCGTGCTTTCAGGCATCGTAGCACCGGCGGGCCTGCGCGGCCCGGCCCGGTATCCGGGCGTGCAACATGAGTTGCCGCAATCGTAAAATAAACTTGGATGGCTTTCACCGAACAATACGATGTGGCCGTGGTGGGCGCCGGGCACGCGGGCTGCGAGGCCGCGATGGCCGCGGCGCGCATGGGCCTGAAGACTGCGCTCATCACCATGAACCTCGACCTGATCGCACAGATGAGCTGCAATCCTGCTATTGGCGGTGTCGCCAAGGGGCATCTGGTGCGCGAGGTCGACGCTCTCGGCGGCATCATGGGCGAGGTGGCGGATGCGGTCGGCATCCAGTTTCGCCTGCTCAATACCTCGCGCGGCCCGGCCGTGTGGAGCCCGCGCGCGCAATGCGACAAGCAGCTCTACCGCGTAAAGATGCGCGAGGTGCTCGAGGCGCAGTCCGGTTTGCATATCCGCCAGGCGGAAGTGGTGAATCTCGTTTTTGACGAGGGAAACGGGAGCAGCGGGCAGGAAATTGACGCCGAGCCCGGAGAACTGCCGTGGCCCGTGCGCCCGCGCCGCCGCGTTGTGGGTCTCAAGCTGCGCGACGGGCGCAACCTGCTGGCCGGCGCCACGATCATCACCACCGGCACATTTCTCAATGGCCTCATCCACTGCGGCGAGGAGCGCTATCCGGCCGGCCGCAGCGGCGAGCCCGCGTCCGTGTTGCTCGGCGAGGCATTGCGCGCGCTGGGCCTGCGCACCTGCAGGCTCAAAACCGGCACGCCTCCGCGTCTCGATGGCCGCACCATTCACTGGGATCGCTTCGAGGAGCAGCCCGGCGACGCCGAGCCCACGCCCTTCAGCTTTCGCACCCGGAAAATCGTGCAGCCGCAGGTGAGCTGCCACATCGCCTTCACCACGCCGGAGACGCTGCGGCTCATCCGCGAGAACGTGCACCGCTCGGCCATGTACTCGGGCCGCATCGAGGGCATCGGCCCGCGCTACTGCCCGTCCATCGAGGACAAGATCGTCAAGTTCCCCGATAAGACCCAGCACCAGTTCTTCCTCGAGCCTGAGGGGCTTAATACGCACGAGGTCTACGTCAACGGCATGTCCACATCGCTGCCCATGGACGTGCAGTGGCAGATGGTGCATTCCATCCCCGGCCTGGAAGATGCGGAGATGCTGCGTCCCGGCTACGCCATCGAGTACGACTCGGTGGATGCCACCGAGCTCGATCGCACCCTGCGCGTCAAATCGATGGAGGGCCTGTATCTCGCGGGGCAGATCAACGGCACGAGTGGCTATGAAGAGGCCGCCTGTCAGGGCATCATGGCCGGCATCAACGCCGCGCTCTGGCTCAAGGGCGAGTCGCCCTTCACCATGGACCGCACCGAGGGCTACACCGGCATCCTTATCGACGACCTCATCTCCAAGGGCACCAACGAGCCCTATCGCATGTTCACTTCGCGCGCGGAGTTCCGGCTGCACCTGCGTATCGACAACGCCGATCGCCGCCTTACGCCCCATGGCCGCCGTCTCGGACTCATCGGCGATGAGGCATGGGCCGGGTACGAGCAGAAGCAGGCGCGCATGGCCGCGCTCGACCAGTTTCTGACCACGGCCAAGGCCGAGGCCGCCGCGCTGGGCGAGGCCGGTCTGGGAGAACTGGCCTCCGCCGCCGGGCTCACATGGGCGCAGTTGCTCAAGCGGCCCGAGGTCGGCATTGAACCCGTGCTCGGCGCTGTGCGGGAGAGGCTTGCGGCCGATCCCGGCCTTGCGTGGTTTGCCGCGGAGCCGGTCCGCAGCGCGGAGGCGCGGAGCGCGGCCCGCGCCGTCGAAACCGAGATCAAGTTCGCCGGCTATCTCAACCAGCAGCGCAAATCCATCGACAAGCTCAAGGCTGCCGAGGCTGTCGCCATTCCCGAGTGGCTGGAGTACGGCGCCATCAGCGGCCTCTCGCGCGAGATGCGCGAAACCCTGGAGCGCGTGCGCCCGCTCACTATCGGCCAGGCCAGCCGCATTCCCGGCGTCACACCGGCGGCGCTGTCTCTGGTCCACGTCTCCATCCGCCTGCAGGGCAAACAGCGCGCCACAGCCTGATGTAGAGTGGGGCATGCACCCACGCCTCCGCGGTTTCTCCTGCGTCGCAGTTCTTGCGGTTGTACCGCTGCTCTCCGCGCAAACCGCCCAGCCTCGCGCGCGCGATCTCGGTGTGCCCTTCGACGGTACGCCGGGTTCGCTGAACGCCATCACCGATGTGCCGGGCGTCGAGGTCGGTGCAACGACGCTCATCCATGGCGATGGACCGCTCAAAGTCGGTGAAGGGCCGGTGCGCACCGGCGTCACCGTGGTGCTGCCCCGCGGCAAGGCGAATCCCGATCCGGTATACGCTGGCTGGTTCAGTCTCAACGGCAACGGGGAGATGACCGGCACCACCTGGGTTGAGGAGTCCGGCTTTCTCTACGGTCCCGTGGCGCTCACCAACACGCACAGCGTGGGCATAGTGCGCGACTCCATCATCGCCTGGGCGCTGCGCGAGCGCTTGATGAAGGAAGATGAGTGGTCGCTGCCCGTGGTGGCCGAGACATGGGACGGCTGGCTCAATGACATCAACGGCTTCCACGTGAAGCAGGCGGATGTCTTTGCCGCGCTCGACTCCGCGAAGGGTGGCCCGGTGGCCGAGGGCAACACCGGCGGCGGCACGGGCATGGTCTGTTACGGCTTCAAGGGCGGTACCGGGACGGCCTCACGCATGCTCACCAAAGAAGAAGGCGGCTACACCGTCGGCGTGCTGGTGCAGTGCAACTGCGGCCGCCGGCCGCAGCTCACCATTGCGGGTGTTCCTGTCGGCAAAGAGATTCCCGGTAACGTGCCCTATGCCGGTCTTGCGCCAAACCTGATGCCGCCGGGCAGCGATCTGCGTGGCGACGTGGGCTCCATCATCATCGTCATTGCCACGGATGCGCCGCTGCTGCCGCATCAGCTCAAGCGGCTGGCGCGGCGCGCTTCGCTGGGTCTGGCGCGCACCGGCTCAGTCTCCGGCAACAGCTCCGGCGACATCTTCATTGCCTTCTCCACGGCCAATCCGCACGCCGATGACCCGCCCGGACCCAACACCGTGCAGACTGTCTCCAACGACCGCATCACGCCGCTTTTTACCGCGACCGTTGAAGCCACGGAAGAGGCCATTGTGAATGCGATGGTGGGCGCAAAGACCATGACCGGGATCAATGGACGCACGGTGGAGGCCCTGCCCCACGACCGGCTGCGGCAGGTGCTGAAGAAGTACAACCGCTGAGCGGCTACTGGTCCTTCTTGTCCTTGGTAAAGAATGGAATGTGGAAGGGCTCGTCGGCCTTGGAGCCGGACTGCTTCTTCGGCTTGCCCGGCGTTTCCTCGCGCACGGCTGTGCGCTGGGAGTTGATGCACAGCCAGTTGCCGCGCACCCGCACAAAGACATGGGTGAAGATGCCCTTCTCGTCCACCGGGCCGGATGCGCCCCGGTGATGCAGCACATAACTGCCGTTGGCCACAGCCACATCGCCCAGCATGCGCACGGTAATGACGTTCTGGTCCAGATGCACGGTCTTGTCGTCGCCGGCAATCAGCGCCGCCACCTGCTGGTTGCGGGTAGTCACATTCCCGGTTGCGGAAACATCGACAAGCAGCGGCGAAAGCACCAGTTCCAGCCCGTACTGGTCCCGCCCGTTGACCGCCGCGGCCCAGGAGTCCTCAATCTTCTGGAACTCTTTCACTTCCGGCGTGGCCGTTGAGGTAATGGCCGCCGTCGAGGCCTGCTGGGCAAGAACGGGAACAGAGAAAAGAACGGCAAAAAGGCAATAGATTCCGCGGTGCATCGTCACAGGAACTCCAGCTTTGATGATAGCTCTTGGACGCGGCTTGCCGGGCTGATGGAAGCGTGCGGACGCTCTCAGACAAGAGCCTGCAGGTGGTCCGGCTGCAGCACGCTGATCGTACCGTCCTCGATCGATATCCAGCCGTCTTTGCGGAACTGGCCAAGGGTGCGCGTCACCGTTTCCCGCGTGGTGCAGGCCATGGAGGCCATCTCTTCGTGGGTCAGCAGCAGCGGAAAATGAAAGACGCCGTTGTCGCTCTGCTCGCCGATCTGGTGAGCAAGCTCCATCAGCAGCCGCGCCAGCCGCGTGGCCACGGTTTCCGCAAGCGCAATGCGGCAGGCATCCTGCAGGGCAAAGCGGTACTCCTGGCAGATGCACTGCACGGCCCGCATCTGGGCTTCCTTGTGGGTGCGCAGAAAGCCGAGGAACCGCTCGCGCTCCACCGGGCGCAGGTGAGCCGGGGTCAGGGATTCGGCGGAGACCTCATGCACCCCATGCGAGAGCACGGCATACAGTCCCAGGATCGAACCCGGCCCGGCGACACGGACGATCATCTGCCGGTCATGGGGGGTATGGGGCCGGCCTGCGGTCAGCTTCAGGTAGCCGTCGCAGATCAGGTAGAGGCAGCGGGCTTCGTCGCCCTCGGTATAGAGATTGGCCTGCGCGGGCAGGGAAATGGAGCTTGTCGCCAGCTCGAGGTCGCTCAGAACAGCGTTGCCCAGCAGGCAGAACCATCCCTGGCGCCGGTTGCTGCAGGCGGCGCAGCCAATCGGGCCGTTGGGAGACCAGGAGCCGTGTTTCTTCGGCATTTCCGCCGGTATCGCGCTGTCTGTCATCGCGTTATCCCGTGCGTCGTCGCGCCCGCCAGCGGCCGGCTGCAGATCGATTCGTCCGAGCGTCCATCGCTCTGGGGTGGCCCGGTTCCGGAAGGCAGAGGCTGCTGATGGTTTCAGTCTGCGGCATTGCGCCCCGCGGAAGATGTGACGGTCCTCACGAATCATGAACTGATTGGGCCGTGCCGGATTCCCGTTCGCAGGCGATTTCCCGGCTTGGATTTCCCTGTGAGCCAGGGCACAGCTTTCGCTTCGTCCGTGTCGGCGAACATGCTTAGAATCAGTCACTCAGCGAAATGGGACGGTCCGCTTCGGGGTGTGATGAACGTCACCGTATTTGCCCCCGGTCCCGCCGTACTATGCAGGCTGTAGGGTGACGCTCAACACAGAGTGCGTTCCTGAGAAGAAAAAGCTGCTGAAGTTTGTTCGGGTGAACAGGTTTCAATGGCTCTAGGCTCCAGCGGGCGGTTCAATGAGTCATAGCACGCCACAGCGCGAGCACCAAAGGTGGTACTGGATGCACAAGGATAGGCCAGTTGCACAAATGTTTCGGTCTGCGGTTCCGGCAAAGGCGCCGGGGCTGCGCGTCGGTTTCCTGCTGTTGCTGGGCGCGGTGCTGTTGAGCACGGCGGCAATGGCTGCGCCGAAGAAAGGCGAAAAGCCGGCTCAGGCTCCCGCGGCACAGGCCGACCCCAGCCAGTATGTGGGTTCGGAAACCTGCGCGGCCTGCCATGAAGATGTCGCCAAGGGCTTTGCCGACAACCCGCACACCAGGATTGCCGAGATGCACGGCAAGAGCGGCGTGACCTGCGAGGGCTGCCACGGGCCGGGCAAGGCGCACGTGGACGGCGGCGGCGATGTGACCAAGATCTTCGATCCCGCCAAGGCTTCGGCCAAGGATGTCGACAAGACCTGCCTGACCTGCCATGCGGCGGCGCACCCCAACTTCGAGCGCTCTGCCCATGCCAAGGCCAATGTAAGCTGCCTGGGCTGCCACAGCGTGCACCAGGCCAAGACGGAGCACCTGCTCAAGGCCGCTCAGCCCACGCTCTGCTATCAGTGCCACACCGATGTGCAGCCGTCCTTCAACATGCCCTTCCACCACAAGGTGAATGAGGGGGTGGTGAGCTGCTCGGACTGCCACGATCCGCACGGTACTTTCGGAGCGAACAACCTGCGCTCGACAGCCGACCAGAACGCGATCTGCACCAAGTGCCACACCGAGACCCGTGGACCGTTCGTGTACGAGCATGCCGCGGTCAAGGCCGAGGGCTGCCTGGGCTGCCACACGCCGCATGGCTCGCAGAACGCGCGCCTGCTGAACATGCCGAACATCAACGGCCTGTGCAACCAGTGCCACAGCCCGGTGGCTGCCGGCACGGTGCATGGAATGAATGCCGGTTCGTCTTCGCAGCAGCCGTGTGTGGACTGCCATACGCAGATTCATGGTTCCAACCTCAATCAGGCGTTCCTGCGGTGAGGACGGAAGGTTTTGGCTCGGGCGCTTTCCGGGTTTGCTGGACGGCGCCGTGCATACCCGGCATCAGGTTGCGCACGAGCGCAGAGAGTTGATGCGGGCGCAGTTTCTTAAGTGAGGCTTCATATGAGGAAGATGGAACGGTTTTCTCGGCTGACCAAACAACAGCCCTTTGCCGCAAGGTTCCAGCGCATCGCCGTGGGTGCCGGAGTCGCCGCCATGCTGGCGCTGGCCGGGGCTGCCGCCGCTCAGAGTCCGGCGCCGCAGGCGCAACTGACCGATGCGGCGTCACACGTCGCGGTTCCTGCGGGCTACTCCAGCCACCAGTCGGTCGAGGTTGGCGGCCACGTCGCCAGCATCACCGGCAGCCCGGCCATGTACAGCACGCTGGTCAACCAGCAGTCCGGCCCCCGCATTCTGAGCCAGAGCTTTGAGATGCACGCTCTTCCGGGCACGCACCATGCCTTCGCCGACTCGCTCAGCGCCTTCAGCGGCGGTTTTGGCGGCGATTCGAACAGCTTTGCCCGGCTGAACTTCAGCAAGGACAAGCTCTACGAGTTCTCCGGCCTGTTCCGCCGCGACCGCCAGTACTTCGACTATGATCTGCTCGGCAATCCGAACATCGAGACCGGCCGGTCGATCCCGATTGGGCCCTCCACCGCGCCCACCGGCTCATTCGCATGGCCGCAGGTCCAGCAATCGCCGGAGCTGTTCAACACCGTGCGCCGCATGACAGACACCAGCATCACATTCCTGCCGCTGTCGAAGCTCAGTTATCGCGCCGGATATTCGCAGAACGTCTTCGAGGGCCCGAGCCTGACCCCGAGCGGCTACCAGTTGGCCGGATCGTATGCGCTGCTGCTGCAGGAATACCAGCGCAACAGCACGGACGACTTCACGGGCGCGATCGACTGGAAACCCGTTCAGGGAACCCGCCTGACCTTCGAGGAGCAGATCGACCACTATAAGGCGGACTCCACTTTCTCGCTGGCTCCCAGCGGATTCCTGGTGCAGGAGCCCGATGGAACCAAGGCCACTCTGGCAATCAGCTTCGATAGTCAGGCGCCGTATGCGGCGAGCGCCTGCAATACGACGAGCATGATGAATTCCTCCACGATTCTCTATGCGCCGCAGACCCCCGGCGGTCTGCCGGTCATCGATCCGGCTTGCGCCGTGGCCCTCAGCTACAGCCGCTCGCAGCCGACGCGCATCATCTACCCGACGGAGATATTCCGCTTCCAGAGCACGAGCATCAAGGACATCACCATGAACGGCGATGTTCGCTACACCAACGCGAACATGAACCTGCCCGCGTATTACGAGAGCTTCCAGGGCCTGGTAAAGGCCAACCGCGCGTACAGCTTCACGGCCAACGCCAATGCGAAGCGCGAAGTGATGGCTGCCGATTATGGCATTGTCTGGCAGGCCGCCAAGACCTTCAGCCTCTCTGACCAGATCGACTTTTCCAATGTCCACCAGCCCGGCACTTCCACCACCACCAGCGGAACCACCCTGTCGGTGGCTACGGGCACGCCGGTGACCGTCAATAATCCCACGCTGGTCACCTCCGCCGCGCCCATCAACCCGCCGGAAGGCAATGCCGAGCTCGGTGAGTCGCAGCCCGGCTACTTCGGCCAGAAATTTATCACCAACAACCTGACCGGCACCTGGGATATTTCCCCGCGCGCCACGCTTTCGCTCACCTACCGCTACGGCACGCATACCATCGCCGAAGGCAGCGGAAACCCCGGAGATGTTCCGATTCCCGCGGGCGGCGACACCGATGGCACGGTCACCATCAACGAGACCGGCGGCATCCTCAACGCCGCGTACCGGCCCGCCAGCAACTGGGAGATCAACGGAACCGTCGAGATGCTGTATCACGACAACGTGTTCACTCCCGTGGCTCCGCGCCAGACTCAGCACTATCGCGTGCACACCATGTTCCGGCCCAAGCCGTGGGCGGTGATCGCCGGCGCGTACAACGACCTGGAGCGGCACAACAACACCAACAACAATGCCGCCGATGTCTCTGCCGGAGCAGCCACCTATTATGGCCCGATCGACCACGTCGATCACAGCCGGGTGGCCAGCTTCTCGGCGGACCTGTCGCCCAGCGCGTTTTACGGCTTTGACCTGAGCTACGCTTACAGCGATGTCTATACGGCCACGAACATCTGCTATACCAGCGCTGCAAGCGCCACCCAGGCTGGTACAGCCACGCTCACGGCCGGCGGCGCGCCGAATGTCTGCCCCGGCATCTTCGCCCGCGGCTCCACGACGGTTCTTGTCGACTGGTACGCGCGGGACTTCATGGATGCGCCCACGCAGTCCGGATCGGCGGCCATTACGCTTTCTCCGGCCAAGGCCCTCAAGGCGAACCTCGGCTACGCGGTCAACGCGGTCAATGGCAGCCAGTTCTTCACCGACGCCCGCGCCGTGAACGGCTCGCTGACCTCAACCTATCAGTCTCCCTTCGTCAAGCTGGCCTGGACGCTGCGCCCCGGCCTGACCTGGAAGGGCGAGTACAACTTCTATGGCTATGGTGAGGGCGGCGTCTCCGGCGCTGAGTACTGCAGCACGTCGACCTCGCTCACAGCCACGGTGGTGCCATGCGACTCCATCGGATTGCCCACAGCCCGGACGGCTTCACCCGCCGGCTTCACCGCGCCGCGCAACTTCCACGCCAATAACGTGACCCTTGCGCTGCGCTACGAGTTCTAAACCGCAACACGAACCTTAACCTCAAGTCCGTTTGCGCCGGACTTGCCTTTTCAACGTGGAGCCCGGCCGAATGCCGGGTTCCACGCAGTTTACGAGCGGAAGCGGCTTGATCACACAGGGACGTTCATCGTCCCTCTTGCTGGGATCGAAAGGAGCTTCTCGGTGAACACGCAGCTTCGGTTTGCAGGGCTTGCCCTGCTGGCCGCTTCAATGGTAGTGCCGGCTGTTGCACAAACTTCCGGCGCGGATGTGTACAAGGCAAAGTGCCAGATGTGCCACGGCGCGGCAGGCATGGCGGAGTCGGGCGTAGGCAAGGCCATGAAGGTCAAACCCGTTTCGGATCCGGAAGTGAAGAAGATGTCCGAAGCGCAAATGGTTGACGCGGTGCGCAAGGGTATGGGTAAGATGCAACCGTACCAGGATAAATTGAGCGATGCGCAGATCAAGGCTTCGGTCGCTCATTTTCGCACGTTCGTGAAGTAGGTTCGCATCTCCGGCGCGGTGGTCTGGTTTTCCACCGCGCCGGGCTTTAACGGCAACGCAGACCGTTGCCTCAGCAGCTCCCGCGGCGCGGTTCCGCTGGCGAGCCAGAGCAGAACGACGACCCCGCAGCAGGGTGCTCGCCTGCGCATCAGGTACGGGGAACGAGGAGGATTTGTCCGCAATGAAGAAGACCACACGCTCTCTGCTGGTGCTGGCCGCCGTCGTTTGTCTGGCCGGTTCCATGAGCTTCGCGGAGTCGGGCGAAGCGATTTACAAAGCCAAGTGTCAAAGCTGCCACGGGGCCCAGGGTACGCCCAACCCCGGCATCGCCAAGGTCATGGGGGTCAAGCCGTTCTCCGATCCTGAGGTCAAAAAGCTCACTGCCGCTGAGATGGCCAAGGCCACCACGGATGGCAAGGGCAAGATGCCCTCCTTCAAAGGCAAGCTGACGGACGAGCAGATCAAGGATGTTGTCGCTTACCTTCGCACACTGAAGTAGATCTTTCCTGGCCCGCTTCGCGGCGGGCCAATTCATTTGGACCCTGGGGGTTCCCGTGCCGCTCTTTCAACGATTTCGTGAAAACTGGATAAGACCAGCGCTGTTCTTCGGCAACAATCCCATCAGCCTTGCCGGCGGCGCCATCACCACCGCCTCCGGCGTCACCATGATCGCCTACTGGCTGTTCGATCTGGTGGGCCGGACCAGCGTCAATCCCTACCTCGGCATCATTTTTCTCTTTATCTTGCCGGCGGTTTTCCTTCTTGGCCTCGTGCTCATTCCCGTGGGCGTATGGCTGCGCCGCCGCGAACTGCTCAAGCAGGGCAAGGTTCCCTCCCGGTTCCCCCAGGTCGACTTCAATGACCGTATCTTCCGCCACGGTGTCGACATCGTTCTCGTGGCCACGATCGTCAATCTGCTGGTAGTCTCCATCGCCACCTATCGCGGCGCGGAGTACATGGACTCGCCCAAGTTCTGCGGCCAGTCCTGCCATGTGATGCACCCGGAGTACACGGCCTACAAGATATCCGCGCATTCGCATGTCGCCTGCGTGGACTGCCATATCGGCACCGGCGTCTCCTCTTACTTCGCGGCCAAGGTCAACGGCACCAAGCAGCTCATCGAGGTCACCACGCATCCTTATGCGCACTACGCCAAGTGGATTCCCGACTACCCCACGCCGATTCCCTCGCCGGTAACGAACCTGCGCCCGGCCCGCGAAATCTGCGAGGCCTGCCACACACCAGCGAAGTTCGTGGGTGAGAAGCTGCTCGTCAAATCGAACTTTGCCGACGATGAGCAGAACACCGAAACGCAGGATGTGGTGGTGCTGCACCTTGGCGGAGAGGATTCGCTCTCGCATCTCAGCGGCATTCACGGCGTGCATCTGGGCCACATCGAATACATCGCCACTGACCCGACCCGCACCACCATTCCCTGGGTGCAGCGCCGCAATCCGGATGGCTCCGAGACCGTCTATACGGCCTCAGCGCTCAACGGCGCCATGCCCAAGGGCGAGCGCCGCGTAATGGACTGCATCGACTGTCACAACCGCGCGGCCCACACCTTCGTTACCGCGGAGGAAGCCATTAACCGCGCCATGGCCGAGGGAGCCATTAGTCCCTCGCTGCCGTGGGTGCACAAGGAGGGCCTGGCCCTGTTGAAGGCGGACTACACCAGCCAGAACCAGGCGGCGGCGAAGATTCCCGCACAGCTTGAGTCCTTCTACCGCTCCACCAATCCGCAGGTGCTCTCCGCGCACGCTGACCTGGTGAAGCGCGCCGGACAGGAGCTGGTCACCCTCTACAGCGAGAACGTCTTCCCGGACATGAAGGTGACCTGGGGCACGCATCCCAACCACATCGGCCACATGAGCTATCCGGGCTGCTTCCGCTGTCACGATGGCGACCACTCCACCAAGGATGGCGCGACCATCACGCAGGACTGCTCGGCCTGCCACAACCTGCTGGCCGTGGACGAGGCGAAGCCCAAAGTGCTTTCCGACCTGGGCATTCAATAATCGGCCCTGCGCCAATGCGCACAGAGGGCGGCCGCGCGCCGCCCTTTTGCTTGCCGGCAACGTCTGCATGATAGGCTGGCTCTTCGCGCCAAGGAGCATGGATGTCGAATCATAATGGGCACGCAACGCACTTCAATCTGATTGCCGCGGCCCACGCCGCGATGATCGAGCACGGCTTTCAGCCCGACTTTCCCCAGGGCACGGACGAACAGCTCGCCGCGATCGAAGCTCATCCGGAACAGCCCGATGCGCCCGGCGCGCAGGACCTGCGCAGCCTGCTCTGGTCCTCCATCGACAACGACACCTCGAAGGATCTCGACCAGATCGAGTGGGCCGGGCAGTTGCCCGATGGCCGCATCCGCGTGCTGGTGGGTGTGGCCGATGTCGACGCGCGGGTCGCGGCGGGAAGCGTGATCGACAGCCACGCGCGCAGCGAGACGACCTCTGTTTACACCGGCGTCAAGGTCTTCCCCATGCTGCCCGCGCAGCTTTCTGAGGGCATCACCTCGCTCAACGAGAACGAGGATCGCGTGGCGATGGTCGTCGAGTATGCCGTTGATGCCTCCGGAGCGGTTTCCGATGGCAAGGCCTATCGTGCGCTGGTGCGCAACCGCGCACAGCTTGCCTACAACAGCGTAGGCGGGTGGCTGGAGGGCCGTGGTCCCGCGCCGGACAAGGTAGCCGCCAGTACCGAGCTTGCCGCGCAGCTCAAGCTGCAGGATGCCGCGGCGCAGCGCATGGTGGGCGGCCGCTTCCAGCACGGCGCGCTCGACCTGGAGACCATCGAAACGCGCCCTGTGATGCAGGCCGAGGAGGCCGTCGGCATCGCCGCGCTTGAAAAGAACCGCGCCACCTCGCTGATCGAGGAGTTCATGGTCGCGGCCAACGGCGTGGTGGCAAAAACCTTCGACAGCGCAGGCATCGCCTCCATTCGCCGTATTGTCCGCACCCCCAAGCGCTGGGATCGCATTGTGGAAGTGGCCGCCGGTCTGGGCACAACGCTGCCCGCCGCGCCCGACTCCAAGGCGCTGAACGACTTTCTGCTGGCGCAGAAGAAAAAAGACCCCGACCACTTTCCCGACCTCTCGCTGACGGTGGTCAAGCTCATGGGGCCGGGCGAGTATGTGCTCGTGAAGCCGAACGAGGTCTCTCCCGGTCACTTCGGCCTGGCTGTGCAGGACTACACACACTCCACGGCGCCCAACCGCCGCTTTCCGGATGTGGTCACGCAGCGCATTCTCAAGGCGCTGTTGGCGCGCGCCGCGCAGCCCTACTCCGAGGGCGACCTGAATGCCATTGCCCTGCGCTGCACGCAGATGGAGGACGCCGCGCGCAAGGTGGAGCGCGAGATGCAGAAGCGCATTGCCGCCGTGGTATTGCGTCCGCGCATCGGCCAGAGCTTCCGCGCCATTGTGACCGGCGTGAACCAGTACGGCACCTTTGTGCGCGCGCTTGAGCCGCACGTGGAAGGCATGCTGGTGAACGCGGGCAAGCCCGGAGCAAAGAAAGGCCTGGACGTGGGTGATCGCGTCACCGTCAAGCTGGTTTCCACCGATCCCGAGCGCGGATTTATCGACTTTGCGATGTAAATATGGAGGCTAGGCTGCCGGTTCCGTCGGTTCCGGCACGGCCTCGATCGCCGGGGCTGCGTTGCCCGGCTCGTCGAACCACAGGCACAGGATCCACCAGATCAGCACGGCCGCATAGACCGTGCTGTTGCCGTTGAGCAGCTTTGCCTTGATGTCATTCAGCCGGTTGTAATCGGCAAAGCTGTTCACCTTGGTGTGCATGGCAATCACTTGCCAGATGATCTGAATCGCGATCTGCGAGAGAGCTACGGTTGCCAGCCCGACGATAATCTGCTGTGCATGGCTGCGCCAGCCAAAGCCGAAGCGCCGGCCGAAAAACACAACCAGCAGCGCGAGGCCGATGGTAAGCACGTCATTCATCAGGCCCATTTTCTGCGCCAGCAGTTGCAGAAGGCCGAGCGTCGCAAGCAGCGACGTGGGCGCGAGCGATTTGGGATTGGGCCATTCGCCCCATGTGGCCACCACGGTGCAGCCTGCGGCCAGCAGCGCCAGCGAGCCAAACATCCATGCGCGGCGGCTCACGCTGCGAAACACGTGCCGGCGGGCAATCTCCATCAGCACCAGCAAAGTCAGAAGGGCGGAAATATCCGCCAGGATAATCGACACGGTCGCCAGATGAATCTGATCGAGGCGTCTGAAGAGCAGCCGGCTGGTGAGCAGGCTCAGCGCCACAACGCAGATGGAAGCCGTAAACCAGGGAAAACGGCGGGCACGGTCCCGCCCCAGCAAAACCACCAGCAGCGTAAGCAGCGCCGCAAAGGTGATGGTCCAGATCACCTGGATCGTCGTGAAATGAAAATTCATGCGGATGTTGTCCTTGTTGCGCTCTGCCCGGTATAGAGCCGTGTCCGGAGTCGTGTCCGGATTTTTCCAAAGGAAGGCGGCGAGTCGCGGAGGTGATGGTGCGCCCGGAGAGATTCGAACTCCCGACCTAACGCTCCGGAGGCGTTCGCTCTATCCAGCTGAGCTACGGGCGCGCTCTTCCAGCATATCGTATTTCTCTTGTGCGAGCGCGCTTCCATCGCAAAGGCATAGGGTTATGGCGTGTTTGGCTCATCCGCGCGTTCCGCCTCGCGCTTCTGGCGCAGTTCCTCCATCACGGACTGGATCAGCGTCTTCGCGCCCTCCATGCCGCCGAGCACGGCCTGCAGGTCGAGCGCCGGCTTGCTGGGGTTGCGGCTGGAAGCGCAATAGACGCCATGCTGTCCCACCAGGATCAGCGAATCCGTCAGCAGATCCAGCGCCACGGCCAGCCGTCCACGCTCGGCGCCCATCATGAACTCGTAGCGCTCCAGGTCCGCGCGTCTCTCGTCGAGAATGCTCATGTCTCCAGCCTACCGGAAATCCCGGTTCCAGGCCGGCATGCGCGTGGCCTAGAGCCGGAAGTTGTGCATGTAGGCGGCATCCTCGCGCAGCTCGGCCATCGGCTCCCGCTTGAACTCTTCCTGCTCGATAAAGTAGTGCTTGAGGCCCGTGGCCGCGCGCAGAATGGGATGGTAGTCAACGACGCCGGTGCTCATCACCACCGAGTGGTACTTTCCGTCTGCCTCGCGCGCCATGTCCTTCACATGCAGCAGCGGAAAGCGCTCCGGCGTTTTGCTCAGCCAGTCCACCGGGTTGTGTCCTGAGGCCGTCACCCAGCCGCAATCCATCTCAAAGACAACCAGATTCGGATCGGTGCGCTTCAGCAGTTCGTCGTACACAATCACCCCGTCCTCGGTCGCGAACTCCGGCGTGTGATTGTGAATGCCAAAGGTCATCCCTGCCGCCTTTACCTTCTCGCCGAGCTTGTTCCACAGGTCGGTCACATAGCGCCAGTCGTCGAGCGTCAGCTCGCCCTTCGCCGCCGGGTCGCGGTGCACGCCCCCGGCCGAGGAGCAGATCATGTAGTCGAGCCCCAGCGTGTGCCCATATTCAATGAGCTCGTCTGCCTGCTTCATCCATAGGGGCAGCGCATGGTGCGTGCTCACGCAGCGCAGCCTGGCATCGTTCATGGCATGGCGAAAATCGAGCGCGGACTTGTTGTAATATCCGGCAGCCTCCACTTCCTTGTAGCCCAGGGCGCTCAGTGCATGCAGCGTGCCCGCAAAATCCTTCGGCAGCAGGTTGCGCACGGAGTAGAGCTGCAGCCCCAGCGGCACATGCAGTTTTGCGGCTTGCGCTGCACGGCTGCCCAGCATAGCCGCGGCTGCCGCGGCGCCCGTGATCTTCAAGAAGGTTCTGCGTGAGGTATCGCTCATCCTGTTTGTCCCCTTTGTGCTGCCGGTTAGCTCTTGATGGTCTGCGAGGCCGCGTCCCACGTCGCAGGCGCGTGATGAAAGTACGAGGCATTCGCCATGTGGCAGGCGATGGCCGCGTGATTGCCAAAGATTTCGTCCTCCACCACATGCTGGCGCGTCTCCACCGCGCGGAAGAACGTCGCAATGTGATCGGCCGTGTCGTCGTATCCGTGCGGCGCGGAATAGGTCTCCACCTCGTCAAGTTTGGCTGGCTGCGGCGGATGTGCGGCATGCCACTCGCGCAGATACTGCGCCTTGGCCTCGGCCGTCCAGCCGTTCAGGCTGTAGCCTTCCGGCTGCGGGCTCGTATCCTGCGGCGTCACGGTCAGCGTGTTGCCGTTGATGACCATGGTGGCCTCGCGGCCATAGAAGATGATCGGCTCTCCGGCCGCATTGTTCTGGTTGCAGTGCAGGCTCACCGTCAGCTCGGGGTAGTCGTAGAGCGTCGCCAGCAGGTCCGGAAAGTCGCGCCCGTCGTTGAAGTGCGTGAGCGAGCCGGAAGACAGCGCGCGCTCCGGCGCGCGGTTGAGCCCGCTGATGCACTGGATGCCC
The DNA here is from genome assembly GCA_035549115.1 of Occallatibacter sp. Classification (GTDB taxonomy): domain Bacteria; phylum Acidobacteriota; class Terriglobia; order Terriglobales; family Acidobacteriaceae; genus Telmatobacter. Next base: position 2,099 of record DASZRQ010000041.1, on the reverse strand, counting down.
GAGAGCAGATGCACGAACAGGTCGCCGGCCACGCCCGCGCCGTAATCCTTGAAGCAGCGCCAGCGGAAGAACCGCTCCGCGCTGAAGGAAATCGGCGGAGCGTCGCGCAGCCAGGTGGTCCAGTCGATCGTCTCCAGGCTCGCATCCGGCGCAATCGGATACACCCACGCGCCCGAGGGAGAATTGCGATCCGAATGGCCTTCGATCAGGTGAACTTCGCCCAGCCGTCCCGAGGCATAAATCTCCGCGGCCTTCCTGTACACCATGTTGCTCACACGCTGGCTGCCCGCCTGAAAGATGCGCTTGCCATCCTCGACGGCCTTCACCATGGCAAAGCCATCGGCCACATTGTGCGACATCGGCTTCTCGCAGTACACGTCCTTGCCCGCCGCCAGGCAATCCAGCACCACATGCCGGTGCTGAAAATCCGCCACCGCCACGATCACCGCATCCACATCCTTGCGGTCCAGCAGGGTGCGATAGTCGCGCGTCGTCGGCACATCCGTGCCATAGGCCTCCACGCCGGCCTTGCGGTGCATGTCATAGAGATCTGCCGTGCCCACCAGCACTCCCTGCTTCACGGTCCGCGCGGAGCGCAACAGGTCGCAGCCGCGAATCCCCGTGCCGATGGAGACAAAGCGAATCGGCCTGCCATCGCTCTCCTGCGCCGATGCGCGCATCGTTGTCAGCAGGGTTGATTGAGCGGCGGCTGCCGCAAACGCGCCTGTGCCCAGGCGCACAAAATCTCTGCGCGATATTCGAGTGGACTTCATGTGTGGGTTCTCCGCGTGCAGCGCCATTCTCGCTCGCCATCGCCGCTGCTGTCCAGAACGATGCGTTGCCGAATGCGGACGCGGCAATTAGCATACTCAACGGAATTCAAACTCCTCCAGGCTCCTCGCAAAAAGGAAATCCGGCGCATGAACCATCTGCATCGATCAGGAATCCGACTCAACGGCATTGCGGTATGCCTGTGCTTCGCGGCATCCGCACAGCTTTTCGCGGCAAAGCCCGCGGCGCCGAATCTTGGCCCCAATGTGCTCCTCTTTGATCCCTCCATGCCCGCGCAGGCCATGCAGCAGCAGATCGATAAGGTCTACGCCATCCAGCAGCACAGCGAATTCGGCTCCGCGCGTTACGCCATCCTCCTTTTGCCTGGTACCTATCACCTCGACATCCCCGTCGGCTTCTACACGCAGGTCATCGGCCTGGGTGCAACGCCCGATGCCGTAAACATCATCGGCGACGTGCACGCGGATGCCAGCCTGCCGCACAACAACGCCACATGCACCTTCTGGCGTGGGGTTGAGGGCTTTTCCGTCACGCCGGCTGGCGGAACCATGCAGTGGGCCGTCTCGCAAGCCGTGCCTTTTCGCCGCATGCACGTGCGCGGCAATCTTGTGCTGCACCAGCAGCACGGCTGGGCCAGCGGTGGCTGGATATCGGATTCGCTTATCGATGGCAACGTGGACTCCGGCACGCAGCAGCAGTGGATCTCGCGCAACGCGGAGTGGGGCAGTTGGACCGGCGCCAACTGGAACATGGTTTTTGTCGGCGTGCCACAGGCACCCAGGGGCGAGTGGCCTTCGCCGCCGTACACCAAGGTCGAGCGCACCCCCATCGTCCGCGAAAAGCCCTTCCTCGAAGTCGATGCCAGGGGCAACTGGAGCGTGCGCCTGCCTGCGCTGCGCAGAGACAGCGCTGGCATCACGTGGCATGGCGGTTCCACGCCCGGCCAGTCGATCCCGCTCAGCCGCTTTTACATCGCGCACGCAGATACAGATTCGGCCGCGAGCATCAACGCGCAGCTTGCCAAAGGCATGAATGTGCTCTTCACGCCCGGCGTCTATGAACTGGCCGAACCCATCCGCGTAACGCACCCCGATACCGTCGTACTCGGCCTCGGCTTTGCCACGCTGCACGTTACGCATGGCACCGCCGCCATGACCACCGCTGACGCCAGCGGCATCGAGATCGCGGGCCTGCTCTTCGATGCGGGCGCGGAGAAGTCTCCGCTGTTGCTCGAAGTGGGCCCGGAGGGCAGTCACGCTGCTCATGCTGCCAATCCCATTGTGCTGCACGATGTCTTCTTCCGCGAT
>DASZRQ010000040.1:0-39962 GCA_035549115.1 Occallatibacter sp. | reverse complement strand
CACGGCGGCGGCATCCGGCGGGTCGAGCATGAGCTCGGCGATGCGGCTTTTGCTGGCGGTGATGCGGGTTTCGCCGCGCACCTGCGAGCCGTCATCCATGCGCGCCACAAGCGTGGCGTTGGCCGTAGTGACAGGATAGATACGGCCGCGCGTGGCCAGAATCTTGGACGCGAGCTGAATGGCGTGAGCAAAGTCGCCGGTGATCTCGGTTAGCGCAGCGACAAAGAGATTGCCGAAGTTGTGGCCTTCGAGGGCGTCGCCGGCGCGGAAGCGGTGCGCGAAGAGCTGGGCGAGCACATCCTCCTCTTCGCTGAGAGCGACCATGCAGTTGCGCAGGTCGCCCGGCGGGAGCATGTTGAAGTCCTTGCGCAGGCGGCCGGAGGATCCGCCGTCGTCCGTAACGGTGACAACCGCGGCTAGATCGGCGATCCGGGAAGGCTCGGCACTGGGCAGGCCGGCAACGGCAACATGACGGCGGAGGCCGCGCAGAAGAGTGGAGAGGCCGGTACCGCCGCCGATGGCGACGACGCGCAGAGGCCGGGTCCCGGCCGGCGAGGCGAGCTCCGGATTGGCGGCAACGGTGTTCGACGGCACAGCGGTCACGAAGCCCTACGGAATCTCAGGATACAGCAGCTCCGTGAAGCGGGGGTCGTCGACCATGTTCTGGAAGTCGTTGTCGGCGCGGGCCTGAAGGCGGTTTTTGGGGCTCAGTTCAATGGCCTTGGCGAGGTTGTCGAGGCAGCCCTGGATGCGGCCGGTGATGGAGTCGATGATGGCCAGGCCATAGTAGGCGTAGTCGGCCTGCGGGTAGTCGTCAATAATGCCCTTGAGCTGCTCGGTGGCTTCCTCAAAGTAGCCTTCGTTGAGCCGGGAGACGGCAAAGTCGTAGCGCTCCTCGGGCGTGTGGAAGGCGAGGCCCTGCTTTTCCATCTGGCGCTTGCAGGTGACGATGTACATGCGGCAGCGCTCGACAATCTCCATGGGCGCGCCGGGCAGCAGCTTCTCGAGCGCCGCCAGCGCCTTCTCATATTTGCCCTGCTGCACAAGCTGCACAGCCGACTGGTACTGCTGGAAGACCTGGGTATTGGCTGTGGAGGAGTGGCTGCTTGGTTTGGCAGCTACGGGAGAACTTTTTTTACGGCTGGATGCCGTGGTTCGGGCCTCTTGCGTCATGCGGTTTCGACCTTGGCGCAGATTCTGTGATTTTCCAGCGTCGGCTCATGCGCCAGCGCGGGGGAAATGCGCTACTTGCCCACCTTTTATATCCAGAACGCCCCGGAACGTCAAATAGGGAGCGCTTAACACGAAGTTTAGCCTCTCGAACGGCCATAGACCGCCGGGTTGAGCGTGGGGTCGTTGTACATCTTGAGCTGGCGGTAGAGCTTGAAGCGGCGCGTGCCGTCCAGCGTCTCTGCCCAGAGGGCGTCGAGGCAGGCGGCCAGGTCCGCGCGCTGCTCTTCGAGAATGGCAAGCCGCTCGCGGTTGCGCTCGGCATGGCCCGCGGGCGCATGCGGGCGCTCGGCTTCTTCGCGGGTGTGGAAGATCTTGAGCGCGAGGATCGAAAGCCGGTCGATGATGAGGCCGGGGGACTCCGAGTGCAGTGGCGCCGCGGGATCGGGGAGCTTCTGCGGTGCGAGGTACTCCAGCAGCGCGCGGTCAAGCTCCTCTGCAAGATCGTTGCGGAGCTGGTTGGTGCGGTCCACGCGGCGTTTCACTGCGGCGAGCTCGGCATCGGTGGCGCCGGGGATGCGGGCCTCGTCCTCGATATGCCACAGATCGAAGTTGGCGCGGTGCTGGCGAGCCACGCGGGCCAGAAAGTCCGTGCCGTCCGTGCCGCTCTCGGCATCGGGCTTGTGCCAGTCGCAGGTGAGCTGGTCGTGCAGATGGACGATGGCGCTGGTGGAGAGCATCGATTGAAATTCCCTCTATCTTAAAGCGGCGGCAGGGCGCAGTGCCTATGGTAGAACTATCTCACTCATTGGAGGGCCACGGCAGACCTATGGCGGACGCGGCGAAGTTTCTCTGCATATCGAGCTACGAGAAGGGGCAGGATTTCCTGCGCCAGTGCGCCGAGATGGGCGTGCGGCCCACGCTGCTGACGCTGGAGAAGCTGCGCTATGCCGGCTGGCCGCACGAAGCGCTGGAGAGCCTGGCGACGATGCCTGAGGGCCTGACGCTGGAGCAGGTGCTGAACACGGTTTCCTGGATGGCGCGGGGCAGCCGCATCGATCGTGTGGTGGCGCTGGACGAGTTCGACCAGGAGATGGCTGCGCAGATTCGGGAGCACATGCGGCTGAAGGGCATGAACTACTCGACCGTGGTGCGCTACCGCGACAAGCTGGCAATGCGCACGGCGGCGCGGGAGCAGGGCTTTGTGGTGCCGGAGTTTACGGGCATCTTCAACTACGACGATCTGCGCGCCTACATGGGCAGCGTGGCGGCGCCATGGCTGCTCAAGCCGCGCGCCGAGGCCTCCGCCCTGGGGATTCGCCGCATGGAAGAGCCGGAGCAGGTATGGCGCGCCCTCGACGAGCTGAGCGACCGGCAGAGCCACTTTCTGCTGGAGCAGTTTGTGCCCGGCGACATCTTCCATGTCGACTCGATTGTGAGCGAGGGGAAGGTGGTATTCGCGGCGGTGCATCAGTATGGCAAGCCGCCCATGCAGGTGATGCATGAGGGAGGCGTATTCACGACGCGCACGGTGGACCGCGCCAGCGCGGAGTGGGCGGCGTTGACGGAGCTGAATGCGCGGCTGGCGCCTGGGCTGGGCATGGTGCGCGGGGTGACGCATGCCGAGTACATCCGGTCGCACGCAGATGGGCGCTTCTACTTCCTCGAGATTGCGGCGCGGGTTGGCGGAGCGTTCATTGCTGACCTGGTGGAGCAGGCGACGGGCGTGAACCTGTGGCGGGAGTGGGCAAAGATCGAGGTGGCCGATGCGGCAGGGCAGCAGTACACGCTTCCGGCGGTGCGTGCGGAGTATGCCGGCAGTGTGCTGTGCCTGGCGAAGACGGCGGAGCCGGATACGAGCGGGTTTGACGCACCGGAGATCGTGGCGCGGATGAAGAAGCATCATCATGCGGGTCTGATCGTGCGCTCGCCGAATCCGGAGCGCGTGAAGGAACTGACGGAGAGCTACACCGCCGAGTTTGCGCAGCGGTTTCTGGCCCAGATGCCGCCGCCGGCCAAGCCGACCTCTTGAGAGGTGCGCGCTTTACAATGGGGCTTCACGATTCGCGCATCGGGAGCAAGGCATGAACGGCAAATGGCAGTATCCGCACCGGCGGTGGAATCCTCTGCGGCAGGCGTGGGTGATGGTTTCTCCGCACCGCACGCAGCGGCCCTGGCAGGGAGAAGTGGGGCAGAAGGCGGCGCCCTCGGCAATTGCCTATGATCCGGAGTGCTATCTGTGTCCCGGAAACAAGCGTGCGGGGGGTGCGGAGAATCCGCAGTATGATTCCGTTTTCACTTTTGTAAACGATTACGCGGCCCTGCTGCCCGAGCTGCCCGCAGCCGCGGAAGCCCTGGCCTCGCCACTACTGGCAGCCGAGGCCGTGCGCGGGCTGTGCAAAGTGCTCTGCTTTCACCCCGACCACAGCCTGACCCTGGCGCGCATGACGCGGCCGGAGATTCGCACCGTGGTGGACGCCTGGACCCGCGAATACGCCGAACTGAGCGCGCTCGACTGGATCGAGCATGTGCAGATCTTCGAGAACCGCGGCGCGATGATGGGCGCGAGCAATCCCCATCCGCACTGCCAGATCTGGTCGACGGGCTTCGTCCCCGACGAACCCGCGGCGGAGATGGCCGCGCAGCGGGCGCATCTCACCAGGACCGGCTGCTGCCTGCTGTGCGATTATCTTGCCGCCGAGCAGAGCGCGGGCGAGCGCATCATCTTTGAGAACGACCACTTTGCCGCGCTGGTTCCATGGTGGGCCGTGTGGCCCTTTGAGACGCTGCTGATGAGCAAGCGCCACCTGGGCGCGCTGCCGGAGCTGAGCGAGGCCGAGCGCGACGGGCTGGCCGATGTGCTGAAGCGCATCACCACGCGCTACGACAACCTCTTCGAGACAAGCTTTCCCTACACCATGGGCTTTCATCAGGCGCCGACCGATGGCGCGGAGCATCCGGAGTGGCACTTCCATGCGCACTTCTATCCTCCACTGCTGCGCTCGGCCACGGTCAGGAAGTTCATGGTCGGTTTTGAAATGCTTGGCATGCCGCAGCGCGACATTACCGCGGAGAGCGCGGCGGAACGGCTGCGGGCATGCTCGGAGGAGCACTTCTGGCCGAGAGATTGACAGACATGGCAAGCGTGGTGAGCCCGCTGGGACTTGAACCCAGGACCCACGCATTAAAAGTGCGTTGCTCTACCAACTGAGCTACGGGCTCTTGTGTGCGCATGAAGAGCGCGGCATTGCGCCGCGCGGCACAGACTCATTCAAGTTTACCTGAGTGCGGCGCAAAGGGCCAACGCGCGGCGCGGCGGTGCGATACCATTCATGCGGGATGAGCGAGCAGAGTGAAGCGGCGTTGCCGCAGGTGCTGGTGCTGTGCGGCGGGTTGGGCACGCGGCTGCAGGCTGCGTATGACGGCGGGCCCAAGGCGCTGGCCCCGGTGAACGGGCGGCCGTTTCTTGACTATCAGCTTGCGTGGCTGCGGCGGCAGGGCGTGCGCCGTGCAGTGCTGTGCGTGGGCTACCGGCATGAGGAGATCGAGGCGCGGTATCCGGCCGGCGCGGGTGATCCGGCGATTGCGTACTCGGTGGAAAACCAGCCGCTGGGCACGGCCGGCGCGGTAAAGAATGCCGAGGCTGCGATCGAGGGCAAGCAATTCTTTGTGGTGAACGGCGACTCGCTGGCGGATGTTTCCCTGGCGGAGCTGCTGCAGTTTCACCGCGCGCGCGGCGCGGCGGCAACCATCGCGACGGTGCGTGTAGACGATGCGGCACGCTATGGCAGCGTGGCCGCGGATGCGGATGGGCGCGTGACGGGCTTTGCGGAGAAGGGCACGGCAAGCGGACGGGGCCGGGTGAATGCGGGAGTGTATGTGATGGAGCCGGCTGTGCTGGATGCGATTGCAGCGGGGCGCAAGGTGTCGCTCGAACGCGAGGTCTTTCCGGCTCTGGCAGGCCGCGGGCTCTACGCGTTTGCGGCGCAGGGTTCATTCATCGATATTGGCGTGCCGGAGGACTGGCAGGCGGCGCAGACGGCGATACCGGGACGGTTCAACCTATGATTTTTCGAGCGAAGGCTCCTTTGCGCATCAGCTTTGCCGGCGGCGGTACGGATGTGCCGCCGTATCCGGCGCTTGAGGGCGGGCTGGTGCTGAATGCGACGATCAACAAGTTTGCCTGGGGCAGCCTGCGCGAGCGCGACGACGACCAGATCACCATCGACTCGGCGGACATGGGCATGTCGCTCAGCTACCGCATCGGCACGGAATTACCCTTCGATGGGAAGCTCGACCTGATCAAGGCGGGGCTCAAGCGGCTGGGCGCGGCGAACTCGCGCGGCTTCGACGTGTTTCTGCACAGCGATGCGCCGCCGGGATCTGGACTGGGGTCGTCCTCGGCGCTCATGGTCGCATTGACCGGGCTGATGAAGGAGTTCTGCCGGCTGCCGCTGACGGACTACGAGACGGCCAAGCTCGCCTACACCATCGAGCGCGAGGATTTGGGCATTCCCGGCGGCCTGCAGGACCAGTACGCGGCCACCTTCGGCGGCTTCAACTTCATCGAGTTCTCCGCCGACCGCGTGATCGTGAATCCGCTGCGCATCCGGCAGGAGACGATGAACGAGCTGGAGCACAACCTGCTGCTCTGCTTCACGGGCACGACGCGGCGCGCGGACCACATCATCGATGACCAGAGCGAGCGGTTCCGGCAGCAGGTGCAGCTCGCCGTGGATGGGCTGCGGCAGCAGAAGACCATCGCCGTGGAGATGAAGAACGCGCTGCTGCAGGGCAGCCTCGAGGAGTTTGGCCGCCTGCTGGACGCGGCCTGGCAGGCAAAAAAGGACCTGTCGAGCCGCATCTCGAATGCACATATCGACGAGCTCTACCGGGCGGCGAAGGCGGCCGGAGCCCGCGGCGGCAAGATTACAGGCGCGGGTGGTGGCGGATACATGCTGTTCTACTGTCAGTTCGAGAAGAAGCACAAGGTAGCCGAGGCCCTGCGCGGGCTGGGCGCCACGCCGACGGACTTTGCCTTTGAGCTGCACGGCATGCAGACTTGGCGGGCGGCCGAAGAAGAGGCTCAATAAAATGATTGGTTTGCAGATAATCTCTACATAAAATAAATAAAATCAATTTTTTGTATTGAATTTATCAATTTTATTGATATTCTTGTCTTCGTGGCAGAGGCGTGAGGACCTCTTTCCTCAATGGCGAGCAATTCTAAACCGACGGCAGAGTGGCAGGAACTGCTGCGCATGGCCCAGGGTGCGGCGCTGGTGGTGGAGCGGGTGCGGATTCCCGAGAAGGGGATTGCCGTGGAAGGCGCGTTCACCCTGCCGGAGCTGGCCCGGCTCAGCCTCGAAGACCAGATCTTCGTCACGGCCTTTCTCAAGGAGCACGGCTCCATCAAGCAGATGGAACAGATCTTCGGCGTGAGCTATCCGACAATCAAGGCACGGCTGAACCGCATCGCGGGGCAGCTCGAGTTCGTTGAAACGAACCCGGCACCGTCACGGGCGGAGGTGCTGGAGCGGCTGAAAACCGGCGAAATTACGGCGGAAGAAGCCATCCGTGAACTGGAGGCGATGCAATGACTCCGAATCTGGCGGTGATTCGCATTGAGGGGAACCGGTGGTGGGGTTTTCCGATTGTGCTGCCGCTATTCCTGCTGTGGATTCCGGCGATTCTGCTGGCGCCGTTTGTTCTGGCTGTGCTGGCAGTGGCGTGCCTGGTGTTCGACGTGGGCTTTGGGCGGGCAGTGGCGACGTTCTGGGGGATATTGTGCGGGCTGTCTGGTACGGATGTGCGGGTAAGCGTGGACGGCAAGCGGGTGAAGGTGCGGATTTTGTGAGGTGTGCAATGAGCAGGGAACGACGGGCGATTTTGTCGCTGGTGGCCGCGGGGCGTATTACGCCGCGCGAGGCTGAGCGGCTGATGATGCTGGCGGACGATGGAGATGATGCGCTTCTGCGCATGGCGGTAGCGCTGGCGGCTCTGTGGCTGGCGCTGCCGCAGATGGGAACGATGTTTCTGGGAGCGGTGCATGCGGTGACGGCGTGGATCCAGATGGGAGGCATGCGATGAACGAGCATCGGCGGCAGATTCTGGAGATGCTGGCGGCGGGCAAGGTCACGGCGGAAGAGGCAGACCGGCTGCTGGCCGCGCTGGAACCGGATGCCACGGCCACGCTGCGCAGCCATGCACCGAACGGTAGGGAGGCGGCCTTGAAGTCGCGGGCGAAGTATCTGCGGGTGCTGGTGGAGGCCGATCCGTCGATGACTGGGCTGAAAGGGCAGACGACGGTGAACGTGCGGGTGCCGATGCAACTGCTGCGGGCCGGGGTGCGGCTGGCAGCGCTGATTCCCAAACAGGCGCACGACCAGTTTGACCAGGCGCTGAGCCAGCATGGCGTGCCCATCACGCTGTCGCAGATCAAGCCGGAAAATCTCGAAGAGTTGATTGACCAGCTTGAGGACCTGACCGTGGACGTGGACGGGCAGGAGGGGAGCACGCGGGTCAAGGTCTTCTGCGAATAAGTTCAGGCCTTGCGCAGCGGTTTGTTCATCGGCACCACCTGCACGGTCACATCGCGAATCTCGGAGAGAAACTTGTTGATGACCGAGCCGTGCAGCAGAATGTCGAAGCGCGAGCGCACGGGCTGCCCGAAGATGACGTGGGAGATGGACTCCTGCTGCGCAAACCGGATGAGCGCCTCGGAGACGCTTTTGCCGGTAAGCGTGACCACCTTCGCGCCCAGGTCGCGGGCCATGCGCTGATAATCCTCCAGGCGCTGGCGTGCCTCGGGCTCGTCGTGACCCTTATCTTCGTCGCCCTTGGCCACGTAGACGGCATACCAGTTCGTCGCCAGCCTGCCGGCCACCCGCGCGCCCACGCGGATGAGTCGTTCGGTGCCGGGACGGGTGCTGAGGCAGACCATGATCTTGTCGGGAATGGGCGCCTGCTCCAGACCCTGCGTGCGGCGGTAGTCGGCGGCGCGGCTGCTCACCTGCTCAGCCGTGGCGCGCAGCGAGAGCTCGCGCAGAAGGTTGAGATTGCCCTTGCGGAAGAAGTTGGCGAGGGCCTGCTCGACCTTGTCGGGAGCGTAGATCTTGCCATCGCGGAGGCGCGAGCGCAGCTCTTCGATGGAGATGTCGACGTTGATGACCTCGTCGGCCCGCTTGATGAAGCTGTCGGGGACGGTCTCGCGCACGGTGATGTTGGCGGAGCGGTTGACGGCGTCGTTCAGCGTCTCAAGGTGCTGAATATTGACCGCCGTCATCACGTTGATGCCGGCATCCAGCAGCTCCAGCACATCTTCATAGCGCTTGCGGTTTTTGCTGCCGGGGACATTGGAGTGGGCCAGCTCGTCGACCACAACCGTATCCGGATGGCGGGTGAGGATCGCGTCAACGTCCATCTCCTTGAGGTCGACGCCGCGGTAGGGGATGACGCGCTGCGGAATGATCTCCAGGTCGCGAATCTGCTCGGCGGTTTCGCTGCGGCCGTGGGTTTCCACCACGCCAATGACCACGTCCGTGCCCTGTTTGCGCTTGAGCAGGGCGTCATTGAGCATGTGGTAGGTTTTGCCCACGCCGGGCGCGGCCCCGAGATAGACACGCAGCTTGCCGGGCTCCTGCTGGTGTTCAAGCGAAAGCTCTGTCATCTCTCAGCCAACCTCCACGGGATGAGGAGCCGCGTCAAGCACGGCAACGGGAAGCGTGAAGCGGAAGGTAGTGCCATGGCCAAGACGGCTTTCGACGGCAATCTGCCCGCCAAGAGCCTCAACAAAGCGGCGGACGAGGGCCAGGCCCAGGCCCGTGCCTCTGTCGGAGCCCGCATTGAAGCGGTCAAAGAGATGGCCGAGCCGCTCGGCCTCGATGCCGCGGCCCGTATCGCGCACGGTGAACTGGACAAAGCTCTTGATCTCTTCGGCGGCAAGCAGAATCTCGCCCTCGGGAGGGGTGTAGCGCAGGGAGTTGGACATGAGGTTGTCGAGGATGGAGCGCACGGCGCGGTGATCGGCCTGCACAAAGGAGAGATCGGCGAAGGCCTGCACCTCGACGCGGATGTGCTTGTTGGCGGCTTCCTCGCAGTAGCGGTCGCGGACCTCTTCGAGCAGTGGCAGCGGCTTCAGCCGTTCGAGATGCAGCTCGCGCTTGCCGGTGTCGAGCTCGGCGACCTCGATCAGATCGCTCATCAGGTCATTCAACTTCTCGGATTCCGTGCTGGCCGCGGCCACCAGCTCGGACTGCAGCGGCTGCAGCTCTCCGCCGAAGCCCTGCGCCAGGGCATAGAGGCCGCGGCGGAGTTGCAGAAGCGGGTCACGCAGCTTGCGGCTGGCCACGGCGATGAACTGCGTCTTGAAGCGGTCGGTATCCTGCAGCGTGGTCACATCCTCAAGCGTGGTGACGGTGCCCAGCAGGCGGCCTTCGGAGTCACGCATGGGGGTGGTGCGCAGCCGGTAGCTGCGCTCCTGCTTGCCGATGCGCATGGGCAGCATGGAGGCCTCGCCCTCGGCGGCCACGGCCTTCTGCATGGCCAGCGCGTCGCGAATGGCGCTGAGAATCTTGTCGCCGCCGGGGGTGGTGGTCAGGGCCATGCGGTCGCCGGCGGCATCGCCGAGGATTTCCGCGGCGGCCTGATTGACCTTGAGCACGTGGCCCTTGCCGTCGGTCACGATGATGGGCTCGAAGATGGATTGGAGAACCGCGTCGGAGAGCTGGAACTCCATCTGCTTGCGCCCGGCCTCGGTGTCGCGCAAGTCACGCAGGCGCACCGCGATGCGGTTGAGCTCGCTGGCCACTACGCCGAAGGCATCGCGACTGTTCCATTCCACGCGGTGCTCGAGGCTGCCCTCGGCGATCTTTTTGGTGTCGCGGGCCAGCATGCGGATGGGGGCGAGGACGGCGACGATATGAACGATACAGACGAGCACTGCCGCCGCAACAAAGAGCGCGGCCAGACGGCCCGCGCCTCCAGCGGTCAGGGCTCCGCGTGCGGCGAACGCCAGCCCGATGGTAAGCGCGGCGAGGGCGACGCTACCGAGGACGACGCGCTGAGTAAGATTCAGCATTGAGGAAGAGCTCCGAAGATGAGGACTCTTCCCATTCTGGAGGAAAGACCCGGATCGCGCAAAATCTGCTTTGCGCAGAACAGGCGCGAGGCTCAGGGGACCTGGCAGACCGAGAGCAGGCCGTTATGCCAGCGGCAGTCCAGCCCGGCCGGCTGCGGATAGGAGACCAGAACCCAGTTCACGCCGAACTCGCGCTTCAGGCGCTCGAAGTCGGCAAGCTGGAAGTGCTGCCAACCCTTCTGAGCGTTCACCTCGCGCTCCCAGCGCGGCCCAAGCTCAGGCACCTTAGTCAGAATCGCAGTGTCTTTGATCGCATCCGCAAGCTCGCTGCGCTGCGCAATCGCACGAAAGCTGTGATAGTCCTCGTGCGGCGCTTCCATGTAATAGGGATCCAGAGCAAAGTAGGCGTCCGTCGGGGTGTTGCCTCGAATCCAGGTGAAGGCCTGTATCCATGGGTTTGCGGAGGCAGCGCCGGGCAGCTCGATGTGCTCTGTTGAGGCGAAGAGCTGGCGTTGCGCAGCAAACATTACGCCGTTTGCCAGCAGAAGGAAAACTGCCCATCGCCATACCTCGCGGCGCAGGACATACCGGCCCAGGTATGCTCCGCCGATGAGCGCCAGGAAGACATAAACCAGGTGCAGGTAGCGCATCGGCTCCAGAGCGCCCAGCACGATCAGTTGCCTGGGGCCGAGAAGCACCATGGCAACGATCTGCTGAAAAACGCCGTAGGCAAAGATGGCCGTGGAGAACTGCGCCAGAGCCGTATCGCCCTGTTTGCGCGCCACGCGTGCAACAACCCAGAAGATGACCAGAGGGCCGATGGCGCCGAGCCACTCGTACCATGTCCACCTGTAGAGCCGGAACCAGTGGCGGGTAGCAATGGCTTCAAGCCACAGTTTTGACGGTGATTGAAAAAGCCAGCCAATGGGAAGCATGGCGGCAACAGGCGTCGAGGTCTCCGGCAGGGCGCGGGTGCGCCACTCGCGCAGCCTCACCTGCAGCGGCTCGAACAGCGTGATGGTCAGGACACAGCAGAACGAGATGCCCAGCGCGCCCATGATGGGGTGCAGAAGAAAAGACACCGCGAGCAGGGGAATCGCCTGCCAGCGCCTTGCCGCCATGATGCGCTCCACGCCAAGGAGAATGAGCGCGGAGGCGATGACCCGTGGATGAAGATATTGATCTACGATGTACAACGCTGTGCCGGCAACCGGAAGAGTGAGCATCGCAGAGAGCATGGCGATGCCCGCCCACCGGGCGGGCGCATCGTCAAACAACCTGCAAAGAATGAGCCAGCTTGCGAGCAGGAAAAGGAAGATGGAGGCAAACTGCCAGAGCAGCTCCGACCAGGCTACCGGAATGCCGGTGACGCGAACGAATTCAGCCATAACCTGGTCGAAGGCCGATGCCTGCAGTTCAACTTTGAAAAAGTCGGCGTCATGAGGATAGAGGGCGGGATTGAGATCGGAATAGACCGCGGTCACGTAGACCGTGTCATCCTCCGCGCCAGGATGGTAGCCCATGACGGCGATGGCGAGGATCGAGAAAACGAGAAGCAGGAGAATGTTGCGCGTGCGCAGTATTTCCACGTGTGTTCAGTCCCTACAAAAAAGATCCAAGGCTTGCATCGGAAAAGCGAGTCTGCGGTCTATCAGCATTGGGGTGGGGACGGAACACGGGAGCTACCCCAGCGCAAAGAGTAGGTGCGATTGGCATGCGCGCACAACGGTACTCTTGGGGATCATCAGCCCGCAAGTGAAGCATCCAATACGCTGTCTGCAAACTATAATTCCGGATTGTAGAGTACGATCGGGCTTCTGCCACCGGTATATTTTTCTGTTGAAAAGACGGCCAAGAGGCAGCTCTGAAGAGGGTCCTGCAACAATACATGCAGTGTTAGACGAAAAGCTGCCGGAATAGACGACAGGGGAAACCTGAAAATGAAACTGCGGACCATGCGGGCGGTGGACTACTGGATCGGGATACCGCTCTGCTTTCTGGGTACGGTGCTGACGCGCCTGCGGGGCACACCCAAAGGCCCGGAAAAGCCACAGCGCGTGCTCTTCATCGAGCTCTCCGAGATGGGCAGCACAATCATCGCCAACCCCGCGCTGGAGAAAGCGAAAAGCGCGCTGGGCGCGGAGATATTCTTTCTGATTTTTGAGCGGAATGCGGACTCGATCCGGCTGATGCCGACAGTGCCGGAGTCGAATATCATCACGATTCGCGAAACCAGCCTGGGTGCTCTTGTTGCCGATACCTTCAAATATCTGCGCTGGGTGCGCAAGGCAAAGATCGACACGGTCGTCGACCTGGAACTGTTCTCGCGCTACTCGGGGCTGTTGACGGGTCTTTCCGGCGCGCGGCGGCGGGTCGGGTTCCACAAGTTTCATGCTGAGGGGCTGTATCGCGGCGAGATGCTGACCCACCGCGTGAATTACAACGGCCACATTCACATGGCCAAGAACTTTGTCTGCATGGTGAATGCGCTGCTTGCGCCGAAGCCCGAGACGCCTTATTCCAAGACATTTGTTTCCGATGAGGAAATTCGCGTGCCCCTCCAGCCTGTTGCCGGGCAGGAGATCGATGAGATGTACAGGCTCATCCGTCAGGTTTACCCCGGCTACCGCCCGAACGCGCACCGCGTGGTGCTCATCAACCCCAACAGTTCGGAACTGCTGCCGCAGCGGCGCTGGGACCGCGACAACTTCTGCGCCGTGGCGAAGATGGTGGTGGAGGAGTTCGAAAATGCCCTCGTGCTCATCACCGGCTCGCCCTCGGAGCGCGAAGAAGCCCTGAAAATGCAGGAGAAGGTGGGCCATCCGCGGTTCCGCAGCTTTGCCGGCATGCACAAGCTCATGGCCATCAAGGCCCTCTACAACATTGCGGAAGTGCTGGTGACCAACGACAGCGGTCCTGGGCATTTCTCCGCCATCACGCCCATCCGGTCGATTGTGCTCTTTGGGCCGGAGACGCCCCGGCTCTACGGCAGCCTGGGCAACACCGAGGCCATCTGGGCCGCGCTGGCCTGCTCGCCGTGCGTAACGGCGGCAAACCAGAAGAACTCAGCGTGCAACGATCCCGTGTGCATGCGGCTCATCACTCCGGAGCGCGTGATGCAGAGCGTGCGCGCCGTGCTGAATGGTGCCGATGCGGCGCCGCGCTATTTAGAGGCATCCATCGCGCAGGCCTGAGCGCGCTTGTTAGACGGCGGGAAGCACAGTGCGCAGCAGCAGAAAGATTGCGACGCCAACAAAGAAAACCAGCGCCATGCCGATGCCCGGCTCGCGGTTGACCTCGGGAACCAGATCGCTTGCGCCGACATAAATCGCCACGCCCGCGGAGATGGGCAGGCCGTAGGGCATCCACTGCGGGGCGAGTTCGATGACGAAGACGCCGGCAATGGTGGCCGCGGCAAGAATCACCGCGGAGAGAAAAGCCATGGAGCGCCCGCGCCCGCTGGCGAGCATGACCGAGGCCATGGTGAAGCCTTCAGGCATCTTGTGCAGAAAGATGGCGAGAAAGATGAGCCAGCCCAGCGAGCTGTTGACCACAAAGCCCGAGCCGATGGCCACGCCATCAAACAGCGCATGCACACTGAGCCCGCCGAGCACAGAGTAGCCGGTGTGCCGCGAGACCACCTCATCGTGGTGCGTCTCTTCGCCAAAGTGAAAATGGCCGCTGATGGTGTGCTCCAGCAGATGCACCACGCAGTAGCCGGCCATGATGAGCACCGGGCCGAGCGCTGAGCTCAGCTTCAGGCTCTCCGGCGTCATCTCGAGCAGGGCTACGGCCATCAGAAAGCCCGCGCCCAGCGCGACGAAGTAGCGCAGGTAGCGGTCCACGCCGTGTGCGCGGACAAGCACAAGGCCGCCCGCCACATCGGCGAGTGCGGCAAGAATACCGAGCAGAATGGAGAGCTTGAGCATGGCTTATCCGCTGTGCCGGATGTGCATCACATCGCCATCCTGCACAATGTACTCCTTGCCTTCAAGCCGCAGCGTGCCCTGCGCGCGCGCGGCGGCCTCGCTGCCCGCGGAGAGCAGCGCATCCCAGCGGATGGTCTCGGCGCGGATGAAGTGATGCTCGAGGTCCGAGTGAATGGCTCCGGCGGCCTGCGGAGCTTTTGAGCCGGCAGGCACGGTCCACGCGCGGCACTCATCCTCGCCGGCGGTAAAGAAGCTGATGAGGCCGAGCAGCTCGTAGCTCTTGCGGATGAGCCGCACGAGGCCGCTGTCAGTAAGGCCGTAGCTCGAAAGAAATTCGGCGGCCTCTTCTTCGTCCATTTCGGCCAGCTCGGCTTCCACCTTGCCGCAGATCGCGGTCGCTCCGGCGTTGGGCCGCGCGGCCACCTCGTCAAGCCTGAAGCGCGAAACCGCGGCATCGAGGTCCGCGCCGAGCATGGTGCTTTCGCCAATGTTGACCACGTAGAGCACGGGCTTTTGTGAAAGAAACATGAAGCCTTTGATGAGTTTCTTTTCGTCGGCGGTCATCTCCAGCTCGCGGAGGGGCTGCTCTTTTTCGAGTGCTTCCTTGGAGCGGATGAGCAGTGCCTGCTCGCGTTCGAGCTCGCCGGTCCGGCCCTTCTTCATATCCTTCTCAACCCGTTCAAGACGCTTTTCCACCTGGGTGAGATCGCTGATCATGAGGTCGAACTCGACATTTTTGATGTCGCGCAGAGGATCGATGGAACCAACGTGCGGAATGGAATCGTCCTCGAAGGCACGGAGGACATGGATGAGCGCATCGACATTGCGCAGGCTGGTGAGGAAGCCGGTTTCCTTGAGAGCTTCCTGGCCAATGGCGGCGACATCGACGTAATCGACAGTGGCGTAGGTGGTCTTCTTGGGCGAGTAAAGCGCCGAGAGCTTGTCCAGCCGCTCGTCGGGCACGCGGGCCACGCCGATGTGGGCCTCGCGCGGGTTGGAGTAGCCTCGATCTTCGAGCTTGGCCTTGGTCAGAATTTTGAACAGCGAGGTCTTGCCTACCTGCGGCAGGCCGATGATGCCAGTCTTCATGTGCTTCCTATGATGGCCCGCAGCAGGATGGTTGTGCGCGCAAGGGACCTCTTCGATGATACAAGACCGGTGCTGGACGCGGCTTCAGACGCGGGTGGACTCAGCCCACGCGAGCAGCGAGACGGTGGCGATGCCGAGAAGAATGACAGCGCCTTCCACACTTTCGCTGCGATTGTGCAGTTTGTTGAAGTCGATGGTGAGCGGGTTGGATATATCGGTGGTGTCAATCGCGCCGCCTGCGGCGATGCGGTCCCGCTCCATGGCAGGGATGATGCCGTACTGCGAATAGACCGTGCAGCCGAGCATGAGCACGATCAGAATCATGGGCGCGAGCACAGCGCGGGGCTTGTAGATGCCCCATGCCGGGGCCAGCGCCAGCAGTGCCAGCGCGACCAGCCCGGTGACGAGGCCCATGCCGTGCAGAATGCGCAGCAGGCTGCCGACGATCGTCCCGGCCATGTGGGTGTTGCCTGCGAGCGTGCCGAATGTGATGGCGGCAACGATGGGAAAGAAGATCTCCGCGCCCAGCCAGACAATGAGCGCGAGATAGAGCAGCGTGCGGAGGAGAGTCCTCATGCGGGAAGAATACTAGAAACGCGAAGGGATCGGTATGCACCGATCCCTTCGGGGCAGGACGTGCGAGCGGAGCTAGCTGTTGCGCTTCAGTGCCCGCTTCAGCACGACTTCCAGCGCGGGCTTGACCTCGGCATACTCCTCGGGTGTGATTGTGCCGGAGAGCTTGTCGGTTTCCAGAGAGAAGAGCTCTTCCTTGAGCGCATGGAGCAGGGCCGCATTCTTCGCGGCCGGCGTGGCCGCGGCGGCAAATCCCGCATAACTCGCTGCGGGCGTTGTCGCCGGCGAAGGCGCCGGACCGGGCGCGGGAGAAGCTGCGGGTGCGCCTGCGGGCTTGCGCAGCAGGAAGGCTGCGGCCGCCGCAAGCAGCAGAGCAAGGCCACCGAGTATCCACCACTTGTATTTGCTCAGCGGATCGGGCGTGTTGATGGGCTCGCCAATGCCGCCGCCCGGCTGGCCGCCATTGGGCGCTGCCGTGGTGTCGCCGCCCTGGCCGCCCTGCGCGTCGCGCGGCATGGAGCCGGTGCCGGAGATGGTGAACTCAAGCGCCTTGCCCGGAGTCATGTTGCGCGCGATGAAGGTCTGGATGCCGGGATCCTGCTGCACGGGCTGGAAGACGGAGCCGGAGCCGGCGGCGAAGGTCATGCTCTTGGGCATCAGCACGCCCAGGCTCTGCGCGGGCAGCGTCACCTGCGGATGGAAGGTGTATTTTCCGTCGCTGTAGGGAACGGTGTACTCGACCTGGAAGAGCGTATCCTTGTCGCCCTCGTCGGGCTGGATGGGGAAGTTGAAGGCGTAGTGGCCCTTGGCGCCGGTGGGGTCGAGCTTGACGCTGGTGGGCAGGCCGGTGGGGCGTTGCGCGGCTACGCCTGCAATGGTGGCCTCGGCGGGCAGCACGATCTCAAAGGTCTTCGGGCTCCACTCCGTGCGCGGCGGCGAGCTGGTGTTGTGCACAAAGTAGCGCTCGGTCACGTGGAGCTGGCCAGAGGGGTCGGTCTCGAACTCGAAGACATCGGCCTCGATAAAAACGCCGTCCACCTTGGCGGCCACGTCGTAGACCGGAATGTCGCCGGGGCCGCCACCCTGCGGCGCGGCGATAAAGTAGCCCGCGCCCTGGTGCGTGACGCGGATGAGATACGGCCCGCTGCCCGGCTCGTTGAGCGTGTAGTGGCCTTCGCCGTTGGTCACGGCCTTGGCAATCTCGCTCATGCCGGCCTGCACGTCCAGCAGAACGACGCTATCGCCCGCCACGGGCTTGCCGGTGGTCTTATTGGTTACGGTGCCGGAGATGCTGGCCGCCTGGGCGGATGCGGCGGCAAGAAGAAGAACTGCGGCCGCGGAAGAGAGAAGAGCTTTGAGTGCGTTCATGATGGTGGGCAAAGTCCTGTCGGTGCGTTCGATTCGATGCGTGCTTCAGGCCTGCTGAAGAAATTCAATCTCGGCCAGCAGTTGCGCGGTCTCGTTTTCCAGCAGCGTGCGCTGGACCAGAAAGTCTTCTTCCGGATATTTCCCGGCGCGGTACTCGAAGTTGAGGTCGCGCAGGTTTTCATAGAGCTGCTCCTTGCGCTCGAGGAGGAATTCGAGGCGGGTCTTCTCGTGCTGGCTGGCGAAGACATTTTCCGGCCAGAAAGTGTAGACGAAGAGCGCGACGGCGAGCAGGCACGCGGCGATGAGTCCCTGGGTCTCTGTCATGGTTCAGTTGCCTCCGTCGATGCCGGTTTCGCGGCGGATTTTCTCGCGCAGCGCATCCATCTCGGGGCTGGAGGGCGATGCTGGTTGGGTTGCGGTGCGGCCGATGGACCAGTGGCGGACCAAAAGGATGGTGCCCAGCAGCGCCGCGCCAAAGACCGCCAGGGGCGCGATCCATGCGACGAGATCGAAGCCATGCGTGGTGGGCGCGGCCAGCACGGTGGCTCCGTATTTGGCTACAAAGCTGGAGAAGATCTGCTGGTCGGTCTCGCCGGCAGCAATGGCCGCGCGGAGATCAGCCATCTCCGGAGTACGGCCGGGACAGCCGTTGTGGTCGCACTCACCGAGCACCTGGGCGCATCCGCAGGTGCACATGAGCTGGTGGTCGAGCCGGTTGAAGCGTTCGCTGGCGTTGCTGGCGCCGACGGAAAAGCAGACGGCTGCGGCGAGCAGGGCGGCCTGCGCGGATTTGATCCAGAACGAGGAGTTGGGCCGGAGACGCATCAGTCGCCTCCCTTGAGCGCCGGCTCAGCCGGAGCCTCACGCACGGCCGGGGCGCGCAACGCGGCTGTGGCGGGCGTGGCGCTGGGCGCGAGGGCGACGAACGTGCCGAAGACGATGAAGATGACCCCGGCCCAGATCCAGCTCACGAGGGGATTGAGGAAGGCCTTGATGATGGGCTGGCCGGTGTCAGGGTTCGTGCCCTCGTAGACGATGTAGAGATCCCAGCCGGGCACGGAGTGAATGGCGACCATGGTCTGCGGCTGCTGGCTGGCCAGGTAGACGCGCTTCTCCGGCGTCATCTGGAAGAGCTTCTTGCCATCGCGGTAGACATCGAGCATCGCGTACTCGGAGTCGTAGTTGGGGTTCGTGTCCTGCGTGAACCCCACGCACTTGAGCGAGTAGGGGCCTATGGGCAGAGTTTGATTCAGGGCCAGCTCGCTCTCGTTGCTGCGGTTGAAGGCTGCGCCGGCGAGGCCCACGATGACGATGACCACGCCGATGTGGACGAGATAGCCGCCGTAGCGGCGGGTATTGCGCCGGATGAGCAGCAGAATGGACGCGAAGAGATTGCGGTGGGTCTGCCGGGCGATCACGGCTGCGCCGCGCAGGAACTCCGAGGAGATGGCGGTGAGCACGCCCGCGGAGATGGCGAAGGCCACCAGCGCATAGAAGTTGCCGGAGTTGAAAGAGCCGTCTTTCCAGGGCCGCACTCCCACGGCGAGACAAACGATGACCATAGCCCAGAGCGCGATGCAGGGAATCACAAAGTTGCGGCGGATGGCGCGCAGCGAGGTGGCGCGCCAGGGAAGCAGCGGACCCACGCCGGTGAGGAAGACGAGGAAGAGGCCGATGGGCACGGCAACACGGTTATAGAAGGGCGGCCCGACGGTGACCTTGGTCCCCTGCACGTACTCCGAGAGGATGGGGAAAAGCGTGCCCCAGAGAATGACGAAGCAGGCGGCGAGCAGCACCAGGTTGTTAAAGAGGAAACTCGACTCGCGGCTCACCAGCGACTCGAGATGCTGCTCGCTCTTGAGGTGGCTGCGCTGCAGGACATAGGTGAAGATGCAGACGGCGAGCACGATCAGCATGAAGACATAGAACCAGGTGCCGATGGAGGACTGCGCGAAGGCGTGCACGGAGCTGACCAGTCCGGCGCGGGTGAGCAGCGTGCCGAGCAGCGTAAGCAGGAAGGTGGTAAAGATGAGCCACACATTCCAGCTCTTCATCATGCCCTTGCGCTCCTGCATCATCACCGAGTGCAGAAAGGCCGTGCCCGTGAGCCAGGGCATGAAGCTTGCATTCTCCACCGGGTCCCAGCCCCAGTAGCCGCCCCAGCCCAGCACGGCATAGGCCCAGTGCATGCCGAGGAAGATGCCGATGGTGAGAAACATCCAGGTCACCAGCGTCCAGACGCGGGTGACGCGAATCCATTTTTCGCCGGGATAGCGCATCATCAGCGCGCCCAGAGCAAAGGCAAACGGGACGCTGAAGCCCACGTAGCCGAGGTAGAGCATGGGCGGATGGATGACCATCTCCGGATACTGCAGCAGGGGATTCAGGCCGTTGCCATCCGCGGGAATCGCGCCCTTCAGGATGGAGAAGGGCGGCGCGGCGAAGTTGAGCACGGCCAGAAAAAAGACCTGGATGGCGGCGAGGATAGTTCCCGCGTAGGCGTACAGCTTCACGTCCACCTTGTGGGTGAGCCGCAGCACGAAGCCGAAGGTGGCCAGCAGCCACGACCACAGCAGCAGCGACCCCTCCTGGCCGCTCCACAGGGCCGCGAACTTGTACGGGCCGGGCAGGGCGCGGTTGGAGTGCTCGGCGATGTAGGTGATCGAAAAATCGTTGGTAAAGACGGAATAAACGAGGGCGAAGACAGCCGCACAGACCGCGATAAAGCAGGCGATCCCGGCCCGGCGGGCGGTGTCCGCCAGGCGCTCCGGCGAGATGCGGGTAGGCTGACCGGTGGCGATGAGACGGAGGGCTACGGCGCCGGCGAAGAAGTTGTACGCTGCCAGGGCCAACGCAAGAAGCAGGGCAAAACTGCCTAAAGTTGCCATTGAGACTCCAACCCTATTCTCGCATCCGCATGTGCGGCCGCGTTTCAGGTCTCACAACTCGATTGTGAACCCATCATAGGCCTTGGAAGTGTGATCTATCTCACACCTTTGATGGAGAAAACGCTCCAGAATCAGCACGAACTGCGAGGACGCTCCAATGGACGCGAAGCCGTTCAGCCGAACAGGAATTCCTTTTCGCGCAGCTCCTTGATCGAATCGCGCAGCCGGGCGGCCTTTTCGAACTCGAACCGCTTGGCCGCTTCGCGCATGTCGGTTTCCAGCTTGGCGATGTACTGGTCCACGTCGGCCTGGGTGTTGAATTCCGGCAATCCCGCCGTCTCTTCTTCCAGCACTTCGCCATACTCGGACTTGAGAATCTGCGCCAGCCCCATGTCGATGGACGAGATGACGGAGCGCGGCGTGATGCCGTGCTCCTCGTTGTAGGCGCGCTGAATCGCCCGGCGGCGATCGGTTTCGCCCATGGCCTGCTTCATCGAGTCCGTCATCCGGTCGGCATACAGAATGGCGCGGCCTTCCACGTGGCGGGCGGCGCGGCCAATGGTCTGGATCAGCGAGCCCGAGGAGCGCAGAAAACCCTCCTTGTCCGCATCGAGAATGGCCACCAGAGAAACCTCGGGAAGGTCCAGCCCCTCGCGCAGCAGGTTGATGCCGATGAGCACGTCGTACTCGCCCTTGCGCAGCCCTGCCAGAAGCTTGACGCGCTCCAGCGTCTCAATCTCCGAGTGCATGTAGCGGCAGCGCACGCCCACCTCGGTGTAGTAGCCGGAGAGGTCTTCCGCCATGCGCTTGGTCAGCGTGGTCACCAGCACGCGCTCTCCGCGTTTGGCGCGGTCGCGAATCTCGCCGAGCAGATCGTCGATCTGGCCCTTCACCGGCCGCACCTCCACCTCGGGGTCGACCAGCCCGGTGGGCCGGATGACCTGCTCGATCACCACGCCGGCGGACTTTGTCAGCTCATACGGTCCCGGCGTCGCCGAGACATAGATCGTCTGATGGATGCGGTTCTCGAACTCTTCAAACTTGAGCGGCCGGTTATCGACAGCCGAGGGCAGGCGGAAACCGTAGTCGACAAGGTTCTGTTTGCGGCTGCGGTCGCCGAACCACATGCCGTGCACTTGCGGCACGGTCGCATGGCTCTCATCGACAAACAGCACAAAATCGCGCGGGAAGTAGTCCAGCAGAGTGGGCGGCGGCTCACCGGGCAGCCGCCCGCTGAAGTGCCGCGAATAATTCTCGATGCCGTGACAGTAGCCCATAGACTTGATCATTTCCAGGTCGAAGCGGGTGCGCTGGTGAATGCGCTGCGCCTCCACCATGCGTCCCTCGGACTCGAGCCTGGCGACCCACTCGTTCAGCTCGGCCAGGATCGAGTCGATGGCCTGCGACTTGCGCTCCGGCTGCACCACGTAATGCGATTTCGGATAGATGGGCAGACGGGAGTACTTCTGCTTCACGGTGCCGAAGAGCGGATCGATCTGCGCCAGCGACTCGATTTCGTCGCCGAAGAGCTCGATACGATAGGCCGACTCGTCGTAGGTGGGAAAGACCTCGATCACGTCGCCGCGCACGCGGAAGGTGCCGCGCCGAAAGTCCGAGTCATTGCGCTCGTAGAGTATCTCGACCAGGCGGCGCGTGATGTCCTTGCGCGCGATCTTCTGGCCTTTTTCGAGCAGCAGCAGCATGCCGTAGTAGGCCTCCGGCGAGCCCAGGCCGTAGATGCACGAGACCGAGCTGACGATGATGGCGTCGCGCCGCTCGAACAGCGAGCGTGTTGCCGAGAGCCGCAGCTTATCCAGCTCCTCGTTGATCGTCGCTTCCTTCTCGATATAAAGATCGCCGGCCGGAATGTAGGCCTCCGGCTGGTAGTAGTCGTAGTAGGAGACGAAGTATTCGACGGCGTTCGAGGGAAAGAACTGCTTGAACTCGTGATAGAGCTGCGCGGCAAGAGTCTTGTTGTGCGCGAGGATGAGCGCGGGCCGGTTGCACTGCTCGATGACCTTGGCCATGGTGAAGGTCTTGCCCGAGCCGGTGACGCCCAGCAGAACCTGATGCTGCTCACCGGCGCCCAGTCCCTGAACCAGCTCGTCGATGGCGCGGGGCTGGTCGCCGCGCGGCTTATAAGGGGTAACGAGCTGAAAGTCCATGTGCCGATTTTAGCAGAGAAGCGAAAATTTAGCGAAGATGCGGTATTTTGAAATCCGATCATTCCGGCATTGGTTAGTCGGCGAACACAAGGGCGTTTAGCAGGAGTGGTCCGAACGAGACCGCTCAAATTTGGCGGTCAGCGAGGAAAAGTTTTGAGGCAAAGCCGCGCGAGCGCTAAGATGGGCCTTCACCCGAGAATTTGTAATTGATGTATTCGGAGGTATATGGCCAAGAAAACTGTAGCGGCAGAAGTCCCCGCAAAGCGTGGCACCAGCGACTCTGAGGATGCGCCGAAGAGAGCCAAAATCAGTCAGGCCGATATCCCCGCTTACTCTCTGGCTGAGGCGATCAAAGTGCCCAGGGCTATAGCCGAGAATTACGGACGGAAGCCGACTGCACCGCTTAAAGTAGCGAAAGGTATGAATGTCCAACCGAACAGCAGTTCGTTCCGAATGGTCACGGGAGCTGCGATGGCATACGGGTTGACCAAAGGAGGTCCGAACGCACCTCTTATCGAAATCACTCCTTTAGGCCTTCGGGTGTTGAAACCAACGAAAGAAGGGGACGATCTAGCGGCGAAACGTGAAGCGATCTTGAAGCCCAGAGTAATCGGAAAATTTCTGACTCAGTACGACAATAGCCCCGTTCCGCGAAGAGACATCGCCATAAATGTATTAAGCACAGATATGGATGTGCCGGAGGAACGCGCTGCGGCAGTTTTTGACATGATCATGGAGGGCGCTAGGGCAGTCGGATTTGTCCAAAAGATAAAGGACAAAGAATACATCTCTCTTGAAGGCGCGGGCGAGGCGGAAGAGGATGAAAGTTACGATGCTACCGAACCGATTGAGAGCTTGACTGAGGGTACTGAGGCGGAACCGAGCATCAGCAAAATAGACCATTTTCCTCCTGCTCAATCAGCTTCGGACGACACACTCGCAATGGCGACAAAACGGGTCTTCATCACACACGGGAAGAATAAAGATTTTATAGACCCGATAAAGAAGATCATCACCTATGGGAAGTACGAAGCG
This sequence comes from Occallatibacter sp., assembly GCA_035549115.1. GTDB lineage: Bacteria > Acidobacteriota > Terriglobia > Terriglobales > Acidobacteriaceae > Telmatobacter. The sequence continues at coordinate 16,666 of DASZRQ010000040.1, read as the reverse complement.
GTGGTCGCCGAGGAAAAGCAGTCTGTATCCAAGCCTGTTCCAGATAAGGTTATGGGCTCAATGAGAAGCTGTGGAGCAGCTATCATCCATGTCGATGTCGAGAAGGTGTTGAAAGACGAAGAGGATAAAGAAGTTCAAATTCTAAATCCCAATGTTCTCACTGAAATAGGCGCAGCTCAAGCGCTCTATGGAAGACGATTCATCCTCTTGGTTAAAGACGGCGTCAAGCTGCCTTCGAATCTTCAGGGGCTTTATGAAGTCCGCTATTCAGGCGAAAAGTTGGACGCAAATGATGCCTTCAAGCTCCTCGACGCGATGCAGGACATTCAGAATCATCCCATTCCGGATCGTTACAAAGAGTAGCGAAAGTTCGGCAAGGCATTACTCCCGAGAAGTCGGCGTATAGGAAGTGATCCGTTGCCACCGAAGACGATCTTTCCAGGAACTACACCATTGCCGAAGATTCGCTTAGCCGCCGTGTCCCTCGCACTTGAGCACTCCAAGAAAGCGCTCAAACGGGCCCACAGCATCCGCATACTGGTGCGCGAGGATGCGGGAGACCTGATGGAGATGCGTCAGGTCATGCGCGGTCCAGGTGGCAACAAGCTCAGAGACGGTAACGGCGCCGAGGGCCGGATGCTGGCCATGTTTCTTCAGATCGTCCGGCATAAGATGCAGCGCCCGCAGCTCATCGAGCTTTGCAGCCCGCACCGCGGTGAATTCATCCAGCAGGTCTGCAATTGGCGTCTTCGCGCTGGCGCGAATCTTCGCGTAGCGGTCAAAGCCCGGAATCGGCTGCAATGCGCCGTGCTCCAGAATCGCCCGGATGCGCGTGAGCCAGTTGGTCTGGTCCGCGTCGATAAGATGCGCGACAACTTCGCGCGGTGTCATCGTCTTCTCGCCTTCGTTGGCCTCCGTCCAGCATGCGGGCAGGCCGCGCAGCAGGGAATCGAGCGCTGCAGGAGTACGGGCAAGGAGCGCGCTCGCGCTATCGAGATCGAAGTTCATGCGGTTTCCTCGAAATGAGTGGGAATAGTATGCCGGATAGAGGTGCGGGCCCCCTACAATGATCGCGCGAGGCGCATAGCTCATGGGAAGCGCTGAAGATGAGTGGGAGGGGAGAAGGATCTTGTTGAAAACGGTTGCGGCGCTTACGGCAATGGCTGTGGTTTTCTTCACCGCCATGAAGATGAACGCGGCGGAGGCCCGCACTCCAACGGAGAGCGGGCTGGTGTATGGCGCGGCGGACGGGCAGACGCTGACGATGGACTACTATGCGCCAAAGGGCGGCGGCAGGCACCCGATCGCAATCATCATTCATGGAGGCGGGTATCACGGCGGCGACAGCCGGAGCGGCAGCGAAGCCTATGTGGCCGATTTTCTTGCGCCGGCGGGGTATGCGGTGTTTTCCGTCAACTACCGGCTGGCGCCGAAGTATCCGTATCCCTATATGGTGCTCGATGTGCAGCGGGCGGTGCGCTATATCCGCTACAACGCGAAGAAGTGGCACGCCGATCCCAACAAGATTGCTCTGGTGGGCGGCTCGGCAGGGGGCTTTCTGAGCAACATGGTGGGGCTGCTGAATGCGCCGGGCGATGCAAAGGCTGCCGATCCCGTGGACCGGGAGAGCGCGCGGGCGCAGGCCGTGGTGAGCCTCTATGCGCAGAGCAGTTTTGCGTTTGTGCCATTGAATGCGGACGTGCACCGGCTGCTGGACCCGCTGATTGCGGAGAAAGGCGAGAAGGAAGCCATCCGCGAGGCCTCGCCGATTACCTACGTGAATAAAGATGATCCGCCGTTTCTTGAGATTCTGGGCGACCGGGACGAGTACATCCCGTTTTCCGAGGCGACGAACCTGCAGGATGCCCTGCACAAGGTTGGTGTGCGCTGCGACATCATCCGCATCCCCGGCGGCAAGCATGGCACAGGCGGGTGGAACAAGCTGCCGGGCGTGCCCGACTGGGAACGCGAGATGACGGAGTGGCTCAATGCGAGGCTGCATCATAAGGGGCCGATCGGGGAAGGCATCCGGGCGCGGATTCCTGCGGCGGCCCCTCAATAGAGCGTTACCAGGGCAGCGTCTGGCCGAGATGAACAAAGCTGCCGCTGGGGCCATCGGCGGGCAGAGTGGCCAGCGCAGCGCTGGTTTTGCCGCCTTCGCTGAGTTCCATGGGAGCCTGGTCGCCGCCCATGTCGGTCTAGACCCAGCCGGGATGCGCGGAGTTGACCTTGATGTTGGTATCGCGCAGCTCATAGGCCAGATGCACGGTGTAGGCATTCAGCGCGGTCTTCGACGCGTCGTAGGCAAACGACTTGGCGTGGTAGATGGGGGAAGCCGGGTCGGCGTGCAGGTTGAGCGAGCCGAGGATGCTGGACAGATTGACGATGCGGCCCGCCGGGCTCTTCTTGATCAGCGGCAGCAGCGTGTTGGTCAGGGCCACCTGGGCAAAGAAGTTGGTCTCGAAGACCCTGTGCAGAATGTCGAGAGGGGCATGGGCGGCCGAGTGCTCCGGGCCGGTGCCGGGAAATTTGCCCGCGGCGATGCCCGCGTTGTTCACGAGAATGTCGAGGCGGCCGTACTTCGATTCAAAGTAGTCGTAGGCGGCCTTGTGGTCGGCGGGGCTGGTGATGTCGAACTTCAGAACGTCGGCGTCCACGCCCGCTGCGCGCAGCTTGGCAACAGCCTCTTCGCCCTGCTTCTGGTCGCGCGAGCCGATGACGATTTTGGTGTCGGGGGATTTGAGGTCGAGGGCGGTCTGGAAGCCGAGCCCGCGGTTTCCTCCCGTAATGAAGGCAATCTTCTGCGCCATGGGGAATATCACTCCTGTGTGCCTTGGATTCACCAATGCGGAACGAAGGTTCAGGAATTACGGCATTGGTCCGCGCTCGAATCCCGCGGCATATCCATGGTTGCGGGGCCGCGGCATGGCAGGCTATCTTCCGGATAAGGTCGGATATAGAGCTATGCGCCTTTCTGATTCCCCGGAACAGGACGCAGCGGGCGATGCCGTGCGCGACAAAACAGCATTCGCCCATGGCGTAATGGACAATCTGTTCGCTGTTTCCCCGGATGCCATCTTCATCACGGATGCGCAGGGTGTCATCCAGGGGGCAAACCCGCGTGCGGCTGAGTTGTTCGGATACACGCACACCGAGCTGATCGGGATGCCGGTGGACCGGCTCGTTCCGCAGCGGTTTCGCGACCGTCACCCCAGCCATCGGGAGCGCTTTCATGCGCAGCCGCGCGCGCGGCAGATGGGCGCGGCCCTGAATCTGTTTGCGCTGCGCAAGGATGGCTCCGAATTCTCCGTCGACATCATGCTCAAACCCATCGACTCGCCCGAGGGGCCGCTGGTGCTGAGCTTTGTGCGCGATGTGACCGAGCAGCACGAAGCGCAGGAGGCGCTGCGCAAGGCCGATCTGCAGTTCCGCTCCATCGTGGAAGGAGTGAGCGAGTACGCCATTTACCTGCTCGACCGCGACGGGAATGTGGCTACGTGGAATCCGGGAGCCGAGCGCATCAAGGGCTATGCCGCGGGCGAGATCGTCGGCAAGCCCTTCACAGTGTTTTTTATCCAGGAAGATCAGGACCGCGGCCGCCCGGCCGAGCTGCTCCGCCTTGCCGAGGAGCGCGGACGCGTGGAGGGCGAGGGCTGGCGCCTGCGCAAGGATGGCTCGCGCTTCTGGGCCAGCGTGGTCCTCACCGCCATTCGCGATGCGGACGGCGTCTTGTCCGGGTTCGTGAAAATCACACGCGACTTTACGGATCGCAAGCGCGCCGAGGAAGCGGTGATGCTGCAGTTGAGCAGCGCGCTGCTCGCGAACCTCGACGTGCGCACGCTGCTTGGAGCCATCTCCGCGAGCCTGCGCGAAGTGCTGCCGCATGACTGCGCCACGCTGGCGCTCCACGAGGCGGACGCCGATGTGCTCGTCGCGCACTTTCTGGGAGAGAACACCGCGCAGCGCGGCACAGTGCGCATTCCGGTGCAGGAATCGCCGGCAGGCCGGGCCTTCCAAACTCGCGAGCCGTACTTTGTTTCCCGGCTGCAGGAGGGCGCATTTGTCGAGGCGGGCATTCAGCACCTGACCGCGCTCGGCATCCAGTCAGGCTGCTGGGTGCCGCTGGTGCACCGGGGCGAGGCGCTGGGAACCATGATGGTGGCCAGCCGCATTGAAGGCGCTTACGGGCAAAAGGATGCCGAGATGCTGCGGCAGGTGGCCGATCAGGTGGCCATGGCCGTCAGCAACGCCATGGCTTTCCGCCAGATTGCCGAGCTGCGCGACAAGCTGGATCAGGAGCGGCAGTATCTCGAGGAAGAGATCAACCTCGAGCACCGTTTTGAAGACATTGTGGGCGAAAGCACCGGGCTGCGGCATGTGCTCAAACAGATTGAGACCGTCGCACCCACGGACGCCACGGTGCTGATCCAGGGGGAGACCGGCACCGGCAAGGAATTGCTGGCCCGCGCCATCCACCGGCTGAGCCCGCGCAGCGAGCGCACCTTCGTCAAGCTCAACTGCGCGGCCATTCCCGCCGGTCTGCTGGAGAGCGAGCTCTTCGGCCACGAGAAGGGCGCGTTCACCGGAGCCATCTCGCGCAAGATGGGCCGGCTGGAGCTGGCGCACGAGGGCACGCTGTTTCTGGACGAGATTGGCGAGATGCCGCTCGACCTGCAGCCCAAGCTGCTGCGCGCGCTGCAGGAGCGGGAGATCGAGCGGCTGGGCAGCAACCGGCCCATCGCGGTGAATGTGCGCCTGATTGCCGCGACCAACCGCGACCTGGCGCAGATGGTGGCCGACAAGCAGTTCCGCAGCGACCTGTATTACCGCCTGAAAGTGTTTCCCGTGCATGCGCCGCCGCTGCGCGAGCGCGCGGGAGACATTCCCGTGCTGGTGCGGCACTTCGTCTCGCTGCACAGCCGGCGCATGGGCAAAACCATCAGCACCATCTCCGACGAAACCATGAAGGCGCTCACCAAGTGGCGCTGGCCGGGCAATATACGCGAGCTCGAAAACCTGCTGGAGCGGGCCGTGATCCTCACCCGCGGTTCCAAGTTGTTTGTCCCTCTGGCGGAGCTGATTGAGCCGGAGGAAGAAGCAGACTCTGCCGCGGAAGGCGAAGCTGGAACGCTGCACGAGGCCGAGCGCGACCATATATTGAAGGCCCTGCGCGAGGCCAAAGGACAGATCGGCGGGCCGGACGGCGCGGCTGCCCGGCTGGGCCTGAAACGCACCACGCTCAACTCCAAAATCAAGAAGCTCGGCATCGAGCGGAGTGACTATATCTAGTCTTGTGACGATATTTCGTCTTCGTCACTTCGCCACAGGTGTCTTCGTCACCGGCTCCAGCCAATCTCTCGAATCTATCTAAATCATTCCTTACCAATTACTTGTAGACATGTTGCCGAGCGGCGCGAACTTTGGCACGCGCATTGCCTTATCAAGGGCATGCTACGCATCACCATCAACGAGACTCCGGATAGCGCCAAGCGGCTGGTACTGGAAGGCCGCCTCGCCGGGGTTTGGGCCCAGGAGCTGGACCGTGTCTGGACGGAAGCGGCTCCGCGGCTCACCTCGGGCAAGCTGACCATCGATCTGCACGATGTGACCTATGCAGACAGTAATGGCAAGAGCGTTCTGGCCAAGATTTTTGCCAGGTCGAACGCCGAATTTCATGCCGGTTCGCTCTTCACCAACGATCTGGCGGAAGAAATTATGCGCAAGGTAAAGAAGGTTTAACCACGATGGGGAGGTCGGACATGCAGGTAGTTCACGAGGGGCTGCACAATACGGATAACCACGCGCAGGACGCAAAGAGCGTGATCGGGAAGTTTTCTCCGGCGGCACAGAAGGACCTGATGTCGCTGGCGACGGCCCTGTCCTATCCTGCCGGCCATGTGCTCTTCGCGGAGCGGGAAGCGGCGCGCGGAATCTACATCGTCCTCGAAGGCGCAGTGAAGCTCTCCATCAACTCAAGCGATGGCCGCCGCCTGAGCCTGCGCATTGCGCAGAAGGGTGAGATTCTCGGCCTTACCTCGACCATCTCCGGCAATGCCTACGAACTCACAGCCGAGACGCTCTATCCGGCGAAGATCGCCCCAGTCGGCCGCCGCGAGTTTCTTGGTTTTCTGGCCCGTCACCCCGAGGCCTACCAGACCGTGAGCGAAGAGTTGACTCGCGAGTTCATGCTGGCCTGCGAGCAACTGCGCACCGTGGGCCTTGCCTCCTCGGCGCCGGAGAAGCTGGCCCGGCTGCTGCTGGACTGGAGCGCGCAGGGCCAGGCGGTTGACGCCGGGGCGAAGTTCCGCTTCCCGCTCACGCATGAAGAGATCGGCGAGTTTATTGGCGCTTCGCGCGAAACCGTCACGCGGACCCTGACGGCCTTCAAGAACCGCCGCCTGGTGTCTTTCCATGGATCGATGCTGACCATTCCCAACAAGAGCGCGCTGGCGGATTATGCGCGGTGCTGACGAATCTGTCACACAGCACGGAACACGAGTTGAAGCCGGTCATTCCGTATTCATAGCAACCGTCATACCCTTCGCTGGCTGATTGGCAGCGGCGGAGGCACATACCAACCCTCCCCCAGACAAAGCACGGCCCATGGATGCGCTAACCATTGCATCCATGGGCTCTTTACTTTTGTGTTCGTTGTGCCGGCCTCAGCGCTGCGAGCAGCTCTCAGACCTGCGGCGGCATGGGCGGAGGAGGCTGCGGAGGGTAGCCGTAGCCCGCGGCCATGAGCTGGTTGTGGCGGTAATTCCGGATCACATTCACGATCAGCGTGATGATTCCGCCAACAATGAGGAAAGGAATCAACAGCACCCAGCCAGGCTGCACCACACGGCTGCCGCCCACGGTCACAGAATCCGCTGCGTGCACACCGCCGAACATCGCCACCATGTCGCCGCCGACGGAGACGTTCTTACCCAGGCGGATGCTGCCGAAGAAGTTCACAATGTCGTGCGCGATGGAAGCGTTGTCGTCCGCGCGGACCGAACCGAAGAAGACCACCACATCGTGGTTGGACTGACCGGCGATGTGCACGCTGCCGAAGAAGACGACAACATCGTGGTCGATGGTGCCGAGCGCGTTCACGCTGCAGAAGAAGCAGACCGCGTCGTGAATGGAGCTTCCGGCAGGAACGACGATATTGCTGCCGAACTGGACCTCATCGCGATCGGCATGGGCGGCACGCGGGGCAAGCGCGACAACGGCAACCAGAAGGATGCTGGCCAAAATGCTGCGAAGTCTCATCAGGTCCCTCTTTTCAGCCGGTACGCACTGCGGCAGAGAAAAGTTCCGGCGAAATGCCGGGCGGGTTGCCTAAGAGTGTACGCCCTCCGGACAGCCGCTGCCTGGAGGGGCAAAGTCCGCTTAGCTTAGAACTCCAGGCGCATGCCGAGTTGGAGACGCCGCGGCGCATTCACGGCCGTGACATCGCCGAACTCAGGCGAGGTGATCACCGTGTCGATGCTTGACGGGTTCTCGTGGTTGAGGAGATTGAAGGCCCCGGCCGAGAAACCCACCCGCGGCGCATCTTCGCTCTTGTCCGGCGTCACGGCAAAGTCGTGGCCCCAGCGCAGGTCGAGATCGACATACGAGGGCGAGTTCTCCGTGTTGGGCGGCGTGCCGTCCGGCCGCGCGTTGAAGAGGTCGTCGCCGTAAGGATCGGTTCCTGTCATCACCGTCCAGGGGCGGCCGGTGTTGGCAAAAATGCCCGTGGAGATGTTGAAGAGACTCTTGCGGTTGAACATGGCATACATGCCGAACCGCTGGCGGCGGTCGAAGTTGGCACTGGCCCACTCGTCGTTGGGGGCGTACTGGTTCTGCGGGAACCAGCCGATGCCGCCGGTGTTCGACTCGTAGTGGGACCAGGTGTAGCGGCCGAATCCCGTGAAGTACTTGTTGAACTCGCCGCGGTAGGAGATGTCGAATCCGTTGCCCTGCCAGAAGCCCGCCGGCTGCATCTGGCGGATCATGCCGTAGGTGGAGTCGGGGCGTTCGGTGTAGCCGGACTCGGGCGTCGGCGCATTCACATCCACTGAACGGAAAGCATCGATGCCGCGCGCGGAGTAGACGCTGACAATGCCGGTAGCCCGCTCGCCGAGCTGGCGTTCAAGAGAGAGACCGTACTGGATCTGATAGGGCAGCTTGGCATCGGGCATCAACTGCGTGAGCGAAACCGGTTGATCGTCGATGGAGTAGCAGGCGGTGATAGGCACGCAGCCGGTGTCAGTGTCAGGCTGGGTGGAGGGATCGACCGAGAGCTTGATGGAGCGGCGCCGTGCCGACTCATAGCGCACCAGATCCAGCAGCGGACCGGAGCCGAAGCGGTCGTAGTAGATGCCTCCGCCGCCGCGCAGCACGATCTTCGCGTCGGGGTCGAGCACCCACGCGAACGAGACACGCGGCGAAAAGCCCAGCCGGTCCGTCGCCAGAAAATTCTGCCAGTCGTAACGCAGGCCCGGCGTGACCGCGAAGCGATCCGAGATCTTCCACTGGTCCTGGATGAAAGCCCCCATCTCCTGCTGCTGGTAGATGAAGTGCGTATCGCCCGAGTTCTGCGTGTAGCCGGAGGGATGATTGGCGGCATAGTTGTCCAGCGCGGACTCGATCACCGTTACGCCATCGGAGGCAAGCGTGGGCCCGAAGGTGTAGCTGCCGAGGTTGTTGGTGTCGTCGTCGTAGGCCCGGCGGGCAATGTGGGGAATGCCCGCGCCGGCCTTGATCAGATGCTTTCCGCGAGTCCACGTGAGCATGTCGAAGAGGCGGAAGTTGTATTCCGTGGCGTAGGAGTCGTTCTGTGCCGAGCCGCCGGTAAAGTCGCCGTTGACGGAGATGTGCGGCGCTTCTTCGCTGTCGGCGGTGCGGTTGAAGGCGTGCTCAGCCACCAGCGAGAGCTGGTTCAGCATCACGGCCGAGGGCGTCGAATCGAGATGGAGGATGACATCGTCCTCGTGGTACTCGTTATTGGAACCCGCCGCCGCAAGGGTCTGGCCGCCGACGCCCTGATTCTGCCCGGTCCAGTCCTGGTAGCTGTACTGCGCGTAGCCGGAGTTGCGATCGCTGAACTGGTGCGCCAGCCGCGTGCTGAACTCCGTGTCGCGCGTCGGCGCGGGCACGTTGGCGCTGAAGAGCTGTCCGTTCGGGTTGCCGGCCGCGGCGATGGTAGCGTTTACAACCGCATTCAAATCCTCCTCCGCGCGGTTGAAGCTGCCCAGAAAGCTGCTTTTGGGAATGAAGCGCACGGGGCCGGTCACACTGCCCTCATAGATGCGCCGCTGCTCGAAGGGCTTGGATGGCGCTAGCGCATTCTGCGCATTCAGGGCCGAGTCGCGGAAGTAGAAATTGAACTGCCCGTGATAGTGGTCGGCGGCGGACTTGGTGATGATCTCCATCTGTCCGCGGCCCGGCCAGTAGTACTGTGCCGAGTAGGGATCCTGATTGATGCGCACTTCCTGCACCGCGGAGGCGGAGACGGTGGCGTGATCGGATTCCACGCCATCCACGATCAAACCAGAGCCGCCGGTGTCCGTGGCGCTGTCATCGAGAAATGCGCTCATGGCGGTGGCGTAGTCGTTGTCGAAGATGGGCAGTTGCTTGAGATCGCTCGAGGTCATCACCGAGGAGTCGTGGTTGTCCTCGGGCGCGGTCAGGTCCTCGCTGGTCTCCGCATTCACGTGCACATTGGTGGCCACGCTCGCAATGGGCAGCACCACCCGTAGCGGCGCGGCAAGCGCCTGGGCCGCCGGAGCTCCGGCGGCGTTCACCGCCGGGGGAGCAATCGTGACCGGGTTGCGCACCGTGTCAAAGCCGGGCTCCGAGACGACCAGCGTGTAACTGCCGGTGTGCGGCGCGGCAATCTGAAAGGAGCCATCGCCGGCCGAGTGAGCCGTAGAAGTGACGGAACCGCTGGCATCCACAAGATCGACCTCGGCGCCAGGAACGATGGCTCCCGTCGGGTCGGAGACGACGCCCTGCACGGACGGCGCGGGCTGCGCTGTGGGCGCGGAAGGCTTGCAGGCCAAGGCGGCAGCAGGAACGGAAAGCAGGGCAACCAAAGCAAAAAAGCGCATGAGGCAAAGTTCTCCAAACGAACATGCGTGCAGCGAGCGATCAAACCACAAAGGTCTTCATCCGCATCGTGTGTCCGTCGTGTATTGGACGAGCAGGCCCGGTGCAGGGGTGCATCTCCGCGGCGCGCGCTTCGGTTTGACTGCGCTCGAAGCTGTGCGCCGGTCCGCTCTGTGGCGGCCCCTGACCTCATCGCCGCAATGCGCCCACCTGGCGCGGTACGGCAGGTCTATTCTGAGAGGATTTTCGCAGGCTGCAGAGCCGCTGTCCAGTCGGCCGGAGAATCGACCAGAATATCCGGCGGCATGGCCTCAAGGCTGCCGGGCGCGAGCCCGAAGGTGCAGCCGATGGACCACGCTCCCGCGTTGCGCGCGGTCTGCACGTCCACCTGGCTGTCGCCGATCATGACGGTTTCACCCGGTTTTGCTCCGGCCTGCTCCATCAGGGCCAGCAGTCCCTCGGGATCGGGCTTCTTGCTGGCGAAGCTGTTGCCCCCATAGATATGGAGAAAGTACGGCGCGAGTCCCAGCGCCTCACAGAGGTCCTGTGCCGGGCGCACTGGCTTGTTGGTGAGCACGGCCATGGCGCGCGCCTGTGCGCCGGGCTGGTCGTGTACCGTGCGCAGCGCGGCCAAAGCGTCCAGCACGCCGTCATAGGCATAGGTGTAGTCGAGCTTGTGGTCGCGGTAGTACTCGAGGAAGAAGGCATAGGCCGTGTCCAGCAGCTCCGGTGCGGGCTCCACGCCGTCGTCGGCGGCCAGGGCGCGCTGCACCAGGATGCGTGCGCCGTTGCCGATATAGGTGGCGACCTGCGCGTCCGGCAGAGGCGGGCGATTGAAGGCGGTGAGCGTAGCATTCACGCTGTTGCACAGGTCCTGCGCGGAGTCGATCAGCGTGCCGTCAAGATCGAAGACAAGCAGCCTGACCGATTCAACAGGGATCGGACGGAAGATGTGGACCATGTTTCCAGTTTAACGGCGCGGCGCAGGTCAGCGCTGTGCGCATATACGATGACAGGGAAGGAGACCGTCTGTTGAACAACCGCATCGCCGCCGTGCTGGCGGCAATCCTTGCTCTGGGCGCTGTGCCCGGAATCGCGCAGACAATGCCGGACCGCGTGGCTCCGCTGGCGCCCAGCGAAAAGCTGCCCAACCTCGACAAGCTGAAAGACGAGCTGAAGCAGTATCACGCCTGCACCTGTGCCTGCGGCTGCTACGCGAAAGACCTCGACCTCGAAGCGGACCGTGCCATCGCCTTTCTCGATCGCCGCGCCGCGCATAACACGAAGCACGAAAAGCTCGCCCTCGTCCTCGACATCGATGAGACAACCCTCTCCAATTATTCCGAGATGGAAAAGCAGGGCTTTGCCTACGATGCAAAATCCTTCAATGCATGGGCGCAGCAGGCCGCGGCAACGGCCATTCCCGGAACGCTGCGGCTGGTGAAGGAAGCGCAGAAGCTCGGCGTCGCCGTGATCTTCCTCACCGGCCGGCCCGATGGCCAGCGCGCCGCCACGGCAAGGAATCTCGCCGGGCAGGGCTTCACCGGATACAAAGAGCTGCGCATGCGCGCGGCCGCGGACGCGAAGTCGAGCGCCATTGCATTCAAGTCGGCGCAGCGTGCGCAGGTTGTCGGGGAAGGCTACACCATTGTGGAGAGTGTGGGAGACCAGTGGAGCGACCTGCGCGGCAAGCCACAGGCAGAGTACTCCGTCAAATACCCGAATCCGTACTACTTCATCCCGTAGAAAAAAAGACAGGCGAGGCCTTCCCAGGTAGCCTCGCCTGAGGAACAAACGTGTGTCAGATGGCTGCGCGTGCGTGTCTGCGCAGATTAATGAATACGAACGTCGCCCGAGCCGGTCTCGATGCGGACGGTGGGACCGCCGCCGTGGACCTTGCCCGTAATGTGATGGCGATCGAAGGAGCCCTGTACGGCCATCTCCGCATCGGTGTGCACGCTCCCCGAGCCCGTCGAAGCATCGAGCGTGAATCCTGCGCTGCCCGGCCAGAACTCGACTGAGCCGGAGCCGGTCTCGAGCTTCCAGTCCATCGCCGGAGTGCCCGCCACTTTGATGTCTCCCGAGCCCGTGCCTGCGCGAAGGCCGCCATGCAGATCGCGCAGTTCGATGTTGCCTGAGCCGGTCTGCGCGCGCACATCGCCCTGGCCCACCTGTTGGGCATAGATGTTGCCGGAGCCGGTGCCGACGTTGAAGCCGCCCTGCAGTCCTGTTGCGTGAATGTCTCCCGAGCCGGTGGAAAGCTTCGTGTTGTCGCCCACGCCATCGTCGGTCACGTTGCCGGAGCCGGAGCTGGCATCGAGAAATGTGTTGGCCGGCGCCTGAATCTCGTAGTCGATGCTGACGTTGTGCAGGTTCTCGTGGTGCATGCCGATGCTGATGATGTTGCCGGTCTGCTCGATGGGGGGATGGGCCGCGATCTCACGCACCCGCGCATCGTTGTCCGAGCCCCAGTTTGATTTGGCCCGGCCGTAGATGTGCACCTGGCTGTCCGGGCCGCGCGTGATGTGCACATTGCCCGAGCCTGTTGCCACGCTCAGCTCAACGTGGCCGTTCACCGCAAGGGTGCGTTCAAATGTTGCCTCGCTGGCCAGGGCCGGAAGCGCCGCCGCGGCGAGAAGAGCAACTGCCGCCAGTGTGAATCCATGCTTCATACGTTCCTCGATTCGATGGGGAGGGCTGCCTGTTGATGCATGTCAGAACCGACTGCGCACTACGACATCTTTCTGGCTTGCATGTGGCTTGCCAAAGTCCAAATTGCCACAACACAAATAAATGCACGGCCCTGCGGCGGAATCACCCGGAATGCACCGCACCTGTTTGTCCATTTCCGGACACTCCTGTGCGGCCATGGACAAGCACGGAGGCTACTGCTGCAGCACAACCTGTTCGCCTTCCTTCAGGCCGCCGGCAATCTCCGTTACCGAGCCGTTGGAGAGGCCGACCTTGACCGCGACCTTGCGCAGGCCATCCTTCTGATTCCGGTCCGGCACCTGGACAAAGGCGTTCTTCTGGTTGTCATACGCGACGGCATTCTCGGGCACGGTCAGCACGCCCTTGTGCTCATTCAGCAGAATCTCCGCGTTGGCCGTCATGTTGGCCTTCAGCTCGCCGCCGGGGTTGTCGATGCTCACGCGCACCTCGAAGGTGGTCACGTTGTCCTTCTCCACGCCCAGCGGCGCAATCTTGGTCACCTTGCCGTTGAAGATGCGGCCGCGAAAGCTCTCCACCTTGATGCGCGCGGGCTGGCCCATATACACGCTGGCGATGTCGGCCTCATCCACCTTGCCCTGCACGTACACCTGCGAGGTATCGCCTTCGGTCATGACCAGCGTAGCCGTGGAGCCGAGCACGAGGATCGAGCTGACGGCATCGCCGATCTCCACGTCGCGCGAAAGAATCGTGCCATCCATGGGAGCCACAATCGTCGTGTAGCTCAGTTGCTCTTCGAGCTGCTGCAGGCTGGCCTGATTCTGCATCACCTCCGCGCGGGCCTGCTTCAGCTTGGCCGTATCCACGCCGATCTGCGCGCGGGCTGCGTCGCGCTTGTTCAGCGCGGCAAGATAATCACGGTTGGCGTCATCGAGAGCCTGCCGGCTCACCACGCCCTCCTTCTGCATCTGGATGTTGCGCTCCAGCGTGGCCTTGTACATGGGCAGGTCCGGCGCGGCGGCGTTTACTTTGTCTTGCTCGATGTTGGCCTGGAAGGCGCCGACATTGGCCTCGGCGGCGGCGAGCTGCGCCTTCTGCGCGTCCACCTGGGCACTGATCTCCTGCTGATCGAGCTGAGCCAGCGGCTGGCCTTTGCGCACGCGATTATTGATGTCCACAAAGAGCTTCTCGACGATGCCCGATGCCTTGGACTTGACCTCAACCTTGGTGATGGGCTGAATCTTCCCCGTCGCCACCACGGAGCGGGCCACATCGCCGCGCTGCACCTTCACAATGCGGTTGGGATCGATCTGCGCGCCCTTCACCAGCCGCGCCGCGGCAATGCCGACAACCACCACCACGAGAGCGATGCCGGAGCCAAGCCAGATCCAGAATCTACTGCGCTTTTTTGACGCGGGCACGTGAGCCTCCAAAGACGATCGAGCGAGCCTCCGGCTCCCCGGAAAGAAGGAACAATGAAACCGGCCTGCGTTGGATGAAATCCCCGCAGGTAAGACGGTCGGGATGCCCCGCGGTTAACAGCGCCAGGCAAAATCCATGTGCTGCGTCGCGGGGCGGTACACATTCCTCAGTACGCAGGCAGGTGCGGGTTGGTTCCGCATTCTCCGCGGAAGATTCAGCCGGCGGGCAATGCTATGCTCACAGGCGAGATGCACGGTCTGCCCCTGCTGCAAATCGTCGCTGTAGCCCTGCTGATTCTGGTCAACGCTTTCTTCGTGGCTGCGGAGTTCGCGGTGGTCAGCGTGCGCGACACGCGCATCGAGCAGATGGCCGCCTCGGGCGTTCCCGGCGCGCGCGCGGTGCGGCGGCTGCAGGTCGATCTCGAGGATTTTCTGCCCGCAGTGCAGCTCGGCGTCACGCTTTGCTCGCTGGCTCTGGGCTGGATCGGCGAGCCGCTGGCCGCCTCCATCTTTTATGGATGGCTGCAACTGCTGCCCACGATCCCGGCGCATGCCATGATCTACGCCCACCTGGCCGCCGTGGCCCTCAGCTTTGCCTTCATTACCTATATGGAGGTGCTGGTCGGCGAGCTGGTGCCCAAGTCGCTGGCCCTGCGCCGGGCAGAGGCGCTGGCCGTGGCCGTTGCACCCCCCATGCTGGTCTTCATGGCGCTGGCCCGGCCGGCGGTGCGCTTTCTGCGCAACTCGGCGGCGCTCATCCTGCGCGGCTTCGACGTGCCCATAACCGACCGCTCCGCCGTTCACTCGCCGGAAGAGCTGAAGATGATTACCACTGCCGCGCGGCGCATGGGCGTGCTGCCCCGCTACCAGGAAACGCTGGTGCACCGCGCTCTGGAACTGGATGACGTGCCTGTCCGCGAGATCATGACCCCCCGGCAGAAGATCTTCTCGCTGCCCTCCGACATGCCGATCGAGGAGGCCAGCGCCCAGGTCATCGACCAGATGCACTCCCGCGTGCCGGTCTATGACGAGGCGCGCGGCCCGGAGCACATCGTCGGCGTGGTTTACTCCAAGGACCTGTCGCGGTTGATGTTCTTCCGCCCATCCGGGCAGAAGGCTGGCGCGCGGCCGGTCCAGGGAATACGCCCCGGCGCAGCCTTTGTCGAGCTGCGCCTGCGCCAGGTGATGCGCGACGTGCTCGTGGCCCCGGAGACCAAGACCGTCCTCGACCTTCTCCGCGACTTTCAGCAGCGCCGGCGGCAGATCGCAATTGTGGTCGATGAGTATGGCTCGACGGTTGGCCTGGTCACGGCGGAGGACGCAATCGAGCAGCTTACCGGAGAGCTGGAGGATGAGTTCGACAACCCGGCCCGTCCTCCGCTCACCACCGCCGCGGGGGTTCTTCTGCTCGATGGCGGCGCCAACCTGCGCGATCTGGAGACCCAGATGCAGTGGAGCCTGCCCCGCGATGGCGGCGTGGAGACCCTGGCCGGCTTCCTGCTTACTCGTCTCGGGCATATCCCGCGGGAAGGGGAGACCGTGGACCATGAAGATCGCCGGCTGACCGTGATGGAGATGGAGGGCCGCCGTATCAGCAAGGTGCGTGTTGAGCCGGTTCCCCAGTCTGTGGAAGACATGCCCGCGTCCGCAGATGTGTCCACGGACTCCTATCCCGATTAGGTGACCTCGCATTACTTTAGTCAGAAATCCTGAAGATTACCCGGAGATAGGGGGGGACTCAAACATGTTACGCTTTGCGACAAGAAAAGGTGTGCGGAGAGCTTATGAGGCAGGATGTCTACAACGTCGCCTACCAGGAAGCCAAGTCGGAGTTGCTTGACATCACCTGCAAGTTCGAGCAGCTTCGCCAGCGCAAGACACGGCTCGAAGGCGTTGTAGCGGCCCTTGGCCCGATGCTCGGTGCCCCCGCCACAGCCCCTGTAAATGTTGTTGCTCCCCTTGAAGTTGTCCCTCAGCAGGCCCCCCAGCCTGAGCCCGCGCCAGTCGAGGCACCGGCCTATACTTTCAATCAGATAGCATCTTCGGGTGAAGAAGCGGACGACGCCACCAATGATCCTTTCGAGCGCCGCATCCGCAATGCTCTCAAGTTCGGTAACACACGCCGCGAGGGGCTGCAGCACGCTGTCTAGGCCTCAAAATTTTCTTGCCTGGCTTTCCTGTCTGTGGAAAAATAATCCTATACCCCTCCCAGCGTGTCGTCTTTTAGACGATTATTACGTTTGTACTTCTTTAGTGTTACTTTCCCCCGAAAAATTCTGGCACCTTCGTGTTAGTCTGTGCCCCTGGGAGTAACCGATGACACAAGACACGTATCGCTTTGCCTATGAAGAAGCCCATGGTGAGCTGCTGGATATCACCCGGCAGTTTGAGGCCCTGAATCAGCGCAAGGCCCAGTTGGAGGCAGTTGTCGAGGCGTTGCGGCCTCTGTTCATGGACGCGCCCGAGGCCGCTGTCGCCCCGGCCGAGTTCAAGGCCCC
>DASZRQ010000039.1:0-5936 GCA_035549115.1 Occallatibacter sp. | reverse complement strand
ATCCACGACCTGCGCGAGCTGTTCAAGGTGCGCGTCACCGGGCTGGTGCTGGTCACGGGCTGGGCCGGTTTCTACCTCGGCTCCATGCAGTCGGGCATCTCCACGCTGCAGCGGGGCCTGCTCGATGTGCTCTTCGGCATTGGCCTCGTCTCCGCGGGCGCGGGCGCGCTCAATCAGGCTCTGGAGCGCTCCACCGACGCGCGCATGCAGCGCACCGCGGACCGGCCGCTGCCCTCCGGGCGCATCTCGCTCGCGCAGGGCGTGCTCGCGGGCATCGGCGCGCTGGCGCTGGGCGCGTGGTGGCTGCTGCTGCATGCAAATCTGCTCACGGTATCGCTGGCGCTGCTGACCGCGTTTACCTATGTCGCGGTCTATACGCCGCTCAAGCGCGTCACCACGCTGGCCACCTTTATCGGAGCCTTTCCCGGCGCCATGGGCCCCATGCTGGGATGGACCGCCGCGCGCGGACGCATCGAGTGGCCGGCCGTGGCCCTGTTCGCCATTCTCTTCGTCTGGCAGTTTCCGCACTTCATGGCCATCGCCTGGATGTATCGCGGCGACTACGCCAAGGCCGGCATCCGCATGCTGCCGGTGGTGCAGCCGGACGGCCTTTCGACCGTGGTGGAAGCCGTGTTCTACGCGGTGGCCATGATTCCCGTGAGCCTGGCGCCCTGGTGGCTGGGCATGGCCGGGCCGGTGTATGCCGTGCTGGCCGTGCTGCTGGGCGCGGTTTACCTTGCCTATACCATCCGCTTCTGCGGCATTCTGCGCGCTGCCTCCGATGCGGAAAGCCGCATGCTGGCGCGCGACCTGCTGAAAGTGAGTGTCATTTACCTGCCCCTGCTGCTCACGGCGCTGATGCTCTGCGCCACGGTGAAGTACTAAGGAACCATGACGACGATTACCCCATCTTCCAGTCCGCGGTCCGCGACGCGCGGCCCCATCGCAGCCATCCTGCTGGTGAGCGCTGCGGCCACGCTGTTTCTCTTCTGGCTCATCTACATTCACCCTGCCTCGGCGGCGAGCACGCAATACGCCTTTCTGCCCGCGCTGAACGCGATTCTGAATGGGCTCGCGGCCATCGCGCTGCTCATCGGCTTCACCTTCATCCGCGCGCGCAAAATCGCCGCGCATCGCAGGTCGATGATCACAGCGTTTGTCTTCTCGTCGCTCTTTCTGGTCAGCTACATCCTGCATCATGCGCTGCACGGCGATGTGCGCTATCCAGCGCATGCGGACTTCCGCACCTTTTACCTCTGGCTGCTGGCTAGCCACATCATTCTGGCCGTGGTTGCGCTGCCGCTGGTGCTGACCACCTTCTTCTTCTCGCTCACCGGACGGTTCCCACAGCATCGCAAGGTGGCGCGGTGGACATTCCCGCTGTGGCTCTATGTCTCCGTGACCGGCGTGATCACTTACATGATGCTGCGGCTGGCGCAGGGATAATCCGATGCCGGCAAGCTCTCCATCGCCGCGCTCCACACTGCCGGAGGACGGCACCCGCCAGTTGCTGCAATGGGGCGGCTCCATGGTGGGCGCGGGCATCGTCTGCGCGCTGCTGCTCCAGTTCGCCTTCGGCGGCTTCTCGCACACTGGCGCCAGTTCCAATCCCGGCTGGTTTTCGCTGATTGTCGCGCTCATGTGCCTGCCCTTTGGCGGCCTGCTGCTGGCGCTCGGCGTGGCCAAGTGGCTGCGCCGGCGGCGCATGGCGCGCCAGCTTCACTAGTCTGCTATCCTTTCTGCTTAACCGGAGAAACGCACCATGGCAAAGTCAGTCAACAAGGTTATTCTGCTGGGCAACGTGGGCAAGGACCCCGAGATGCGCTCCACGCCGGGCGGCACACTCGTCGCCAACTTTACTCTGGCCACCAGCGATCGCCAGAAGGATGCGCAGGGCAACTGGCAGGACCGCACCGAGTGGCACAATCTGGTCGCCTTCACGCGCACGGCCGAGATCATCCGCGACTATGTGAAGAAAGGTTCCAAGCTCTACGTCGAAGGCAAGATCCAGACCCGCAGTTGGGACGACAAGGAGACGGGCGCGAAGCGCTACCGCACCGAGATCATCGTCAACGACATCTCCCTGCTCTCCGGCCGCGACGAAGGCGGCTCCGGCGGCGGCTACAGCCGCGGCTCAGGCTCCTCGTCGAGCTACGACCAGCGCCCCGCAAGCGGCGGCAACGACGATTACTCGCAGCAGGCGGAGATTTCGGACGACGATATTCCGTTCTAGGCTCGCAAAGCGGAGTGAAAAAGCCCTCGCCAAAGCGAGGGCTTTTTTCTTGCCGGATTGCGCAAGCGGTCTAGCTGCATCCGCTCGTTGAGCCGCAGCTCATGCAGCGATAGCAGCTTCCGTTGCGCACCATGATGGCGCCGCAGGTGGAACAGCTTGGCGCATCGCCCATCTCGTACATGTCGCGCATGGCGTCGGCCGCGTGATAGACGCCCCGGTCCTTGAGTTCAGGAACACCGGCGGGGCTGTGCGCCGATGCCGCTGCCTGAATCTCCGGAGCGATGCCGCCGCTGGGAGCCGATGTGCTGCCCATTCCGGTGTGGCCGCTCACCTGGTTCAGCTTGCGTGCCACCTCTTCGGCAAGCCGGGCAAGCTGGCCCTGCTGAATGCCGGCCGCCGGAGCGGCAGGCTCCGCTTCCTGCAGTATGGTGGGCGGCGCGGGCAGCGGCGGCGCCTGCGGTGCGAGCCCCGCGAAGAGCGTCAACTGCTCGCCGGAGAGGAACCGCAGGTTCAGCCAGCGGAAGATGTAGTCCATCAGGCTCTTCGCATAGCCAATCTGCTCGTTGCCCGTCCAGCCCGAGGGCTCAAAGCGCGTGTGCGCAAACTTCTCGCACAGCACCCGCAGCGGCACGCCATGCTGCAGCGCCAGAGAGATCGAGGTCGCGAAGGCGTCCATCAGGCCGGAGACCGTCGAGCCCTCCTTCGCCATCTTGATGAAGATCTCGCCCGGCTGGCCGGTCGGGTAGAGGCCCACGGTGATGTAGCCCTCGTGGCCCGCGATGGAGAACTTGTGCGTCACGGACGCACGCTCCTCCGGCAGGCGATGACGCACGGCCCGCGGCGGCGCGTTCAGATCCTGCTCCACCGCGCGCGGCATCTCGAACGCGGCAGGAGCGGCGGGCTTGAGCATCGGCACGCTGGCTGCTGCCACGATCTCGTCGAGGGACTTCTGGAAGGCCGCGGCTGCCGTAACCACCTGCTTCGCCGTCACCTCCAGCTTTTCGCTGATCCTGGCTTCGAGCGCCTTCACGTCGGCCTCGGCCGCGGGCTGCCCGGCAGCCATCTGTGCCAGAACGCGGCTACCGATGGCATCCAGAGCCGAGGGCTCCTTCTTCGCATCCAGGCTGGTATTCAGCGGCTGCGTGCCCTTGGAGCCGTCGCGGTAGATTGCCACGGCCTTGATGCCCAGCCGCCAGCTTGCCGCGTAAGCCTCTGCCACATCCTCCACCGCCGCCTCGTTGGGCAGGTTCACCGTCTTCGAGATCGCCCCCGAAAGGAACGGCTGCGCCGCGGCCATCATCTTGATGTGACCCATATAGTGAATCGAGCGCGTGCCCTTGGCCGGCTTGAAGCTGCAATCGAACACAGCGAGATGCTCCGGCCGGATGCCCGGCGCGCCCTCAATGGTGCCAGTGGCGTCGATATAGCTGACGATGGCGTTCACTTCATCGCTGCTGTAGCCCAGCTTGAACAGCGCCGCGGGTACGGTGTTGTTCACGATCTTGATCATGCCGCCGCCAACCAGCTTCTTATACTTCACCAGAGCCAGATCCGGCTCAATGCCCGTGGTGTCGCAGTCCATCATGAAGCCGATGGTGCCCGTGGGCGCCAGCACCGTGGTCTGCGAGTTGCGGTAGCCGAACTTTTCGCCGTGCGCCAGAGCCTGATCCCAGCAGTCGCGGCTGGCTTCAATCAGGGCATCGAGCTGCGGCACCACGAAAGGCTCGCTGCTCACCTTCGACTTGCCGATATTGTTCACCTCCGCGCGGTGCATGCGGATCACGTCCAGGAACGGCTCGCGATTCACGTAGAAGCCGGGGCAGGCGCCGCCGGAGCGCTCCACGCGCGCCGTGAGCGGCGTGGCCGAGGCCAGCGGCGGGCACTTCTCGGCGATCACCGCCGACTGCAGATAGGCCTGGCCGCACATGATCGCCGTCAGAGAACCCGCCAGGTCGCGGCCCGCGGTCGAATCGTAGGGCAGGCCGAAAGCCATCAGCAGCGCGCCCAGGTTGGCATAGCCCAGGCCCAGCGGCCGGTAGTCGTGCGAGTTCTTCGCAATGGCCTCCGTCGGATAACCCGAGTTGTCGACCAGAATCTCCATCGCGGTGATGACCACCGAGATCGCGTGCCGGTAGGCAGAAATATCGAACGTGCCGGCCGGGGTGATGAACTTCATGAGGTTGAAGCTCGCCAGGTTGCAGGCCGAGTTATCGAGGAACATGTACTCCGAGCAGGGGTTCGACGCATTGATGCGCGCCGTGTTCTTGCTCGTGTGCCACTTATTGATAGTAGTGTCGAACTGCAGGCCAGGATCGCCGCAGAGCCATGTGGCCTCGGCGATCTTGTGCATGATCTCGCGGGCCTTGTAGGTCTTGACCGGCGTCTTCTCCTTCACCGTGCGCGTGGAGAACTCGCCGTCCGCCTCGTAGGCGCGCATGAACTCGTCGCTCACGCGGACGGAGTTGTTCGCGTTCTGGAAGAAGATCGACGAGTAGGCCTCGGAGTCCGGGCCGGAGCCGTCGTAGCCGGCCTTGATGAGCGTGAAGGCCTTGGCCTCTTCCTTCGCCTTGCACTCGATGAAGTCGACGATATCCGGATGGTCGACGTTGAGGATGACCATCTTGGCCGCGCGGCGGGTCTTGCCGCCGGACTTGATGACGCCGGCAAACGCATCGAAGCCGCGCATGAAGCTGAGCGGGCCCGAAGCCTGTCCGCCGCCCGAGAGCAGCTCCATGGAGCCGCGGATGGACGAAAGGTTGGTGCCGGTGCCCGAGCCCCACTTGAACAGCATGCCCTCGGTCTTGGCCAGCGTCAGAATCGAGTCCAGCGAGTCCTCGACCGCGTTGATGAAACAGGCCGAGCACTGCGGGTTCCTGTAGCCCGTAGCCTCAAACACCACGCCGCCCGTCGCCGGATCCCAGTGCCAGCTTGCGCCGTCGGAGTTGGGCTCCAGGCGGTCGCAGCCCACATTGAACCACACCGGCGAGTTGAAGGCCACGCGCTGCGTCAGCAGCATCAGGGCCAGCTCGTCGTGAAACGCCGCCGCATCCGCCGTCGAGGCAAAGTAGCCGCCCGCGATGCCCCAGCGGCTGATCGTCTCCGCCACGCGGGCCACAAGCTGACGCACGCCCGTCTCGCGCTCCGGCGTGCCGAGCTGCCCATGCAGATACTTCGAGGCCACGATGTTGGTGGCCGTCATCGACCAGTCGATCGGCACCTCCACATCTTTCTGCTCAAAGATAGTGTTGCCCTTGCTGTCGGAGATCAGCGCCGTGCGCCGCTCCCACTGCACCTCTTCATAGGGCGAAGCACCCTCGCGGGAAAAGCGCCGGCCGAAAGTCAATCCACCCTGGCTGGGCATGGCCTGGGCAGGAGCAGCAGATGTGTGAAGGTGAGCCTCGTTCATAGCAGTCCTCTCGAGTGAGCAGAATCTAAAAGAAAACCGGTTCCCACCGGGCTGGTCGAGAGCCCGGAGATGAATTTGATGACAACGCACGGGAAAACGGGGCTTGTGTTGGTTTGGCCGTGATTTTCCGGCCCTCGGCAGGCGGTTCAGAGGCCTTCCGCCGGGTTTTTTCTTTACAGTCCGTTTACAGCCGCAGATGAAAAAATAGCGCTGTCTATAGGGCAAGTCAACAACAAACCACAACATATTGTACTTTGTTTTCGCTTGCGGCATCCAGCTTCTAAATTCAGCCAATCA
>DASZRQ010000038.1:0-29178 GCA_035549115.1 Occallatibacter sp. | reverse complement strand
CGGTTCCTTAGGCATTCCGGACTGGCGGACACGGCACACAGAACCGTATAGACGAGTCGAGCTCCTGTTCAATGAATGTTGGTTCAACCAGCGTTGATTACCCACCTGCTTTGCAGGCCGGTTTCTATTGCGGATAGTAGGGTGAGGCGCGAAGAATTGCAAGTCTTGTGCGGGATAACGAAGGTGTGATACGCGCAAGCGGCGCTGATTCGAGAGGCGTTGCGCACCGGAGCAGCGAAAACCGTGCGTTAGTTTGCGGCCTGCTGCTTTTGTGCGGCAGCTTCGCTGGCGCGGACGATGAGCTTCTTCAGCTTGCCTTCAATGTCGGCATCGCCCACGTGCTGGTCTTCGAGCACGCCGTCAGCATCGATGGTGAAGGTGGCCGGAATGGCGCTGACGCCGAACAGGGTTGCGATGGGTCCGTCGAAACCGCCATCGCGGTACTGGAGCCATGTCATGCCGTTCTTGGCAACAAAATCACGCCACTTGTCCTCATCCTTGTCGAGGCTGATGCTGAGAACAACGAGAGGCTGGCCTTCAAACCTGCGGGCGATCTGGCGGATATGCGGCAGCGCTTCGCGGCAGGGTCCGCACCATGTGGCCCAGAAGTCGATCAGCACAACCTTGCCCGCGAGGGAATCCATGCTGACGTGCCGGCCATCGATGGTGGTAACGGCAAAGGCCGGAGCCATACGCGCACGGGCCAGGTCAATGTTCTGGAGATAGCGGGCCGCTCTGCCGTGCAATCCAGGAGCTAGCTTGTCCTTATCAATAAACTCGGAAAACTCGGTGCGGGCTTGCTCATCCTGATGCAGATGAGCAAGTGAGGTTCCCAGGCTGTAGTGCACGGTGGTAAAGGTCGGGTCGAGCGTGAGCGCGGATTTGAATTCATCGCAGCTCTCGCTGAAGCAGCGTTCTTTCCTGTTCGCAATGCCCTGCTGCTGCAAGGCCACACCAATACGGAAGTGCGCGGTCGCTTTATCAACGTCATTGTCCGCCGCGGAAAGCGAATCGCGGGCGATGGATTCGGCAGACTTATAGTCGCCAGCGGAAATTGCATCCTGATACGCACGGCGCAGGCACTCGACGCAGGCGCCGCCTGCCTGCTTGTTCGCCTTGCGGTACTGGCTCACGGCCTCAAGGAGCGCATGCTTGTGCTCCCATCCCACGGCGTCGTTAAAAGTTTTACGAGCCTTGGGATCGGCGGGAGCACCGGACACAGAAGCGTCCGTGTCAGCGTGGAGAACCGGCAGCAGCGGAACTGCAAGAAGGAGAACAGCAACCATCCGGCAAGCAACACGGCGAAATGCATGCGTCATTGGCCCAGATCCTGTAACTCGAGAGTTGCTCCAGAGTGTAACTCAAGTCATGGACGCGGGAAAGAATCACACGATATGGATGCGCGTTACGAACCGGTCCTGCGGTCGCCGTCGAGGACTTCATCGAGCAGTCCGCGTAGCGAAAGCGCCCGGTCGCGGCCGTCGCGCACCTCTGTATGCAGCGTGCCAGTGGAGCCGGCGGCCTGCGAGAGTTCATCGGCGAGGTTGAGGGCAGCAAGCACGGCGACGCGCAGCGAATCGACAGTACGGCCGTGCGCGGCGACGGCGCGCATCCTGGAGTCAACCAGCTCCGCGAGACGGCGGATATGTTCCGGATCCTGGCCGGTGAGGTGATAGGCCTGATCGTAGATATGGACGGTGGTGTAGCCGGGCGGCGGAGTGGACTGCTGGGCCATCGGACTCCTTAGATTTCGAGGGCATCGAGCTGCGCGAGAAGACGCTCCACGCGCTGGCGCACCTGATCGCGCTCCGCGCGCAGGGCGCGAATCTCCTGCCTGAGCTGATCGACCACGGGCGACTGCTCGCCGAGCTGGGCTTCAGCGCGGACGGCGCGCTCTTCCGCCGCGGCGCGGGCCTTGCGCTCGCGCTTGACGAGCTCGACGGCGCGGAGAATGCGCTCCTCGAGAGCGGCGAAGTCCGCAGCGCTGACGGCAAGCTGCGCGGGCTGAGCCTGTGCTGCGAGAGCGACTTGATCCTCTGCAACTTCGGGTTCCCAGAATGTCTGTGCCATGCGCTCGCGCCCTCCAGCTGTGCACGCTCGTTCGAGTATAGCGCCGACACGATTGCGCGTTAAGGCCGCGGGATGTTGAAATCGCGGCCCTTATCTGCGGAGTTACGGGGCATGAAAATCATGCCCGAGAATCAGGCATGAGGATCAGGCCCGGAGGCGCGCGCCCGCCTTGCCCACCGCCTCAACGACCTGCGCCTGATACCTTTGCAACTCATCGTCACGAAGGGTGCGGTCAGCGGCCTGGAAGGTGACGCCGAGCAGCAGTGAGTACTCCTGCGTGGTGCGCCTAGAGTCGCGGAAGACCTCGCGGGCACGCCAGTCGATGAGCTCGGGCAGGCGCAGGGCTTCGAGAGCCTGGTCGATCTTCTCCCACGCGATGCTCTCGTCGAGGACAAGGGAAAAGTCGCGGCGGACGGGCTGGAAGCGCGAGAGCTCACGCGCGGCAGGCTTGCGCAGCGGCAGTTTGTAGAGGCGGTCGATGTAGAGCTCGCCGAGAAAGACGGTGTCTTTCAGCTTGCGCGCGGAGGCTTCAGTGGGATGAAGCTGGCCGAACCAGCCCACAGTGATGCCATCGGCAACGATGCGCGCGGAGCGGTAAGGATGGAGCCACGCGGGCGTGAGGCCGGCCTCGGGTGGAAAGCGATCGAAGTAGACGGTGCGCACCTGGAAGCGCGCGACGAGCTGCTCGACGAGGCCTTTGAGGTCATAGAAGTCGACGGCGCGCGCGGCGTGCAGCGCGGACTGCTGCGGGAGCGTGCCCACGGCGGCGAAGGCCAGCGCAGGGCGCTCGTCTACTTTTTCCGTCGTACCGCTGAAGACCGTGCCGTGCTCGAAGAGGCGCACATCGCTGACGTCGCGGTGCAGGTTGCCGGCGACAGCGGCGAGCATGCCGGGGATGAGCGAGGGGCGCAGAACGCCGGCCTCCTCGCTGAGCGGGTTGCCGAGCGGCACAACCAGGCCGGGCTGCGGCGCGGTGAATGCGGCCTCCGCCGCGGAGCAGAAGGTGCTGGTGATGGACTCGTGAAAGCCCGCAGCGCGCAGGGTGCTGCGCACGGCGGACTCGCTTGCGGCCCACGCCAGTTCCCGAACGCCGCCGGCGAAGGCGGGCAGCGTGTTGGCGAAGCGGTTGTAACCGTAGACGCGGGCAATCTCTTCGATGAGGTCGATCTCGCGCTCGATGTCGAGACGCCAGCTCGGGGTGTTCCACACCTTTGGTTCTTCGGATGAGCGTTGTGGCTGAACCGAGAGTGCGCAGCCGAGGGCGGTGAGGATGGTTTCGACGGTGGCGGCGGTGATGCCTTCCTTGTCGATGGTTGTGCCGAGGTGGCGATGCACTTCACTGAGCGACAGCGCGACAGGCTTGCGCACGGCGGTGCGGGCCTCGATGGCAGGAATGCGCACATCGACGAGGTCGCCCTCGATGTGACCGCCCGAGGCAAGCAGGATGCTGGAGACGATATTGGATGCGAGCGGTGCGGCGTTGAAGTCGGCGCCACGCTCGAAGCGGTGACTGGCATCGGTATGCAGGCCGTGGCGGCGCGCGGTACGGCGCACGGCGACTGGGTCGAACCATGCGGCCTCGACGAGCACGTCCTTCGTCGCGGGCGTGATCATCGTGTCCCAACCGCCCATGACGCCGGCGAGGGCGAGAGGCTTGGCGTGATCGGCGACGATGAGGTCTTCGGGGTCGAGGGCGCGCTCGATGCCGTCGAGGGTTTTGAGCTTTTCGCCTTTGCGGGCGCGGCGGACGACGATGCCGCCTTCGATTTTGTCGAGGTCGAAGGCGTGGGTGGGCTGGCCCATGGCGAGCCACGCAAAGTTGGTGGCATCGACGGCGTTGGAGATTTTCTTCTGCTCAAGGAGCCTGAAATACGTGTCGACTTCCGCGCCGGGAAACCAGTCGCGCGAGTCGGCGATGGCGACGCCGCGGAGGACACGCGCGGTGAAACGGCCGCAGGCATCTTCGGCTTCGATCTTCACGGAGAAGGGCGCAGATGCGGGCTTTGCCGCAGGCAGCGGGAAGCTGAGCGGGGCCAGTTGCAAGCCATAGATGGCTGCGGCCTCGCGGGCGACGCCGTAGTGGTTCATGGCGTCGACGCGGTTGGTGGTGATGTCCATCTCGTAGAGCGAGCCGTTGCTGGAGCCGAGATCGTAGATGCCTTCGACGGCGATGCCGCGCAGGGTGAGGTCTTCGCCGAGCTGGGCGTCGGAGGCGGGCAATTCAGGCAGATACGAGCGAAGCCATTTCGTGAGAATCTTCATGCGAATTGCCCCAGGAAGCGCATATCGCCGGCGTAGAACTGGCCGATTTCGCTGATGCCGTACTTCATCATGGCGATGCGCTCGACGCCCATGCCGAAGGCGAAACCGGAGATCTTTTTCGGGTCGTAGGCGGGTTGCTTCTCTGCCGCGAAGGCGAAGACGGCGGGGTCGACCATGCCGCAGCCGAGCAGCTCGATCCAGCCGGAGTTCTTGCACTTGCGGCAACCCTTGCCGCCGCAGAAGATGCAACTGATCTGCACGTCGGCGCTCGGCTCGGTGAACGGGAAGAACGAGGGGAAGAAGCGCGTCTTGACGCTGGAGCCGAAGAGCGCCTTCATGGCGTGGTCGAGCGTGCCCTTGAGATCGGAGAAGGTGATGTTGGTGTCGACGCAGAGGCCCTCAACCTGATGGAAGATGGGCGAGTGCGTGGCGTCCTGCGCGTCGTTGCGGTGGACCTTGCCGGGGATGACGATGCGCACGGGCGGCGGCTGGGTTTCCATGGTGCGCATCTGCACGGGCGAGGTGTGGGTGCGCAGCAGCAGGCGGTCGCGCTGGGGGCGGCGGTCTTGATTGGAAATGACAAGCGTATCTTGTGTGTCGCGCGCGGGATGGCCTGGCGGGAAGTTCATGGACTCGAAGTTGTAGAAGTCGGTTTCGACCTCGGGGCCAACGCCGACGGAGTAGCCGAGGGCGGCGAAGACGGAGACGATCTCATTGAGCGTCTTCGTGATGGGATGCTCGGCGCCGGTGAGACGGCGGGTTCCGGGCAGGGTGATGTCGATGGCCTCGGCGGCGAGCGCGGCGTCGCCCGGCCCTCCTTCAGCAGCGGCTGCGAAGAGAATTTCGACGCGGGCCTTGAGGGTGTTGAAGCGCTGGCCGAGGGCTTTTTTGGCCTCGGGCGGCGCGGCCTTGAGCCAGCGCGAGGAGACCTCGTTGAGGCGGCCCTGCTTGCGGCCCAGCCACTCGAGGCGGAAGGCCTCGACGGCCTCGGGGCTGCCGAGTGCGGCGGCATCGGCGGTGGCCTGCTGCTCAAGGACAGTGAAAGCGGCGTTGAGCGCGTCGTCGTCAAAGGACGACAGTGTCGGAATGGCTTCAGTAGTCATTGCGTAAAGAACAGGATACCTGACGGATGCATGCGGAGAGGCCGTGCATCGGCGTGGCGATGGCGGGCGATGCGGAGACCATCCGGCTCGCCGGAAAGGCGAAGAAACAGCGATTTGGAGGGGGGAGGGGGGTATGGCCTCTTCCCGCCCAGAGAATCGCTGTCAGAGATCGGGAGCCGGGTTCGATGGATTTCCAATCACCTGATTCCAGTGTGCGCTTTTGCGGGAATTATTCTGCAAACTCTGGAAAGAAATTTTCGAGGCTCTATCTACTGTTGTTTGTGTGGCTTCCAGTAAGAACGCCAGCGAGCGCAGCCGCGGCAGGTATTGACAAGGAGCTGGAAGAGGCGGCCGCGGGCGGCGATTGTGGCAGGATTGCCGCGTTCACTAGGGAATGCAACCCGGCTGAAAATCCTGTGTGACTGCAGAGCTTTCCAGATTAGGATTTCTGCCATGAATCCCTTGTATTTTTCGCCTATGATGCGGGGCCTGATACTGCTTTGGGCCATTTCGATGGCTGGTGCGCAGTCCTCGACCGCACCCCCCGGTTATTATCCGCGGGCATTCAATGGTGATGTTTTTAATGGAACGGTAAGTGCGGTGGGCCAGAACACAATTACCCTAACGTTTCACGACGGGAGTGCCACGAAAACCTTCTTGGGCAGGTTCGACTCGACCTGCATCGTCCCAGAGGGCAAAGACCAGAGCAAACCCATGCTCGCAACAGACATACCAATCGGCTCTGAACTGAAGGCTTATTACTATCCAAACACGGTAAAAGTGGCAGGCAAGAAAACGAAAGAGAATGTCATCATTGGGATTTCCATCTCTCGATGGAAGGACCAGACATTTCCAGTTCAACGGCAAGGAATGATCTTCTGCACATCGGACAAACTGTTTCCACTTCACGCCTTCTAGCAGAATTCCGCAGATCAAAAACAAAAGCTCCGGAATCTTCCGGAGCTTTTTGCTGACTCACAGCCCAGATGAGCCGATTAAGCGGCGGTCTTCTTTTCGGCGGCGAGGGCGGCCTTGGCCTGGCCGGCGAGCTTGGTGAAGCCGGCGGCGTCGTGGACGGCGATGTCGGCCAGGATCTTGCGGTCGAGCTCGATGCCGGCCTTCTTGAGGCCGTTGATGAGCTGCGAGTAGCTGGTGCCGTTGAGCTTGGCCGCGGCCGAGATGCGGACGATCCAGAGGGAGCGGAACTGGCGCTTCTTCTGGCGGCGGCCGGTGTAGGCGAACTTGAGGCCGCGCTCGACGGCTTCCTGGGCTGCCTGGTAGAGCTTGGATTTGGTGAGGAAGTAGCCGCTTGCCCGATCGAGAATCTTCTTGCGGCGGTCGTTGCGCTTGGTACTGCGTTTTACACGAGGCATGGTGCTTTCTCCGTTTGCTGGTGCGTGTTACGCGGCTGGAGGCAGGAGGCGAGCCCGGATGGGAATCGCTGTAGGCCTCTTCACTCGCTCAGTTCAAACCTGAATCTCGCTGCCGAGGAACGCATTTCGTGGACAGCGGGGGTCTTTCGACCCAGCTTCTGGCGCAGCAGCCCAGAGGCTGCCGCACGCAGTGCATCAGGCGTAGGGAATCATGCGCGCGACCTTCGCGTGGTCGCCGTCGGAAACGATCATGCTCTTGCCGAGCTTGCGCTTCACCTTGGGCGACTTCGACGTAAGGATGTGCCGCGTCTTCGTCTGGTTGCGCTTGATTTTGCCGCTACCAGTCTTCTTGAAGCGCTTGGCCGCGCCCGAATGGGTCTTCAACTTGGGCATTTTTTCTCTCGTTCTGGACCAGGGCGAAGCCCGGTCAGGCCGCACACACAGGTTTCCCTGCGCAGGAATGCGGACCAAATCAGTATACCTCAGGCGGGATTTTGCCGCCACCCGGCACCCGGACCTTGCCCGGCGGCCGGGCCGGGGCTACGTTGAGCGTATGGCAGTACTTAGCGTGAATCTGGCCTATGGCCGCTGGACGGACCTGGGCATTGTGGTGCTGGAGCGGGGCGCGGAGCCCGAGTCGCCGGTGCAGTGCGAGATTGTGCTGTGGAACGAGCCGGGGCCGGTGGAGGCCGAGGTGCTGGCCGGGCGGCTGAACCACCTGTGCGCGGTGCGGGATATCCGGGTGATGGTGCTGGACGGGCCGCAGGCGTGGAAGTCGCGGGAGAACGGCCTGCAGCATGCGCGGGTGAGCGAGAAGCGGCTGAATACGGCGGCGAAGACGGGGCTGCCGGGAGTGGTGAAGCCGGTGACGAGCCGGCGGTTCGCGGAGTTCTGCGTGGATGTGTTCGACGCGCTGTGCCGGCGGAAGTGGCGGCGGCTGGAGACCACCGTGCAGCCGGGGCTGCCGGCGGAACGGATTGTGGTGGAGAGCTATCCGCATGCGGCGTGGAAGGCGCTGGGGATCAAGCCCCTGCCGAGCAAGCGCAGGGCGAAGGTGAGCGACCTGGCGGAGGCTTTTGCGGCGCTGAAGGCGGTGACGCCGCTGACGGTGAACCGTCCGCCGAACCACGACCAACTGCAGGCGATTGTGGGCGGACTGCCGGGGCTGGCGCTGGAGGCGCGGGACGCGCATGGGGCTCTGCTTGTGGGCAACGCGCCGCGGCGCGAGGACGGACAGTGGCGCGAGGGGTTCATTGTGGTGCCGGAGAAGCCGCGGACGGGGACGAGCGGGGTGAAGTGGCTGAATTAGTCCGCGCGGAGCGCGGATAGCGGAACCAGCTCGCGCTGCGCGGTTGTGCTTGTGCAGGTTTGCGCGGGCTGGATTCGTGCTTTCCCACCCATCGCGCAGACGACGCGCGATGGATGGGGCACAGGCACGTTCGCGCTGGCTTGGTGCGGAGCGGGAAAGACCCTACACTGGCGGTGTGGGTGGCGGATTCCATCTCGAAAACTTCGGGTGCCGGGCGGCGCGAGCGGATGGCGAAGCGATTGCCGCGCGGCTGAGTTCGCATGGCTGCGGGGCGCTGACGTTAACTGATGCCGACGTGGTGGTGGTGAATACCTGCTCGGTGACGGCGGAGGCGGACCGCGAGGCGCGGGCGTATATCCGGCGGGTGCGGCGGGTGAATCCCACAGCAAAGATTGTGGCGACGGGGTGCTATGCGCAGCGCGCGCCGGAAGAGCTGGCGGCGCTGGAGGGTGTGAGCGCGGTGGTGGGCAACAGCCACAAGGCGCTGACGCCGGAGATTGCGCTGGGGCTGATGCGCGAGAGCGCAACCGGAAATGCGGATGGGCTGGTGCCGGTGGCAAGCCTGCTCGGCTCGCATGCGGGGCCGCTGGTGCTGGCGGATGAGGGCTTTGCGCACTCATTTCTCGAAGAGGCGCAGGTGACGCCTGGCGCGCAGACGCGGCCGAACCTGAAGATTCAGGAGGGGTGCGGGAACCGGTGCTCGTTCTGCGTGATTCCCCAGACGAGAGGCTCGTCGAGAAGCCTGCCTGGTGCGGCCGTGCTGGCGCAGGTGCGGGGTTTTGTGGAGGCGGGCGGGCATGAGCTTGTCTTCTCGGGGATCAACCTGGGCCGGTGGGGACGGGATCCTGGGAGTGTCCGGGGTTCGGCGGAGATTAAGGCGTGGTCTCCCACCCATCCGGCTGAAGAACGCCGCATGGATGGGGCACACGGTCTTGAATCGGGGGCACCCCGGACTCTCGCGCAACTGGTGCGGCGGATTTTTGCGGAGACGGAACTGGCGCGGCTGCGGCTGAGCTCGATTGAGCCGATGGACTGGGATGCGGAGCTGATCGGGCTGATGGCGGAGTTTGGCGGGAGGCGGCTGGCGCGGCATGCGCATCTGCCGCTGCAGTCGGGTTCGGATGCGGTGCTCCGGCGGATGCATCGGCGGTACCGGCCGTGGCACTACGCGGAGAAGGCCGCGGCGCTGCGGGCAGCGGCGGGACCGGAGCTGACGCTGGGCGCGGATGTGATGGTGGGCTTTCCGGGTGAGACGGACGCGGAGTTCGAGGAGACGCTGGCGCTGGTGCGGGCGGTGAGATTCGGGTATCTGCACCTGTTTCCGTTTTCGCCGCGGCCGGGCACTCGGGCCTGGGCCTTGCATGGGGAAGCGCCTGTGGCCGCTGAGGCGGTGCAAGAGCGCATGGCGGCACTGCGGGCGCTGGCGGCGGAGATGACGCGGGCGCATCGGCGCGCGATGATCGGGCGCACGCTGGATGCGATTACGCTGCACACGCCGGAGGCGTTGGACGCGGCGGGCAGGACGGCGGCGCTGACGGAGAATTTTCTGCCGGTGGAGCGGGAGGGGCGGCGCGCCTTCAACCAGCTTGTGCGGGTGCGAGTGACGGGGCTCACGGCCGAAGGCGCGCTTGAAGCCACGGACGCGGCAGCGATGCGCGATTCATCAGATTGTTGCGCGACTGTGGCAGTCTAGTTGCCATGAAGACAAGACCGTGGATGAGCACCGCGCTGGCGTGCGGCGTTTTGATGACGATGGCCTGCGGCATGCGCGGCCAGGCGCAGGCGCTGGCGCAGCACAAAACCGAAAACGTGATTGTGGTGATGCTGGACGGCATGCGCTGGCAGGAAGTGTTTCGCGGCGCGGACCCGGAGCTGATCAAGACGCTGGGGCCGGAGGCGCTGGGCGATCCCAAGGAACGGGCAGCGCTGGCCGAAAAGCGCTACTGGCGGGATACGCCGGAGGAGCGGCGCGCGGCGCTGATGCCGTTTTTGTGGGAGACGGTGGCGAAGCAGGGGCAGTTGTTCGGCAACCGCGACCTGGGCTCGGACTCGCATGTGGCGAACCCGCTGCACTTCTCGTATCCGGGCTACTCGGAGACGCTGACGGGGCTTGTGGACCCGCGGATCAACTCGAACGACAATGTGCCGAACCCGAATGTGACGGTGTTCGAGTGGCTGAACAAGAAGCCGGAGTTCGCGGGCAAGGTGGCGGCGTTTGGGGCGTGGGAGGTGTTCGACGGCATCTTCAACAAGCAGCGCTGCGGGTTCGAGGTAAATGCAAGCTACGCGCCGCTGACGGATATTCCGGAGACGCCGGAGCTGAAGCTGCTGAACGCGCTGAAGGCGGAGACGGTGCGCATCTGGCCGGATGAGGCGTTCGATCCGATGCCGTTTCACACGGCGGTGGAGTACATCAAGGCGAAGAAGCCGCGGGTGATTTTTCTGGGGCTGGGCGAGACGGACGACTGGGCCCACGCGGACAGCTATGCCGAGTATCTGAACGCGGCGCACCTGGGCGACAGCTATCTGGAACAACTGTGGACGATGGTGCAGGCAATGCCTGAGTACGCGGGCAAGACGACGCTGATTGTGCTGCCGGACCACGGGCGCGGCGTGGGCGCGAAGTGGACCGACCATGGCGAGGATATTCCGGAGTCGGCGCAGACATGGATGGCGTTCATTGGGCCGGATACGCCTGCGCTGGGCGAGCGGAAGAACTCGACGCCGGTGACGGAGAGCGAGATTGCGGCGACGGTGGCGGCGCTGCTGGGCGAGGACTACCACGGAGCGGTGCCGGCGACGGGCGCTCCGATTGCGGATGTGCTGGGGACGAAGTAGCGTAGTTCCGCGGCGGAACTGCCTGAAAATGGAGCGGAATCGCGGCGGATTCAGGCCCGCGGCGGGAAGCGGGCAGTTGAGCCGGTGCTATACTCAGGGTGCATTCGCGCGTCCATTGGATGGGCCGCGAACAACCTTTGGAGGAGCACCATCGCACTCGATAAACGTTCGGCCAAGTCTTTTATCCGCATCAACGACCGCATCCGCGCACGCGAAATCCGCGTGATCGACGAGAACGGCGAACAGCTCGGCATCCTGCCACCTTTTGAAGCGCTGAAGATCGCCCGCGAGCGCGGGCTGGATCTGGTGGAAGTGTCGCCGAATGCGGTGCCGCCGGTATGCCGCATCCAGGACTACGGCCGGTTCCTTTATGAGAAGGAAAAGAGCGAGCGGGCGGCGCGCAAGAAGCAGAAGGTTATCACCATTAAAGAAGTGAAGTTCTCCGTAACGGTGGATGAGCACGACTACCAGACCAAGAAGAACCAGGCTGTGCGCTTTCTGCAGGAAGGCGACAAGGTGAAGGCAAGCCTGCGGTTCCGGGGACGGCAGATGTCGCACCGCGAGCTGGGCTACAACATCATCAACCGGCTGATCCAGGATATTGGCGAGGCGGGCGTGGTGGAGTTCATGCCGCGCATGGAGGGCACGATTCTGCACGCGATTCTGGCGCCGAGCAAGAAGGAAGCGCCGAAGCCCAAGCCGCAGCCGCCGCAGCAACAGGCAGGTCAGCAGCCGCAGGCATAGACCGCGCAAGCACGATTGGATTTTCAGAAGGCCGTCCGGATTCGGGCGGCCTTTGTGTTTTGGCCGTGTATGCTGGGGCCATGCGATCTTCCCTGCTCCGCTCTGGCCTTCGGATGTCTTCGTGTGCGTTGCTGATTTTCTTCACTCTTTCTGTTCGCGGGCAGCAGCCGGCTGCGCCGCATTTTCCTACAACGGACGATTTGCGCCACCTGAAGTCAATGGGCCAGCCGGAGCTCTCGCCGGATGGCACGATGGCGCTGTTTACAGTGACGGAGTCAACGGCCGACGGCGCGAAGGCGCACCTGTGGCTGGCTCCGGTGGACGGCAAAGAAGCCGCGCGGCAGATCACATTTGGACCGCCGAGCGACAAGCGCGGCGAGCATGGAGCCAAGTGGGCTCCGGATGGAAGCGCGATCTTTTTCCTGGCGCACCGGGGCGAGCATATGCAGTTGTTCCGGCTGGACCTGCGCGGCGGCGAGGCCGCGCCCTATGAGCTGAAGATTGCGCCGCCGGTGGACGAGTCGAAGGAGAAGGATGCGATTCCGCCGCCGAGCGCCGAAAAGAAGGACGCGAAAAAGAGCGACGACAAGAAGGCCGGCGAGAAGAAGGACGAGACGCTCGAGATCGATGTGGCCGGATATGCACTGAGCGAGGATGGCAAGTGGCTGGCGGTGTGGGCGCACGATCCGCAGACGCCGGGCGAGAAGAAAGAGAGAGAAGAAAAGGCCGATGCCAACTGGGTGGACCATGACCAGCACGGCGAGCGGCTCTACCTGGCGGCGCTGAAGGCCGATGGCGTGCTGGATGGGGGATTGAAGCCGGTGGCGATTGCGCCGGATGTGCGCGGAGCAGTGTGGTCGCCGGCGACGGATGAGCTGCTGGTGTTTACCGAAGCACCAAACCACCTGGATGACCTGAGCCCGTCGGGCGCAATGTGGACGGTGGACGCGGATGCGCCGGAGAAGCCGGTGAAGCTGGATGCGGTGCCGCCGACGGCGCGCGGCGGGGCCTTCAGCCCGGATGGCAAGCGGATTGTGTTTGCCGCGCAGACGCCGGAAGATGCGCCGCCGGGATACGACGAGCTGTTTACGCTGGCGCTGGGTGAGGCGGGCGCCAAGCCGGTGAGCCTGTCGAGCGGGTTCATGGGGCAGATCAACGCGGGGACACTGTACTTCCCTGCCGATGGCGGACTGATTGCGGCGGCGGGTATCGGGACGCGTGCGGGAGTTGTGCGCGCAACGCTGGACGGCAAGGCGCTGCCGACGCCGGTGGAGATGGGTTCACCGATTGTGAACAGCCTGAACTCGAACCGCAGGCAGACAGGCTGGCTGTGGCTGGCCGAAAGCGGCGGGCAGCCGGAGAAGCTGTGCTATGCGGCGAAGCTGGGCGATGCCTGCACGACGGTGCAGACGCCGGAGCTGGCGCCGGCGAGGCTGCGCGCGGTGGAGCCGCAGCTTGTGACCTGGAAGAACAAGGGGCTGACGATCGAAGGACTGCTCTACCTGCCGCCGGATGCCCACGGCGCGAAGACGCCGCTGATTGTGGATGTGCACGGCGGGCCGTTTGGCGCGTTCGAGGACCGGTACGACCCGTTTGCGAACTTTCTGCTGGGGCATGGATGGGCGATTCTGCGGCCGAACATTCGCGGATCGTCGAACTACGGCGCGAAGTTTGCCGCGGCGGACAAGAACGACCTGGGCGGCGCGGACTACGAGGATGTGATGGCCGGCGTGGATGCGGTGCTGGCGCAATATCCGCTGGATGCGAACCGGATGGCGCTGATGGGCTACAGCTACGGCGGCGAGATGGCCGCATTTGTCGAAGGCAAGACCGACCGCTTCAAAGCGATCATCAGCGGCGCACCGGTGATCGACCAGTTCAGCGAGTACGGCACCGAGGGCGGCTCGTGGTACGACCGCTGGTACTACGGCAAGCCGTGGGAGCACATGGGGGACGCGTGGCGGCAGAGCCCGCTCTCCGGGGCGGCGAAGGCGAAGACGCCGTTCCTGCTGCTACAGGGGCAGGCGGACACGACCGATCCGCTGGGGCAGAGCGAGGAGATGTATCGCGCGCTGCGGCAGGAGGGCGTGCCGGTGGAGCTGGTGACGTATCCGCGCGAGAACCATGGACCGCTGGCGGGCGGGATGTATGGGCGGCCCTCGCCGGAACCGTGGCATGGGTACGATGCGCGGCAGCGGGTTATTCAGTTTTTAGACAAAGCGTTTGGGGTGGAGAGTAAATAACAGCGGAAGATCGACCGGATGCCAAATGTGCTTGAACATCTCGAAGCTGATTGCCAGCGCTATAGAAATGCTGTCAATCAGCTTCTGGCTGTGAATCATTCCAAGCCGAATGTTCTAAGGGCACACTTCCTCGAAGTGCGCGTCGCAGCTTCCCAGCTCTACCTTGATTACGTCACGCTATTTCGGGATATGCCGCAGATTCAAGCTACGCGCACGGAGCGTTCATCCAGCACACCGAAACAGCGCGCTGTTGAGTGTGAGCGCGATGTACGAGAACAATTTCGAGCTCGATTGCGGCCGTCACAAATTTGGACGCATTTTCGCCCAGATAACAGTTTCGCGGAGATGAATCGTCTCACAACTTTGGAAGAGTATTTGAATTCCATCGAGCTGCATCTGCCCGAGATTTATGGCGAGACGCTTCGTATCGAAATAGATGGAAGAGAATTTCTTCAAACTAACGACAGCGGTTCTCTCGCTTACCTGCTCGTTGGCTTGGAGCATGCAGGACGCAACCATATCAGCTTTGTGCAGCGCGCTTTGGATTGGCTGGCCGATGAAGACTCCTGGGAGGATTAGCGTCGTGCACTAGTTCGTTATACTTGAGGGGAGCGCACTCTGCGCGGTTCGCACGCTCCCCCACCATGCAAGATTCTTTGTCCGATGCTGGCCCTGAGTATGCCTTGCCCGAGGCGCGCGGCAGCACGCGGCAGATTCTGAGCTACGTCTCTTTCACCTTTATCTGCTATCTGGCGATCGGGCTGCCGCTGGCGACGCTGCCGGCGTATGTGCACCTGCGGATGGGCTTCAGCGCGGCGCTGGCGGGCCTCGTGATCAGCATCCAGTACATTGCGACGTTTTTGAGCCGGCCGTGGGCGGGGCGCATCAGCGACACGGCGGGCGCAAAGGTGAGCGTGCAGTGGGGCATGGCGATGTGCACGGCGAGCGGCGTGCTGCTGACGGCAGCGCCTGTGCTGCATCTGCATCGCGCGCCATGGCTGAGCATGACGTGCATGCTTGCGAGCCGGCTGGCGCTGGGCGTGGGCGAGAGCCTGGGCTCGACGGGCGCGACGCTGTGGGGGATTTCCGGCGCGGGGCAGCGGCACACGGCGCGGGTGATCTCGTTCAACGGCGTGGCAACGTATGGCGCGCTGGCGCTGGGCGCACCGCTGGGCGTGGTGATGGCGCAGCACTGGGGGCTGGTGACGATCGGCGTGCTGACGATTGCGCTGAGCGCGGGGAGCCTGCTAATGGCCACGTGCAAGCGGCCCGTGCCGGTGAAGCCGGGCGAGCATCTGCCGTTTCGCGATGTGCTGGGGAGGGTGACGCCGCATGGGATGGGGCTGGCGCTGGGCGGCGTGGGCTACAGCGTGCTGGCCACGTTCGTGACGCTGTTCTATGCGAGCCGGCGGTGGGACGGCGCGGCGCTGTGCCTGACGGCGTTCGGGGTGACGTTCATCGCGGCGCGGCTGCTGTTCATTCGCTCGATCGGCCGGTTTGGCGGGTTCCCGGTGGCGCTGGCGTGCCTGATGGTGGAGTCGGCGGGGGTGGTGCTGCTGTGGCGGGCCGGGTCGCCATGGATGGCCTTTGCGGGCGCGGCGCTGACGGGGTTCGGGTTCTCGCTGGTGTTTCCGGCGCTGGGCGTGGAGGCAGTGAAGCGGGTGCCGGAGCGCAGCCGCGGCACGGCGCTGGGCGTGTATACGGTGTTTGCGGACGTGTCGTTCTTCCTGGTGGGCCCGGTGGCGGGGTGGGTGATCGGGGAGTGGGGCTACGCGAGCGTGTTTCTGTTCGCGCTGGGATGCGTGCTGGCAGCGCTGGGGATTGTGCTGGTGCTGGCGCAGTCGGGAAGAAAGATTGCGACGAGCATTTAGCGCAGCGCTGGATTTCTACACAGGCCAGAGGCTATTGCGCCTTGACGGGTTCCTCCGGAGGACGGCGCGAAATGTTTTCCGTTTTGTAATCTGACCGCAACCCCGGCACAGGATGCTGATCGAGGACGCCCTGGTGCATTCAGCCAGACGCTCAAGGAGTTGTGATCATGCTCAAGTTCTTCCCCAAGCGCCTCGCGCCGGTTTTGCTTGCCGCCACGCTGGCAGTGTGCTTCACGAGTGTTGCTCAGGCCGGAGACCGCGATCATCAGGTTCCGACGGCTGCGGCTTATGTGAAGCATGTTTTTGTGATCGTGCTCGAAAACAAGAACTACAGCGACACCTTTGGCACCAGCACCCAGGATCCGTATCTGCAAAACACCCTGGTTCCCATGGGCTCTCTGCTGACGCAGTACTACGGCACAGGCCATGTCAGTCTCGATAACTATATTTCCATGATCAGCGGCCAAGCGCCGACACAAGATACCGACAACGACTGCCTGCCCGGCTTCACAGGCACGGTGGGTAATTATAACGACGTGAAGCAGACCGGCTGGGCGCCGCAGGGCCAGGTCGCGGCCACGGGCGGCTGCATCTACGCCAGGAATATTCCCAATCTGCCCAAGCAGCTTGAGGCCGCAGGCCTGACGTGGAAGGGCTACATGGAAGACATGGGCAACGATCTTTCACGCGAAAGCGCCACGTGCGGCCATCCCACCATCGGCGTCGGCACCGACAACACAAACTCCGCAGAGGCGCCAAGCGCGGCGGTGCCGCTGGGAGACCAGTACGCCACCCGGCACGACCCCTTCATGTATTTCCACTCCATCATCGACGACACACATAGCTGCGCCAAGCACGTCGTGAATCTGAATCATCTGAGTGCCGACCTGGAACAGGTGCAGACCACCCCGAACTATGTGTTCATTACGCCGAACCTGTGCAATGACGGCCACGACGGCAGCGGCACCGGCGCAACCGGCACTACCTGCGCCAACGGCCAGCCGGGCGGACTTACCTCCGCCGATGCTTTCCTGAAGACCTGGGTGCCGAAGATTCTGGCGTCGCCTGCATACAAGAAGGATGGCCTGCTTATCATCACCTTTGACGAAAGCAGCTACACGACAAGCTCCAGCGTGAACCAGTCCACAGGGCAGGATACGGTGGACATCACCTTCTCCGGCCAGACCTGCTGCGATCAGCAGCCGGGACCAAACCTGAGCGGAGTCCGGCCCGGCACGTTCACGCTGGTCAACACGCCCACGCTGGTTGAGAACATTGTGATCAACGGCTACGGCGGCGACCGCATCGGCGCGCTGCTGATTTCACCCTTCGTCAAGCCGGGCAGCACTTCCGATACTCCCTATAACCACTACGCTCTGCTGAAGAGCATCGAGGATATTTTCCATCTCGATTACATCGGTTATGCGGCCGACGATCCGAAGACCCATTATTCCCTGGATACGATCGGAGACGATGAGGACATTTTCTTCCCCGGTCCAAGCTGCGGCCGCAGCCACGGCCACGATTTCGATCCTCCGTCCGATCCTCACTATAAACATCCCTGGTTTTAATCCAAGCCGGCGCGCCGTTCGGGAGATCAAGGCCCCGAACGGCGATGCCGCGGGCAGTTCTCGATTTGGTCCCCGATTTCCCTGAAGGTTTCTTACCCGGTGCATTCGCCCAGTCCGCCGAACCAGTTCGCTTCTGTCAGCCTGGCGATTGCCGCCGTTCTGATGCTGGCCGCAGGCTTCCCTGCAACGAACAGGAACACTGCATCTGTCTATGCGGCGCAGGCAGAGACAACAGCCAAGGTCCCTGCCGGGGCTTCTGCTCTCAGAGCGCTGGGCAGGAAGATTTTCTTTGACGCCACGCTCTCGGCATCCGGGCGCATGTCCTGCGCCACCTGCCACAGCCCCTCCCACGCCTACGGACCGCCCAATGGGCTGGCGGTGCAGCTTGGTGGACCGGACCTCGACCGCCAGGGACCGCGCGCGGTGCCGTCTCTGCGCTACGACCTGAATCGCACGCCGGTGTGGAGCAAGGAGTTTGTCTCCAATCCGGCGGAGCGCATTCTAGAAGGCAACGAACCGCCTGCCGGCGGCTTTGGGTGGGATGGCCGCT
Organism: Occallatibacter sp.; assembly: GCA_035549115.1. Taxonomy (GTDB): domain Bacteria; phylum Acidobacteriota; class Terriglobia; order Terriglobales; family Acidobacteriaceae; genus Telmatobacter. The sequence continues at coordinate 11,244 of DASZRQ010000038.1, read as the reverse complement.
TCAATTCGCTGCACGACCAGGCGACGTTCCCGCTGCTCGCGCCGAACGAGATGGCCAACGCCGGGCCTGCAGATGTTGTCGCCAAACTGCGCAAGGCCGCGTATGCGGATGAGTTTCGGAAGGCGTTTGGTCCGCAGATCTTCGACCACCCCGCCGAGGCCTTTGCGGATATGCTAGCCGCGCTCGAGCGCTTCGAACTCGAAGACCAGAGCTTTCATCCCTACACCAGCAAATATGACGATTATCTCGACGGCAAGGTCAAGCTCAGTGCGCAGGAGATGCGCGGATTGGCCTTGTTCGACGATCCCCGCCGCGGCAACTGCGCATCCTGCCATCTCGACCGGAAAGGCGTGGACGGCTCGCATCCTCTATTTACGGATTACCAGTTCGAAGCGCTGGGCGTGCCCCGCAATCCGGAGATTCTGGCCAATGCCTCGCCGGACTATTACGATATGGGCCTTTGCGGGCCTCTGCGCACCGACCAACGCAAAGAAAGGGCATACTGCGGGCTCTTCAAAACGCCGACGCTGCGCAATGTGGCAATCCGCCACGTGTTCTTTCATAACGGACGTTTCCATACCCTGAAGGAAGCGCTGCGCTTTTATGTTCAGCGCGATACGAATCCGGAGCTGTGGTATCCCACATCGCCTTCCGGGGCGGTGGACAAGTTCAACGATCTGCCGCCGCAGTTGCGCGCCAATGTGGATGTGATCGACGAGCCGCTGACACGCAAGCGGGGCGAGGCGCCGGCCTGGTCTGACGCCGAGATCGACGATGTGACGGCTTTTCTGCAGACCCTAACCGATCGCGACCTGGAGACAGCCAGTCACCAGACCACCGTGCGCTGATCGCATCACCGCACCGGCGTTTTTCCCCGTGCGTGGATTGTACCGGGAAGAGTGGAAAGAAGCTCTTCTCTGAAAACAGACTTCTCCGGCGCCCAGCAAAAAAATTTGCGGCCTTCCCGGAACTTTGCGGACTCATGTGCCGTATCCCTTGACATTCGACAGGAGAATTTCGTACCTTCTTGTCGAATATCGAGGGGAACGATGCCGACTTCCACGGATTTGCTGCAGGGCACGCTTGACCTGCTCATTCTGCAAACGCTGTCTCTTGAGCCGATGCATGGATGGGGCGTGGCGCAGCGCATTCAGCAGGTTTCAAAGGATGCGCTGCAGATTGGGCAGGGCTCGCTCTATCCGGCGCTCTACCGGCTGGAGTACAAGGGCTGGATCACGGCGGAGTGGGGAAGCTCGGAGAACAACCGGCGGGCGAAGTTTTACCGGCTGACGGCGACGGGACGGAGGCAACTGGAAAGCGAGCTGGAGACGTGGGACCGGCTGTCAGCCGCGATCGGGCTGGTGCTGGGCCGGAGAGTGGAGGCACCGCGATGATTCGAGAGCTGCTGACGCGATTTCGATTCCTGATCTTCCGCAAGAAGCGCACGGAATTCGACGAGGAACTGCGCTTCCATCTCGAGCAGTCGATTGCGGCGAAGGTGGCCGAGGGAGTTCCCGCAGCAGAGGCGCGCAGGCTGGCGCTGGTGGAGTTTGGCGGCGTGGAGCGTGCCCGCGCGGAGTGCGAGCGGCAGCGGCCAGCGTGGTGGCTGGGGACTGTTGGGCAGGATATTCGCTACGCGCAGCGCTGCATTCTGGCTCATGGGTGGTTCTCTCTGGCGATCATTGCCACGCTGGCTCTGGGGATCGGCCTCAACACGATGGTTTTCACGCTGGTGAACACGGCGCTGTTCAAGCCCGTGCCGGTTCCGGGCGGAGCACGGCTTGTGGCCGTGTCGAATCGCGATGTGACGCAGAGCGAGCGGTCCATGCGCATGTCGTATCCCGATCTGCTCGATTCTCGCGCGCAGTCCCACTCGCTGGAGGGGCTGGAAGGAAGTGCCAATCTTGAGGGCGTTCTGAGCGAGCCCGGCGACCCGCCCCAGCCGTACCACCTGGCGCGCGCCACCACCGGCATCTTTTCCCTGCTCCATATTCATCCCATTCTCGGCCGCGACTTTCTGCCCTCCGACGCGCAGCGCAATGCCGCGCCGGTGCTCATGATCGGCTACGCGATCTGGAAGGAGCGCTATAACGGCTCGCCCGCGGTCATCGGCAAGCAGGTTCGCGTGAATGAAAAGACAGCCACGATCATCGGCGTGATGCCGAAGGGCTTCATGTTCCCCACCACGGTGGATATGTGGATGCCGTTCATCCCCTCGACCGACGAACTCAAGCGCGACAACCGGCCGCTCGAGGTCTTCGGCATTCTGAAGCCCGGCATCAAAATGGCCGCAGCGCAAACGGATCTTGACGACATTGCCAGGCGGCTGGCCGCCCAATACCCCGCGACCAACAAGAATATCGGCGCGTTTGTTGAGTCGTTCAACGATCACTACAACGGCGGCAACATCAAGATGATCTTCCTGCTGATGCTGGCCTCCGTCGGTTTCGTACTGCTCATTGTCTGCGCCAACGTAGCCAACATGATGCTGAGCCGCGCGGTCGCCCGCCAGCGCGAGATGGCCATCCGCGGCGCTCTGGGCGCGTCGCGCTGGCGCATCCTGCGCCAGCTTCTGATTGAAAGCCTGATGCTCAGCCTGCTCGGCGGCGTTCTGGGTTTTGGGCTGGCCGCCGCAGGGGTTCACTGGTTCGATCTGGCGACCTCGACTGTCGGCCGCCCCTACTGGGTGCAGTTCACCATGGACTACACCGTATTCGGCTACTTTACCGGCCTGTGCATCCTGAGCGGCCTGCTGTTCGGCATCGCGCCAGCGCTGCGCTTCTCGCGCCCCAACCTCAACCAGATTCTCGGCGAAGGCGCGCGCAGCATCGGCCGCCATCGCGGAGGCACGCTGGCGGCAATCCTCGTGATCTTCCAGTTCGCGCTCACGCTGGTGCTTCTGACGGGCGCGGGAATCTTTGTTCACAGCCTTCTGCGGACGCTGGACGCGAACCAGACCGTGCCTGCCGATCAACTTCTGGTGGCCTGGATCTCTCTTCCGGAGGACCGGTACAAGGACGACGCAGCGCGCCAGCTTTTCTACGATGCGCTTCTGCAGCGCCTCAATGCGCTCCCCGGCGTGACGAGCGCCTCTCTCACCTCGAATCCTCCCGGCCTCGGCTCGGCAGAGAGCGCCATCGAGATTGAGCACGCGCGCGCGACCGACCCGGCGCACCGCCCGCAGGTGGCTTTTGTCACGGCTTCGCCGGAGTACTTTTCGACAATCCAGCTTCCCCTGCTGCTGGGCCGGAGCTTCAGTGCGCTGGACGGCACGGCCAATCATTCATCGGCTATCCTCACGCGCGCAACCGCGGCTCGCTTCTGGCCCGGCCAGTCCGCGCTCGGCAAGCGCTTCCGCTTCTTCAACGACCAGGGCAAGCCGGGCGAGTGGATCACCGTAGTGGGCGTGACGGCCAATCTTGCCCAGGACCTGATGGAGCAGGATCCCAAGCCGCTGCTCTTTGTTCCCGTTCGGCAGGAAGACTGGAACAGCGTCTCGCTGGTGGTTCGCTCCACATCCAATCCCACTTCGGCTGTCCGCTCCGCGGTGCAGAAGCTCGATCAGGATATGCCTCTGCGCGATGTCTTTATCCTGGACGCGGCCGTGGAACACCGAACCTGGTATCTCCATCTCTTCAGCAAAATCTTCATCGGCTTCGCGCTCATCGCGCTGCTCATTGCCGCGGTGGGCATCTACGCGGTTCTTGCGCAGGCCACCAGCCAGCGCACGCAGGAGATCGGCGTCCGCATCGCGCTGGGCGCCAGCGTCCGCAACATCATGCTGCTGGTCATGCGGCGCGGGCTGTGGCAGATTTTTGGCGGCGTTGCGCTGGGCCTGGCCGGCGCGTGGCCCCTGGCGCGGCTGATGGCCAACCTGCCCATCGGCGTTTCGCCCAGCGACCCGGTGGTTTTCCTTGCGGTCACCGCAATGCTGGCGTGTGCCGGCCTGGTGGCCTGCTGGCTGCCGGCTCATCGCGCGGCCACGCTGGACCCGGTGAAGGCCATCCGCTGCGAATGAAGACGCAGAAAACAGAACGGCCACCCTTGCGGATGGCCGTTTGAGGTTTGCGGGAGAGAGGAAACTTACTCGCTTTCCTTCTTCCAGTTGATGAGGTCGCCGAGGGTGGTGGTGGAGCTGGAGACGGGCGCCTTGTGCGCGCTCTCCTTGTAGCTCTCGACCTGGGCGCGGCTGGCCTCGTGGCCAGAGATGCGCAGGCTGAGGCCCACCTTCTTTTCCTCGACGTTGATCTTGATGATCTTGAACTCGTGCTCCTGGCCCTGCTCGAGGTTGATGGGAGAGCCATCCTCGCCCACAGCCTCAGAGACATGGCAGAGGCCTTCGACGCCCTCGGCGATCTCAACGAAAGCGCCGAACTGGGCGGTGCGCAGCACCTTGCCGTGGACCACATCGCCCACGCGATGCGCAGCGAAGAAGCTCTCCCAGACATCGGGCTGGAGCTGCTTGATGCCGAGCGAGAGGCGGCGGTTCTGCGGCTCGACGCCGAGAACGACGGCCTTGACCTTTTCGCCCTTCTTCACAACTTCAGAGGGGTGCTTGACGCGCTTGGTCCAGCTCAGGTTGGAGACATGGACCAGACCGTCGATGCCATCCTCGATCTCGATGAATGCGCCGAAGTCGGTGAGGTTGCGCACGCGGCCTTCGACGACCGTGCCGGCGGGATAGCGCTCGGTGAGGTGCTCCCAGGGATTCTCGAGGAGCTGCTTCATGCCGAGAGAGATGCGGCGGTCGGCCGGGTTCACGCTGAGCACCACGGTATCGACCTCGTCGCCGGGCTTGACCAGCTTGGAGGGGTGCTTGAGCCGCTTGGACCAGGTCATCTCGGAGAGATGAACGAGGCCCTCGATGCCCTGCTCAAGCTCGACGAACGCGCCATAGTCCGTGACCGAGAGAACGCGGCCGTGGACATGAGCGCCTACAGGGTAGCGCTCCTCGGCATCGAGCCAGGGATCGGGGGTGAGCTGCTTGAAGCCGAGAGAGACACGCTGCTTGTCCTTGTCGAATTTGAGGACCTTGACCTGAATCTCGTCGCCGACGTTGACCAGATCGCGGGGGTGGGTGAGGCGGCCCCAGCTCATGTCCGTAATGTGGAGCAGGCCGTCAATGCCGCCGAGGTCGACGAACGCGCCGTAGTCGGTGAGGTTCTTGACGGTGCCGGTGAGGACGGCGCCCTCGCCGAGGTGCTCGAGAGTGGTGGAACGCTTGGCGTTCTGCTCTTCCTCGAGAATCTCCTTGCGGCTGACGACCACGTTGCCGCGCTTCTTGTTGAGCTTGATGACGCGGACTTCAATCTGCTGGCCGAGATAGCCGTCGAGGTTGCGGACGGGGCGAATCTCAAGCTGCGAGCCGGGCAGGAAGGCCTTCATGCCGATGTCGACGGTGAGGCCGCCCTTGACGCGGCTGACCACGGTGCCGATGACGGGAGTCTTGTCGTTGGCCGCCTTCTCAATGGAGTCCCACACGCGGAGGCGCTGGGCCTTCTCATAGCTGACCAGGTAGCCACCCTCGGGCTCTTCGCGCTCGATGACCACATCGATCACGTCGCCGGGCTGGAACTTGACCGCACCGGTGTGGTCGACCACCTGCTCCAGGGGCACCAACCCCTCGGACTTCAGGCCCACGTCGACGACGAGGTGCTTCTCCGTCTGCTTGATGACCGTGCCGGAGACGATCTTGTCTCCGTAGGCCTCGACGGCGGCCGCTTCCGCGGCCTGCTCGCGCTCGAAAGCCTCAAGCGCGGCGGAAAAATCTTCCATGGACTCGGGTGCGTGCTCCTGCTCGGGCGCGGACGAAGCTTCAGCCTCCGGTGCGGCAGCCGCAGCAGCATCGGTGGTGGAGATGGATTCAGGCGACGGCTGCTCAGCCGACGCAGGCTCAAGGGTTGGTGTTTCCAATTCGGTGTTCAGGGTTATGCTCTCGGGTTCGGGATTGAGGACGTTTGCCATCACTGCTGCTCCAGGATTCGTTACCTCCCGCAAGACGATGGTTTGCCTGCGGGCAGCGGCCTGCCGTGCTTACGATCTGGCGGACGCCGTGGGCTGCTCTTTCCATTCGATGCCGGTGTGGCGAAGAGGGTTCTTGCAGGGACGATTCACCGGGCCAGCAGTGCCGGCCAGACAGCGACTCGTCTCCTTGGGAATCACCAGGCGCGCAACGGCTTGGCTGGAGGGCGGCCGCAGCTCCTGCGGAAATCCGCGCAGAGAGCTACGCTTTCGAGTGTAGCAATGTGCAGTTTCCAGCGTCAATGCAATGGCTTGGCGGGAGTTGGCCGCTTTTGAGGCAGATACCGAAAATTCACAAAAAGTGGTGCAGAAGTTGTGCAGTCCCAACGCGGACGGTGACGGCGGCGCAACCACTATACTGATGCGGACAGATATGGACATTCTCTGGACGCCGTGGCGATATGCCTATGTAAGCAGAGCGGATGAAGACCCGCGCCCCGGCGTGCCGGCCAAGCTGGCGGCATGGCCGGGCAAAGGCGACTGCGTTTTCTGCAATCTGATTGCCTCGACGGACTACGCGATTGCGCGGGGCATGCCGGTGGACGAGGCCGAGGCGGCCTCCGGGCTGGTGCTGCGCGGAACCCATCATTATGTCTGCCTGAATGCGTATCCCTATACCTCGGGGCATGTGATGGTGGTGCCCTATGCGCACCTGGACCGGCTCAGCGCGCTGCCGACCGAAGCGGCCCACGAAATGATGGACCTGGCGCAGCGCACCGAGCGCGCGTTGCAGGAGATTTACCGGCCGCAGGGATTCAACATTGGGATGAACCTGGGCCGCGCGGCGGGCGCGGGGGTCGCGGGACACATCCACCTGCATGCACTGCCGCGCTGGGCGGGCGACACCAACTTTATGACGACCGTGGGCGAGACGCGCGTGCTGCCGGAGGAGCTGGAGGCGACGTGGCGGAGGCTGCGGGAGGGGTTTGAAAAGCAGCGGAGTTAGCACGCGCTGCGCGCAAGGAGCGGGGTTAGCGGTGGAGGGGACGTGGGGCCTTCAGGCCCACGCCCCTTCCGTTCCTGCTTTCGTGGACCTGAAAGTCTGCGCCTTCCACTCTCCTTGCACTGAAGTTTCATGCGCAGCGAAGACATTCTCCGCTAGCGCGAGGGTTCCGCGTCTTCCTCTCCGGCAGCAATGGATAGCAGCGTCGGATCGTCGATGTCGGCGCGGTCGAGGAGGGATTTTGGCAGGGACTTGGTGGTGCGGAGGCCGAGTTTGCGCAGCTTCTCAACCTGGCCGACAAGGTTGCCGGAGCCTTCGCTGAGCTTTTTCATCGCGCTGGTATAGCTCAAGTCGGTGCGGCGCAGGCTGTCGCCGATGGATTGCATGTCGGTGACGAAGCCGACGAACTTTTCGTAAAGCGCCGTGCCGCGTTCGATGACCTCTTTCACGTTGCGGGCCTGCATCTCCTGCTGCCAGAGGACGTGGACGATGCGGATGACATAGAGCAGCGTGGTGGGGCCAACGAGCAGGATGCCCTGCCGATAGGCCTCGGCCCAGAGCTCGGCATCGTTCTGCAGAGCCATGAGGAACGCGGGCTCGATGGGCACGAAGAGCACGACGAAGTCCGGGGCCTCGATGCCGGGAAGGCGATGATAGCCGGACTTGGCGAGGCTGGCGATGTGGCCGCGCACGCTGGCCAGATGCAGCTTGAGCGCGGCGGTGCGCGCGGCATCGTCAGCGGCGCTGACGCAGTCGGTGTAGGCGGTGAGCGAGACCTTGGAGTCGATGACGAGGCTGCGGCCGCCGGGCAGGGAGACGATGACATCGGTGCGCACGGTGCGCGCGCGGTCGCCGTTTTCGCCCTCGATGCCGGCGAAGCTCTGCTGGAAGGTGTATTGCTCGCCCTCGCGCAGGCCGGCTTTTTCGAGCAGGTCGCGGAGGATGAACTCGCCCCAATCGCCCTGTGTTTTGGCCGAGCCGCGCAGCGCGGTGGTGAGGTTGCGCGCGTCCTGGCTGATCTGCTGGTTCATGCTGTTGAGCGCGTTGACGAGGGTTTCGAGCTTCGTGACGCCGGTGTTGGAGTCGGTCTGCGCCTTCTCGACTTTTTCGCGGAAGTCTCTGATCTGTTCGCGGAGCGGGTTGAGGAGGGCGCCGATTTCCTTCTGGCTGCCTTCGGAGAAGGTCTTGGATTTCTGTTCGAGGATTTCGGCGGCGAGGGTTTGAAACTGATCGGCGAGGGTCTTTCTCGCGGTTTCAAGAAGTGCGATTTTCTCGGCGATGTTCTTCTGCTCGTTGGCGAGTTGCGTTTCAAGCTCACTGATGCGCGCGGCCTGGGTGAGCGTAGTGTTTTTCTCTGCCTGCAGATCGCGCTGCACTGCGTCGCGCTCGGCGGTGATGGCCTCGATGCGGGATTGGCGCTCGGCGGCGACGGACTCGAAGCCGACGCGGGCGGCCGACTCCACTTGCGCCTGCCCCAGTGCGGCCTGCGCGCGGGCGAGGGCTTCCGCAGACTCGCGGTTGCGCTGCTCCAGGAGGGATTTCTCGGCGGCGGCAGAGTGTCCGCGGAACCAGAAACCCAGCAGAATGCCCGCGACGAGCGCGACGACGGCGATGGCAGCCTCGATCATGTGACCTGAATCCTCTTCGCCTAATGTACGCCTTCCGGCTGTGAAATTCGCGGGCGGATTGGCGGCGGATTCACGGGCGGCACGAGGGGTGGAAAAAGCGGGTTAATGTCCGGCAGGAGCGCGCTTTACACGCATTGAGCCGCCCGGTAGACTTGAAGTTTCGGGGCCATGCGCATTTTTGGCGCGCGGCGGTTGTGCTCCCGCGCCCTGAACCGGTAGTGTAGGCTGGCGGAGCACAGAGTGTCCGGGGCTCATCCCGGGAGAGATGTACGTTCCGAAGGAATGAGGAGAACCACGCATGGCCGTTGAAGAGAAAGTGAAGCAGATCATCGTCGAGCAACTGCAGGTGGACGAGGCCGAGGTGACCCCCGGCGCGAGCTTCCAGGAAGACCTGGGCGCCGATTCGCTCGATGTGGTCGAGCTGGTGATGCAGTTCGAAGAGGCTTTCGACCTCGAGATTCCGGACGAAGACGCCGAGAAGATCAAGACGGTCAAGGACGCGATCGATTACATCGAGAAGAACGAAAAGTCGAAAGGCAAGTAACTGGTGAATCGTCGAGTTGTCATCACCGGCCTCGGGCTGGTGTGCGGTGTGGGTAACACCGCAGCGGAGGTCTGGGAGAAACTGCTTGCCGGAGCCAGCGGTATGGCTCCGATCCAGGGCTTCGACACCACCGGATATCCGGTCACCTTCGCCGCCGAGGTGAAGAACTTTGACCCGCTGAACTTTGTGGACAAGAAAGAAGCGCGCAAGATGGGGCGCTTCATCCACTTTGCCTTTGCGGCCACGCACGAGGCAATGGAGCAGTCGGGGTTGAAGATTACCCCCGAGATCGCGGACCGCGTAGGCGTGTTCATCGGCTCGGGCATTGGCGGCTTCGAGATCATCGAGCGGGAACACTCCAATCTGCTGGCCGGCGGCCCGCGCAAGATCTCGCCCTTCTTCATTCCCGCGGTTATCGTGAACATGGCCGCGGGCCAGATCAGCATCCGCTATGGCGCGCAGGGGCCGATTTCTGCGACAGCCACGGCGTGCGCCACGTCTGCCAACTCGATTGGCGACTCGGTGCGGATGATTCTGCACGGCGACGCGGACGTGATGATCGCGGGTGGCTCGGAGGCTTCAGTGACGCCGCTCTCGGTGGGCGGATTCGCTTCGATGCGGGCTCTCTCGACCCGCAACGATGAGCCGACGCGCGCGAGCCGGCCGTTCGACAAGGACCGCGACGGCTTTGTGATCGGCGAAGGCGCGGGCATGCTGATCCTGGAAGAGCTGGAGTTCGCGAAAAAGCGCGGCGCGAAGATTCTGGCCGAGGTGATTGGCTACGGCATGAGCGCGGATGCGTATCACATGACGGGCATTGCTCCGGAGGGCGCGGGCGCACAGCGCAGCATGCGCGCGGCGCTGAAGGACGCGGGCCTTCAGCCGGAGGAAGTGGGCTATGTGAACGCGCATGCCACTTCGACTCCGGCGGGCGACGGCAATGAGTCGCGGGCGATCGAGCTGGTGTTTGGCGAGCACGCGCTGAGCGGCGCGCTGAAGGTGAGCGGCACGAAGTCCATGACCGGCCACCTGCTGGGCGGCGCGGGCGGACTGGAGGCGGGCATCACGGTGCTGGCGCTGCAGAACCAGATGCTGCCGCCGACGACCAACCTGGACAACGCCGACGTGGAGTGCAAGCTGGATTATGTGCCCAACAAGGCTGTGCCGCACACGTTCGATGTGGCGCTGTCGAACTCGTTCGGATTCGGCGGCATTAATGCCACGCTGATTATGCGGCGGTGGACGGAGTAGCGGCGGAAAAACAGTAGTCAGAGATCAGTGGGCAGCAAGAAGGGCGCGCATCCGGTGGATGAGCGCCCCTTTGCTTTTGAGTGATGAAGCGGCTATCAGCCGGTGATGGCCGCGACGCCCACGCCGATGACGACGAAGATGGCCCACCAGCCAAAGACGGCGATGTATCCCGATGCGCGCTTGACGCCGGCCACAATAGCCACCCCAATAGAAGTGAGGACAAGATTCCAAAAGATAAGTGGGTCGATGGAGCGAGCTATGGTCCATAAAACCCCGGATTGCTCTGCCATGTAATACGCGAAGTTGGTGCCTGCCACATTTTGTGGACTGAACGCATCAGGCGAAGCTCCCGCAAACAGCGCAATACCGCCGAGGATTAATTTAATCGGCCACATCACTAAGGTCGCATACATCGTTACAGCCAAGATGGAACCAAAACTGGCTTTGCCGCCGAAACCAAAATTGATGGTGGGCCATAGGACCAGTGCACAGGCCATATTGATCAAGATAAGGCCTACCGGCGAGAGCGCCCATGTAACTTCTTGATTGATAGGACCTTGTTTCTCTGCAATTGCTCGTCTTTCTGGGGGCATATTTTCCATCATGCGTTTGGCAAATGCCGGAGCCGCGCGTTGCTGATTCTCGTAGACGGTTTGCCATGTTACTTCCTTGGTGATCGCCACGAAAAGAAACGCACCAGTGATGAGAACAATTAGGAACGGCAGCCACCAACTGCGGTTGCCGCGCTTGATATCGTCAAAGGTTTTGGACGGCGCGGAGAATGTGCTGGTGACACGCTGCCACTGGGAAAGGCCGGGCGCCTGCAGCTCAGGTTCGGTCATGACTTCGCCTCTCGG